>CAMNFV010000210.1 GCA_946537515.1 uncultured Ruminococcus sp. | reverse complement strand
GATGACAACACAATCGAGGTTCAGGATGCACCGAAGGTGACCGAGACCACGACGACTACGACTTCTACTACGAAGCCGACCACCACGACCACTACGACCACGACTTCGACGACGAAGCCGACTACCACAACCACCACTACGACAACGTCGACCACGAAGCCGACTACGACAACTACGACCACCACGACAACAACTACCACAACGACAACCACAACCACGACAACTACGACGACTACGACAACAACCACTACCACCACTACCACTACTACGACCACCACGACGACGACCACGACGACGACGACCACCACAACGTCGGAAACCACGTCTGATACAACGCGTACCGAGAGCGGCAGCGAATCCGATACAACAACATCGGAGACCACCACGACGGAAACCGTTACGACGACGATCACGCATGACGAGAAGAACGATACAGATACCCGAACCACAACTTCGGAGACTGAAACGACCGTCACGAATGATCAGACCGGCGATAAGGACAACCGCACCAGAACGACCACCGAAACCACTTCCACGACGGAAGCGACCACGACCGAGACCGAGACTGAAACTGATGCAACGACGTCCCAGAGCACCACGACGACCACGACCACAAAGGTTGTGACGACCGTGAACAAGACGCCGAACACCACCTCGAAGATCGGCACCGCTCCGCGTACCGGTGATTCCGCTCCGATCGCTCTGATGATCGTTGGCGTGATGATGAGTGCAGCAGCATTCGCATTGCGCAAGCGTCGTGATGACGACGAGAAGTAATTTCCAATAGCAAAAAGAACCGCTGTCCATAAGGGCAGCGGTTCTTTTCGTTTGCAGATGAAGTGGCTCCGATGGGGGTGTAACAAATTCTCAATCAATGAGTCCGGCTGCATCTGCGGCAATGATCAAAATGCAAAGCAGAATGAGGAGAAAATACCCAATAGCCAGGATTCGTGTGATTCGCACATAGTTTCGTTTACTCATTCGATCATTGATTCTGCGAATGTCTAAAACGGTTGAAACCGCATTGGTCATAATACACATGAGAAAGAAATATATATGTGAGTTTGCGATTTTCCCTGTTTCTTTCAATATTACCGCTGCTATTGCTGCCGCACCCAGAACGAGCGTAATAACAGCGTTCCACAGGATGTTCTTAGACATCGAGGCCTTTTCCGCAGATGTGTAATCCGACACCTTTACAAGTGTATCTTTGAGATCTTCACTCATCATACTATCCTCACTTTTCCGGCTGCCGTCAATCAGCTCACGAATATCCACATCATAGAAATCCGCGAGTTCAACGAGTATACTGATATCCGGCAGATTGTTTCCATTTTCCCAGCGCGAGACGGTTCTGCCCGTTACGCCGAATTGATCTGCAAGCTGTTCCTGTGTAAGCGATTTTTCGAGGCGCAGCGTTTTCAGAAAGCTGCCGATTTGGATTTGATCCATATCATGTCCTCCTTTCATATATGATGATAGCAGATAACCGGTCAAAAGTCCACGACATAAAGTGAGAACTGCCGCAGAATTCCGGCCGGACACAACACGTCCGGGTATCAATCTGCGCATTTCATTGTAAAATCATTATAATATTGCAAGATGAAATAACGGCAGCGAATCAGAAATCCGCTGCCGTTTCGTTGTAATTACATCGGGGGAACGTGGTTCAGAACATAGTTCAGAAGCAGCTGACCGCCCTCTGCATTGAGGTGGATGCCGTCCTCCTCCGCATATTTCGGATCGAGCTTGCCGTTGTTGTTCTTCAGCGCCGTATTGACATCAACAAAGTATACATCGCGCTTGTTTGCGATTTCAAGCAGGCGTGTATTATAATCGTCGATCACGCTGTTTTTGATCGGATTATCGCCGTTGACCTCTGCAAATTCCGTTACAGGCGGAATCGAGAGCACGATTTTCTGCGCTTCCGGTGCAGTTGCAATGGTGGAATTCAGGAGCTGGTCAAACTGGTCAGCAGTCTGATCGGCAGGCTGTGTGCCGAGGCTTTCCGTTCCGAACATCAAATAGATCGGGCATTTAGCCGAGTTCATTGCGCTCAAGATGCGGATTGTCGTGCCTTCGAGCATGACGTATTCGCGCATATAATTGGTCAGTGTCAATTTTTCGCTCGCATAGACGCTGAACGGCTTCAGCAGTCCGTTCTGGCCGAGATTGTAGATATTGGTCTCGCCGAGGAATGCGCATTTTGTCAGATAATCAGCCGGCTGCGGAACCGATTCCGGAACGGGGTTATTTTTGGTCGTTGTCGGAACGGCCTCTGTTGTTGTTTCCTCCGGCTGCGGATCTTCCGCGGGAGCCGTATCGGTCATTTCCTGCGGTTCTTCCTCCGGCGGCAGGGAATCGACGATCTGCGAATCCTCTTCCGCAGCAGATTCTTCCGCGTCTGCCAGGAAGACATCCTTTTCGGGGTGGAAATTGCGGTTAAAGAGATATGCGCCGAAGCAAAGGATCAAGCTCAGCACCCAAAGCAAAATCAGCTGACTGAGCCGGAATCGCATGACCGGACCGCGCCGCTGCTTTTTCTTTTTCGCTTTTCTGCGGCTGGCTTGTGTCATGGGCTTTTTGCGTTTCTTGTTGGTTGCGCTTGGCATTGTTGGTTCTCCTTCCGGTTATAATCATACTATTCTATATTATACCGGATTTCGCGCGATTTTGCAAGGGGTTTTCGAGATTTTATTGCAAATCTTAAAAATTGTCAGCGGATTCATTTGCAGACGCGCTTCAGGATGACGCTAAGCGCGCCGCAAATTACGCCCGCGACCGGAAATACGATCCAGCTGTGCTTCCAGTCGCCGGTCAGAAAGCTGTATGCGAGGAATCCGGCGACGACGACCAGCCAGAACACGCTGATAATAGTATGGGCGATACTGTTTTGCGCCTGCTTTTCCTCGCGGGTATATCCGTCCTCTTCCAGCAGCTTCTCAAAACCGCTGTTGATCAGCGCGGTATGGACGATCAGGAATGCGCCGCAGGCAATCAGCACGAACATCACAGTACCGCAGACAGCTGTCGGAAAGCTGTCATCCCCGAATACTTCACTTGTAAACATTGCAGGCAGAAAGCTGAGAATGCAAAGCGCGATACCTGTGATCAGTTCGGCAAGATGCTGTACGCGCCGTGCGTTTTGCTTCTCGCGTACCATACCCGATACGCCGTAAGCAGTATCAATGCCCTCGTGATTCAGATAATCATAGGCCTTGAGGAAGCTGCTGCCGATAATCAGCAGAGCGACGCCGCCCGCGATCATCAGGAACATGATAATAGTTGCGAGCGCATCACCGAAACGCTCGATTCTCTCCAGAATACTGCCGGGTGCAATGGATGCAATGCAGCAGGCGATACCGAGCGAAATCAGAAAGGCAGCTTTTGTATTGGCATGCAGGAAGGCATTGGCCTCCTCCATTGAGACAGCCCGGAGCGGCGGCTCGGTCGTATCCG
This sequence comes from uncultured Ruminococcus sp., assembly GCA_946537515.1. Classification (GTDB taxonomy): domain Bacteria; phylum Bacillota; class Clostridia; order Oscillospirales; family Ruminococcaceae; genus Firm-04. Next base: position 1,792 of record CAMNFV010000210.1, on the reverse strand, counting down.
GCACATCAGATATGGCTGTCGTGAGTGCAAGCTCATCTTTGAGCAGCGTGTCCGTGCTGACACCGAAGATTTCCGAGAGCTGTAAGATGCGGTTGAGATCGGGCACGGACTGTGCGCCCTCCCATTTGGAAACCGACTGCCGGCTGACATTCATCTTTTCGGCAAGTTCCTCCTGGGACATACCGGCCTGCTTGCGAAGTTCAATAATTTTGTCTGCGAGAATCATGATACATACCTCCTGTGGTGAATGTTTGTTGTCGTTTGACTGTATTCATGATAGCATATTTCGCGGTTGCAGACAAGAAACTGCGCTTTACAATCCCGCAGCGGACGGTTGCTATCGGCGATTTTACGTGCTTTTTTGGTTGCGCCCGCCATTCAGAGCGTTTCGGAGCCGAATCGGGCGGTGATTTCAGAAAACTGTCCGCAGCTCAGTCTGCCCTCGGGACATTTCCCCGTGACATAGCAGCTCGGACCGAAATACCGGAAGACAGCAGGACAGGCTTTGCGAAGCTGACGCAGCAGGTCGATCGCACATGCACGAATCTCCCATTGCGCGCGGTTGCAGGTACGCAGCTTCATGAAGTGCAGCAGCTCGCGGCCGTTCATATCGCAGAGGACATCGAGCTGATTGCCCGCGAGGGCAAAATACTGCTCCGCCTCATGCGGCAGACCGTTTTGCCGCATCCGGTCAAAGAGCGCAGCATTCTCTTCAAATGCCTTCTGATAGATTGCGCAGGCTTCCGCATTTGCGCGGATTGATTCCGGCAGCACATAATTCTGCATATAGACCGCCTGCGTCACATGCGGGACGAGTACCGTCTGGATGCGGTGACGCACAAGATGCGTGATTGCTGCAAGCGAGAGATTGTGGATCTCAAACTGTGCATGGAGCAATTCCAGCTCACGCGGACGCTCGGATTTGATAAGATCATTGAATTCATACGGTCCTTCCGGATCCGGAGAGAACATGCCGTTGTAAATCTGCGCGTCCATGATGATTTCATGCGCATAGGCGGGCGGCGCGCTGCGCAGTTCCACTTCTGCTTCTGCGACATTCGGTGTGATTTTCCACTCCGCAAGCTCCGCCGGTGCATACCGCGCATAGGTTTCGGAAGCGTCCGCATGATAGCGCGCTGCAAACTGATCGGGCAGATTCGGGAAGTATTCGCGCAGCTGCTCTTTCAGCGATTCACCGAGCATTTTCAGCTCCGGATAATAGGCGCCGCGGCCGCTGCACATGACCGTTACCATATACAGCAGTTCACGCGCATTCATCGTGCAGTAGAAATTGCTGCGGAAGCAATATGGCAGCAGATAGCGCGCATCCTCTTTCGGGATTTCAAGCTCCAGGAGCTTTGCATAGGCATCGAAGAGCGACTGCATATGCGCTTTGTACTCCGGCAGCAGATGCTCCGGCATCGGCGGGATATAGAATCCGGCACTTGTGAAATCGACATATCTGCGTGATTTGACAGTATACGATCCAAGCCGGAACTCGATGACAAATTCTTCCGTGCAGACGGAGACATTGTCAAAGGCGACTGTAAAAAGCTGATGCTCCAGCGTAGAGGTATGGCCGGAAGCGACGACCTTTTCAATCAGCGAGGCGTTGTTATCCTTCCCGCAGGATTTTTCATAAATCTCCAGCGCGGTGCCCTGCGTTGTGGAGATACGGGCGGCAGAAGCGACGACCGTATCACCGGCGGTCGATGAAGCAATGATTTTTGCTGTTGCGTGATTCATAACAGATCTCCTTCCGGAAGTAAATAGTTCACTACTCATTCTATCA
>CAMNFV010000209.1 GCA_946537515.1 uncultured Ruminococcus sp. | reverse complement strand
GGTATAAACATTGCTATGTTCCCGATAATATTGATAAGCCATCCATCATATCTGTCAAAGAGAAAAAAGAACGGGATTAAACTTATCATGTCAGACGGTGTCTTTGAAAATCCAATCGTTAGTGTACCTATTTTTCCATCAACAAAATGTAACGGGAAGTATACAAATCTTGCAATAACTACAAGGCATATGTATACAAGAAGCATCTGTAGTTCGCGTTTTACCGAAAACTTCTTGAATCTGATCGCAATTATGAATCGCACAAGTATCCAAATGAGAGTTATAAAAATAAACATCTGTAGATAGGAAATCTCAATCATAGTCACTGCCTCATCCTTTCTTTAGCAGATAGCTTGATAAATTCTGATTTATGTTAGTAACAATTATAGCATAACATATCTGCACTGTCAATAGAAACGCCATAGTACTTCTGACCGCATATCAGAAATACTATGGCTTAAAACTTCTATATCAGCATCACCCTTTGAGGCGCTGCTTTTTTCAATCCATATCTTCAAATGCTTCCAGTCCGCGCTTAACCGCAGCCTTTGTATCACCGTGACGCACAAACAGCATCGTCACAAACGCCAGCAGAACAAAGACCGCACAATACGGGAACAGCGTCATATAGCTGACATGCTCCAGAAGCGCACCGGCCAAAACCGGTGTCAAAACCTGCGCAATCATGCTGAACGTGTAGTAATAACCGGTAAAGCGGCCGGTTTCAGAGCCCTTGCACATTTCCAGTACCATCGGCAGCGAATTGACATTGATAAACGCCCAGGCTACGCCGACCAGAAAGAACAGAATGTACAGGAAACTGCGGAATTCATGCGAGAAGCAGGTATACGCAAAGACGCTGAAGAAGCTCGCAGACAGCAGCAGAATTCCGAACAGGATTGTTTTTCTGCGTCCCAGCCTGCTCGCCGCGATGCCGGACGGAATGAAAAAGACGATCGCGCCGGCGGTTGCAATCGTCAGACACAGCGACGCATCCCCCAGTCCGAGATGCCAGACTGCATCCGCAAAGGTTGTGAACCATGTCTCCATGGCGTTGTAGCCCATATACCAGAGCGCTACGGAAAAGAGCAGGAAAATCAGGCTCTTTTTTACCTCCCGGGGCAGTTCTTCCTTGTGCGCTTCGGTCTCCACGGCAAGATTTTCTTCCGGATGCGCCGCTTCATAAGCAAGCATCTTCTCATGCAGCTGCACCTCATTGACAAAGAACATCAGGACAATGAGCGACAGAATCATGATCCCTGCAACGACCAGAAACAGCGGCAGATAATTGACATGTTCCGCATCCTGCACGGCAGATGACGGATACATGATTTTTGCGATCACCAGATAAATGATGCCGCCGAGCGCACCCATCAGATTGATAATCGCATTCGCTCTGCTGCGCAGCGGCTTCGGCGTCACATCCGGCATCAGCGCAACCGCCGGGCTGCGGTAGGTTCCCATTGCAACCAGAATACAGCCAAGCACGCAGACAAACAGAATCTCAGTTGCCGTTTTCGGTTCGCGGAAATAGGAATTGTCCAGGAACGGAATCAGCAGCATCAGGAAAATTGCCGCAATGCTTCCGCCGAGAATAAACGGCCTGCGCTTACCCATTTTTGAACGGCAGCGGTCCGATAATCCGCCGAAGAGCGGCAGCAGAAACAGCGCCAGTATATTATCAGCAGCCATAATCGCGCCGGATATGCTCTTATCCATATGAAAGGTTTTCGTCAGCATCAGCGGAATGACATTGTTGTACATCTGCCAGAACGCCAGAATCGCCAGAAAGGCAAATCCCACACGGATCGTCTGCCATGTATTCAGTTTGAGCTTTCTGTCCATTCTCCGGATCTCCCTCTGTCTGTTGTAATCATATGTTATACAGTATAGCATATTCAGGATAGATTGTCAATAAACCCTGCCGCAGAACGAAACAGCACGCGCCCGGAACGTCATCAGCGTTGCAGAGCGCGTGCCATTTGTTTTATGCTGCGGAAGTCTTGCCGGCCTCATACCGCCGGATTACCATAGATGCCAATGCAAATACGACTGCAAATCCCGCTTCGATCAACAGGCAGACCAGAACCCGCTGTCCGTCATATGCCTGCTTGCCGCAGATGAGATCATTCGCCTGGATATACCAGTATGCAGGGAGAAATTTTGCAGCAGCTGCAATGCTGTCGCTGAGCCATTCCATCGGGACAAAAATGCCGCAGAGGAAGCTCATGCCGAGTCCCAGAATCTGCGCCAGGAGATTCACAACCAGATCAGACGGGTGGAAGCTCGCAATCAGGACGGAAAGCGAGACCGCGATCATCGCGAAGAGGAAGCTGTTAAGCAGCGTCAGCCATGCCCGGCCGCGGAACATGCCGAATTCCGCAACGCCCGCAATCATGAAAATCAGCCAGATCGCAACGACAAACAGCGCGCTGCCGAGGATGATTTGCAGCATATAGGATGTCGGACGAACGCTGGAACAATCGGTGCGGTAGCGGATGTTCTTTTTGTTCATCGTCAGCAGTACCGGACAAAGCACCTCGATCAGAACAGAGAGCAGAATATACGGCAGATAGCGGAAATAATCATCAAAGAGCGGCGACATATCATGATCCGCTGCGGTTTCATCAAAATTCCGGATGGTGACTTCTGTTTCCTCAGAGAGCACGGATTCTGTTTCGCTGATTGCTTCGGAAAGCGGCCGGCCGCCTGCCTGATAGGCGCTGACTGTATTCAGATATTCCGTCAGCAGCTGCTCCATCATGACATTCTCATAGCTGTCGTGCATGTGGTAGTTTTCAAAGAGGTCGTTGTATTCGCCGGAACGGAGATGTTCCGCATAGCCCTTTTTGATCGCCATGATATAGCGGATCTCGCTGTTCCAGTTCATGTAGATCGTGTCCTTGATGAGATCGGCGTCCCGTTCCAGTTCTTTCAGATTCTGTTTTTTGCCGATATATGCTTTGAGCGCACGGCTTTCTTCGGTGTTGTCATCATCGTAAACGACCACGCCGATCTTTCTGCCCTCAAAGACCTTTGTTCCGTCGGTCTGCGCGGAATTTGTCATGATGACCGCGATGACCAGAAAGATTACAATATAAATCAGACCGCTGGACATCTTGGAACGCATGACCTTGATGAATGCATTAAAGACTTGCATATTTCTTTCTCCTTGAAATGATGAATCCGAACAGGATCATGACAACGGTCATCACCGCCATGGTAATCATTGCACGGGTCCAGCGGCGGTAATCGCTGTCGATATTGAGATAATAGAGACTGTCCGTGATGAGCGCTGCCGGATTGATTTTGTTGAACCACGGTGCAAAGCGCGCGATGATCATTTTCATATTTCCAACCATCAGGCCGCTGCAAAAGCAGCAGAACATCGAAACGCCGAAGCAGATGCCGTTCTTTGTGCCGGTCTGGAATCTGCCGATCGAGCCGATCCAGAAGCCGAATGCAAGACCGAGGATGCCGCCCGCAACCGATGTCAGATAGACCATGCCGAGCCGGCTGCCGAAATCAATTTTCAAAATAAAATGCAGGAAGCTGACTGCGATCACCATGCACACAGACTGCACGAACATGCTGCCGAGCAGACTTGCGCAAAGGCTGATGGATTTCGGTGTCGGGGAGCAGCATTTCCGTGCGCCGAGCTTTGAGAGATTGCCCTGATTCTGAATCGTGATATGGAGCCCTGTGATCGAGCCGTACATTGCGACCATTGCGAGCAGATTCGTAAAATAGACAATCGTATAGTCGGGATTGCCCTCTGAAAGCGGCTGATTCGTGACCGGCTTCCATTCCGCACGCAGACTTTCAACCACAGCGGGGATGCCTGCCGGATCACGCTCCGCGCAGTCCATGATTACTGTGCGGTTTGCATTATACTGTCCGGCAAAGCTGCGGAGAAGCGTCTGCTCAAGCCCCTCATCGGTGACGGTCAGCGAGAGACTGCCGTCCGCATAGAGAATGCCCTTGACCTTATCATCCCGCAGGAGTGTCTCGGCCTCGTCTTCGCTGACATACTGCACATCGAGCAGCGCGTCTTCGCCATCTGAAAGCGAATCGAGCACCTGATGCAGAGATGTATCCTCCTGTTTTTCAACAACTGCTGCCGGAATCGCAGAAAAGGAATCTACCTTTTCGTAGATGCTGCCGAATGCGATCTTGAATACCGTTCCGAGGAACATCGGGAACAGGATCAGCCAGATAATCAGGTCTTTGACGCGCAGATTCTGGCACAGTTCATATTTCAGATTATGCAGAAACATGTCAGTCCTCCTTGTCTCTGAGCGACTTGCCGGTGATCTCGAGGAACACATCGTTCAGCGTCGGCAGCTCGGTATAAACGCGGCCGAAACTGAGGTCATTCTGCCGCAGCACATCGAGAATGCGGATCAGATTATGCTTGCCGCCGGAGCAGCGGACAGTCAGCTTTGCATCGGTGTAATCCGTTTCGTAAACATGCGGCAGCTTCGCGATCTCATCACGGATATTCCCGGGCAGTTCCAGAATTTCAATCGTGACGGTCTCCGTATTTTTGATCATGCGCTTGAGTTCATCTTTGGTGCCCTCTGCGATTTTTCTGCCCTTGTCCATGATCGCGATCTGCGTACAGAGCTGCTCGACTTCTTCCATATAGTGCGAAGTATAGATGACGGTCGCGCCGTTCCGGTTGAGTTCTGCAATGCCCTCAAGGATCTTGTTGCGGCTCTGCGGATCAACTGCGACAGTCGGTTCATCGAGGATAATCAGCCGCGGCTTATGCGCGATTCCGCAGGCGATATTCAGTCTCCGGAGCAGACCGCCGGAAAGTTTCTTCGGACGGAATTTGACAAAATCCTCCAGCCCGACAAATGCGATTGCTTCTTCGACATACTGCCTGCGCTTTGCCTTGTCGTGGATATAGAGCCCGCAGAAATAGTCGATGTTTTCGTAAACATTCAGCTCATCGAATACCGCAACATCCTGCATGATAATGCCGATCTGCTGCTTGATGTCATAGGAAGTCGGCGTCATTTTTTTGCCGAAGATCTCGATACTGCCTTTATCAAAGGCGAGCAGCGAGAGCAGGCAGTTGATTGTTGTAGTTTTGCCGGAACCGTTCGGTCCGAGCAGGCCGAAGATTTCGCCCTCTTTGATTTCAAGGCTGAAGTGATCGAGCGCGATCAGTTCGCCGTAGCGTTTCACAAGATTATCGAGTTTGACAACTGTATCTCCCATGATGATTCTCCTTTCGGTACTGTGTTTTCCCTTGCTGAAATCATTATAGCAGAAAGCGATTGTCATTTTCCAGTGTCAG
>CAMNFV010000208.1 GCA_946537515.1 uncultured Ruminococcus sp. | reverse complement strand
CTTGGTAGTGGATGTGGTCGTCGTTGTTGTGGTGGTCGGCTTGGTAGTGGATGTAGTTGTCGTTGTTGTGGTAGTCGGCTTGGTGGTGGATGTAGTCGTAGTTGTGGTAGTGGTGGTCGGCTTGGTAGTGGATGTGGTCGTCGTGGTCGTTGTTGTGGTCGTGGTCGATGCATTCGCACTTGTCGTACCGGGAACATCCGTCTGTGCCGCGCCGTCACCGAAATGCGCATAGAGCTTCTGATCGGCGCTGCCGGTGAAGACGGTATCTTCCGTTACCTGATCGCCGCCGACCGGATCGGTAAACCAGCCGAGGAACTTTTTACCGAGCTGATAAGCCTTCATCAGCTTGCCGTAAACGCTGCCCTCATAGACGATGATCTCATTGGAAGCAGGGGCTCTGCTGGTTGTGACGGTCGTGGAACCGGAGATTGGAGCCTTCATCGTTGTGGCGGCCTTTGCCAAAGGCTGACCGGGGCTGTCAGATTCTTCATCATACAGAGAAAGATCGCCTTCGCAGGGATCGAAAGAAACATAATGATAGCCGACGAACTCCGAACGTCCGTAGACTGCAAAATCATGATCCGGAATGGCATCGGTGCAGCTGTTTGCGCAGATGCCGTTCTTCGGCTCCGAATACCAGTAGATCTTCGGGACTTTGAAATCCGGAATGTCTTTGTTCAGGGCAGATGCTGTATTGAGTGCGATCGAAGAAGCAGCCGCTGCATAGCTTGTGCCGGGTTTCACCAGATAATTGCCGTAGTATACATAGTCGGTGCTGTTTGTGATCTGCCGGTAGCAGTTCATCAGGACGCCGTCGGGTGCCTCTGCGGTGCCTTCCTCATCCCAATGTGCATAGTAGGTCATATCGCTGTCGCCGGAGAAATAAGTATAGCTGTATTTGGAGCCGTAGCTTGTCGTATAGGAATAGGTCGGGAGCGGCTCGCCGCCCTCGGGCTTTGTAAACCAGCCGAGGAATTTCCGGGTACCGTTCAAAGCTTCGGGGACCTTGCGGAACGTCTCACCCTTGATGACTGTCACTTCATTTTCACGAAGCTGATTTGCGCCGGCAGAAACTGCGCTGCTCTTAGATCCGTTCCAGTAGACCTGTCCGCCGTTTGCATCAAACTGCACATGATAATACGGAACAAAGCCGCTCCGGAGATAAATCGTATGATCCTCATTTTTCAGCGGCGGATCATAAAGAGAAATGACTTTGCCGTTCTCTGCTTCGGAGAAATACGTATATGAATAGGTCGTGCCTTCCGGAATGACCATATCAGAGCTCATCTTCGGTACGGTTTTTGACGTAGAGGGACCGTTCTTGCCGTTGATGATCTCATGATAATTGACGCAGTCTGCCGATCTGTAATCGCGCCGTGAGGTGATGACGCCTGTCGTGCTGTTGATCGTACAGACACGCAGCTTGAAGCCCTTCGGCGCTTCGGTCGTGCCTTCTGCGCCCCAGTGTGCATAGAGCTTCTGATCGCCGGTCCCGGTAAAGATCGTTTCTGTATCAACCTGAACGCCGCCTTCCGGTTCTGTAAACCAGCCGAGGAATGCATGGGTTCCGTTTTCCGCTTTCGGCAGCATCTGGATTTTATGCTGTTCCATGACAACGATCTGATCTTCTTTCGGCTGCTCTACGTTGCTTTCGCTGTAAGTATACGGCGTGGAATTCCAGAAAATCTCGCCCTCGCCCGCATCCAGGGAAAGATAATGGCAGGGGAAGATCTCTCTTCTGTAATAAATCGCCGTATTCCCGGGAACGGTTTCCTGGCTGTTTCTGTCAACGATGATGCCGCCTTCTTTTTCCGTATACCAGTCGTAGGCAGCGCCGGTTCCGGGTGCAAATTCATTTTTATCAACATTGTAAGCAGCCTTCGCCGCAGTATACATGTTCGCCCAGATCTTTCCGTATGAATCGCCCTTGTTGATCTTTCTGACTGTTGTCAGCTTCGGGGTGCGATCCTCGTTCGTCATATCATACATGCTGACATAATAGGATTCGCTCTCTGCCGCTGTATTCTCAGCATCCCAATGGGCATAGAATGTCTGCTCTTTTTCACCGGAAATGACCGTTTCGGCTGTGATCTGTTCGCCGCCCTCGGGCTTTGTAAACCAGCCGAGGAATGCGCGGGTGCCCCATTCCGCCGCAGGAATCTGCGTACCGACTGCACTGCGATCCGGGCAGAGAATTTCATTGTTTTCAAGTGCGCGGATGTTGCCGGAAAACGATCTTTTGGAGTTCGGCCAGGTCAGCACGCCTTCGCCTGCATCAAACTTCAGATAATGCGCAGAAAGCTGTTTGGACATGAAGTAGATTGCGTGATCCTTGTCAGAAACGAGCTTTCCGTAACGATTGATGGGCTCATTATCGTCCGCGGAAAGAAACCAGCCGTTCAGTATTACGGTATCTTCCGGATAGGCTGTGTTTCCGTAGTAAGAGGAAGGCTCATAGACTCTGTTGAGCAGCGTGGTATAAGAGTCATTCGGATCAAGCGCCTTTTGCGTCAGCAGGATCTTCACATTGTCCTGCGTGATCTGATAGGCTTTCACCATGATTTTTTTCTGCTGCGGTTCATCCTGTTCATCAGAAACCACAGCGCGGGCAGCCGACGGAGCAGCCGCCGCATTTGCGCTGATGCTGCAAACAGGTGCTGCTTCTGCAAACAGTACCGCGCAGGCAGCCGCAAATGCCAACATCTTTTTTCTCATACGATCATCCTTTCATACGTCTGTCTGTTCCGGAGCATTCGCGCATTGACAGCTGCGCAGAACAGAATCCGGATCAGAAAATAAAAAGGGTATACTGCACCGATCGGGACAGTATACCCTGCTGACCATAGTTTTTGGATACAGTTATGCCGTTGTTTGTGAATCTGCATTGTGTAAAACCAAACTGCTGCATTTCTGTCGATCCTTTCTGACTGTGACGTTATGATGTCATTTAGAAACTATGATTGTTTATTATATCACAAACCTGCGAAGTTGTCAAGTGACAGCAGCCGACAGGGCGCAGATATCCGGGGGGATCAGAACGATCGTTACCGTGAATCATTGTGAATACCCGGCGGAATTTGTGCTGCTTATCCCATGCTGATATCCGTCACGACCCAGTCGTTTTCTATCAGCGGGTAGGGATTGCCGCAGAACGGGCAGTCTTTGACTTTCTCCGCATCAAAGCTGCCGCCGCAGGACGGACAGGTGACAGAAGAGACAGAAAATCCGAGATCGGTAGGCTTTTTGATGACTTTCCGCAGGCTCATGCGGATCTTGTCAGATTTATTGCGGATTCTGCCGCCGCAGTAGTGTATGGAATCAATGTAAAATGTGAGTGAAACGTCGCAGACGCCGTCTTTGATGCTGTATTTGTTCACGCCGGAATTGCAGTATGTCGCATCCACGATCTCGCGGAGCTTTTCCGGAACGGGCTTCGCACACCGGCAGACGGTTAATTCCTGCGGATTCCGGCTGTAGAGCATGATCTTCAGGAGAGAGAAGGACTTATCGCGGAAATACTCTGTTGAAAAGTTGGGATCCAGCTTGCGCATCTCCCGGCAGAACCGCAGGGAAGCGCCGGTTTTTCCTGCGCCGCGGAGATCCTTTCCCATTTGAAAGAAAGTGCTGAAGATCTTTACGAAAATCCACATCATCGCGCCGAGAAACGGGCCGCCGATGATACATGCGGCGATGTCTGATACCTGAAAGCCCGAGCCTTCCGTGATCCGGATGACCATGAATATGATCAGCATGAGCAGCGCCGCCGCACCGGAACATTTCAGATATCTGTGTATTTCACTTTTGCTTTGATAGCCTTCCTCAATAGAATAATACATCACTTTCGGATAGAGTTCACTCATCAGGAATTTTGTACCGCAGAATTCGCATCCGGATTCAAGCTTGCCGAGCGTAGACGGTGCACCGCAGTGCGGACAGGAAAACGCGGTATCGGGTGCGGGAACGCTGCCCTCTTTGGGGTACTGCATGATCGCGGCAACGACGCTTTCCGCGGATTTGCTGTACAGTTCCTTTTGGGAATCGCGGATGATTGTATTGATGAGTTTGTTTCCGGAAACGCCGGAGTTTACGAAAACGCTGTCGCAGTAGGAGCAGGAGAAAGGCGCGGAATCCCGCGCAGCAGATTTCCTGATCTGCACCTGCATATTCAGCCCGAGCGCGCGGATTTTCTCCTTTTGCAGTTCCAGCACAAAGCGTGTGTCCTGGCTTGCGAGTTCCGGTGCTTTATCGCGGCAGTACCAGTCGGAAAGCTGGCCTGCAAACCGATGAAAATATTGATTCATCTTTTTGTTATCTGAGAATTCAAGATTCATTCCAAGAATTTCCATAAAGTATCCATCTCCGTTTTTCTGTGTTTTCAAAAGAACCTCTTTCCGGTATGATGATTCCACATGCCGCCTGCTTTTTCAATGCGGCACGCGGAAACGAATGTATCTGCGCATGATCGAGCGCTCCTGAATGTACGGTTATTTGATGCGTTTGACAGCGCCCTTTCTGACGAGATACACAGATTCTGCAATGTCCATTAAAGCGCGGTCGTTATAGGAATCCGTATAGAACACATGCAGCGCAGCCGAACCGAATCGCGCCCGGTATTGCTGCACTTTTCGGCTGCCGAAATTCAGGTGCAGGACGTGCTTGCCGCTGAGGTCTACCTCGGAACAGAGCAGATTGGATGTGCCGAGCCGCTTCTGAATCGGATCCAGCAGAAAGGAAGGCCCTGCCGTAATGATCGCATCATCCTTTCCGATTTTGCGGATCAGTCCGGTATTCAGCTTATGCAGGTGCTGCTTCCAGAATTGCCGGACAAGCCTGTGTACGGTATCCGGATCGGGCAGGCAGCTTTGCAGAAAGCGGTCGATCTGCGCTTCCATGTTATCCTGCCGGATGAGGCAGAGCTTATATTTCAGCAGATTCCGGAAAATCTTAGGCAGCCAGAGGATGATGCGCGGCTTGTACCGGATCATGAACAGCGCAAAATCAACGGCGCTCTCACCACGGTACAGCGTGTTGTCAAAATCAAATACTTTCATATACAGAGTTCTCCGCGTTCTTCGGCGGCAGGATTGCAGATCGTTTATGATAACTGTGCATACAGCATGCCGAGCGCATCGTCAGCATTGCAGGGGATATCCGGCATGACATACTGATCGGTGCAGGATTTATCCATGCGGTAAAAATGCTTTGTCGATACTTGAAACCGGATGCCGGCATTCGGCGTGGAGAATATCACGATATCGCCCTGACCTGCGTGAACAGATCGCGCAGGCAGTTTGTATATTCCTCATTGAAG
>CAMNFV010000207.1 GCA_946537515.1 uncultured Ruminococcus sp. | reverse complement strand
ATAGAAATTGGAAAATGCTTCCGCCCGGTGTACGCTGTGACATCGGGCGGTCGTTTTCACAGGTAAGATGATTGTCACGAATCGCTGCGCAATTCCTTTAGGGGCGCCCTCTATCGCAGGGCGCCCCTCTCCGAAAAACGATCCGCCGGATCGTTTTATCGGATTCACCCCTGCGGAGCTCCTGACGCAGGGGATTTTCGCGCATTGCGATGCGCGACCAAAGGGCGCTGCCCTTTGGATTCCTGCGAGCTTTTGAAAAAGCTCGACCAAAACTTTTATTTTGCGTTCAGACAGTCGTTTTTTCGGATCGGATGAAAGATGTCATAATACCGCTGCGCCCTTGCATATGATGCAGCAGACGGGCTCCGGCGCAATCGCCGCCCCAGTACGCAAGGAGTTGAGCAAATTGCGCAAACTACATCACTTTCATCAGAATCCCCCCGCAGATGCCCTCGATGACCGTGCGCTGCGCCTCGGCGCTTATATCGCAGAACACGGTGCGACCGTCCGCAGCACCGCCGCCGTCTTCGGTATCTCAAAATCTACCGTACATAAGGATATCACCGTCCGGCTCCCCAGACTGCACGCAGGACTCTCTGCTCAGGTTCACGAAATCATCGAGAAAAATAAACAGGAACGCCATATCCGCGGCGGACTCGCCACAAAACGCAAATACGAATCCGAAAAGCAGCGCAGAGCCCGGCATTCCGCACGTTCCTGAAACGCCGGATCGTCTGCCGCTGCACATCGCCGGCGCAGATTATGTAACAATTTGGAAACAAACAGCAAAAAGCGGTCTTTTGCACTTGACGAATCGGAAAAAAAGTAGTAAAATAGTAAGCGGCAGATTATGCACGATATAAATAGGATGTTGCTGTGCGATTGCTGCACGGCTGCAATCATGAGGAGGATAAAACTATGAAGCGAATTGGTGTCCTGACAAGCGGCGGCGATGCGCCGGGTATGAACGCTGCAATCCGCGCGGTCGTCCGGACTGCAATCTACAAGGGGATGTCCGTCATCGGTATCAACAGAGGCTACAACGGCCTGCTGAACCGCGATGTCTATGAGATGGATCTGCGTTCTGTTTCTTCGATCATTCAGCGCGGCGGTACGAAGCTCTTCTCTGCCCGCTGTCTCGAATTCAAGGAAGAAGCCGGTGTGCTCAAGGGCGTTCAGGCTTGTAAGGATCTCGGCATTGAAGGCCTCGTTGTCATCGGCGGCGACGGCTCCTACCGCGGCGCAGGCGATCTCTCCGCACACGGAATCCCCTGCATCGGCCTGCCGGGCACCATTGATAATGATATCTCCAGCACCGATTTCACAATCGGCTATGATACCGCGATGAACACCGTTATGGAGCTCGTTGACAAGCTCCGCGATACCAGCCACTCGCATGACAGATGCTCTGTTGTTGAGGTCATGGGCAGAGGCGCAGGCTATATCGCTGTCAATACCGCTGTTGCTTGCGGCGCGGTCGAAGTACTTTGCCCGGAGAAGGAATATAACCTCGATGAAATCATCGAGAAGATGCAGGCAAGCCGCAAGATCGGCAAGCAGAACTTCATCATCATCGTTGCAGAGGGTGTCGGTCACTCTGAAGAAATCGCAAAAACCATTCAGGCGAAGACCGGTATCGAATCCAGAGCGACCATTCTCGGTCACGTTCAGCGCGGCGGCTCGCCGACTGTCCGCGACAGAGTGCTCGCAAGCCGCATGGGCAACTATGCCGTTGAACTGCTCGAAAAGGGCATCGGCAACCGTGTCGTCGGCGTGCGCGGCAATACGCTCGTAGATTACGATATTCAGGAAGCACTCAAGATGGTGAAGCCCTTCGACGACGATCTCTATGATCTCACCAAGGTCATCAGCATCTGATGCTTTTGATATGACAGCAATGCTTTGACAGAATTCATGCCTGGCAGAAGGCTTCTTCTGCCGCAGAGTAGGAAATTCCGCGTGAAGTGCCGTCCGGACGGGGAGTTGTCGGGCGGACGAAAAGTGTCTGCGAACACTTGCGGTGGAGTTTTCGCATCCCGCTGAGGCATAAGGGAAATACAACACTCCTTTGTGCATTCGGGGTATTGTGCAAAGGAGTGTATTTTTATGAAAATGTTTCAGGAATCTTTCAAGGAATTCAAGGATCTGCGTGCGGTGCTCGTCACCGGCCTGCTGGTTTCCCTCTCTATGGTGATCGAGTCGTTCTCGCTCAACCTCGGCTTCGCAAAGATTAACTTTGCGTTTCTCGCGATCGCTGCGATCGGTATGCTCTACGGCCCTTCCGTCAGCCTGTGTGCCGGTGCGGTCTGCGATATCCTCGGCTTTCTCGTGAAACCGGACGGCGCATTTTTCCCGCTCTATACCCTCATCGGTGCGGCGCAGGGGCTTATCTACGGCATCATCGCCTACCGGAAGCTCTCAAATAAAACCGGCAAAAGCTTTGACATTGAAATGATCGTTCGGCTGATCATTGCGCGTGTGGTCGATGTCGTATGCATCAACCTGATCTGCAATACTGCCGCGAATTTCCACTACGGCTTCCTCGGCGATAAGACACTCTCTGCCGCGATCGTCGCAAGAATTGCCAAGAATCTGCTTGAACTGCCGATCGACATTATCCTGATCGTCAGCGTACTCATGGCAGTCCTGAAAGCCTATACAATGGTCTTCGGTCAGCGGAGATCAGCCGCATAACCCCAATTCATCTCAATACAGGAGAATACAGCCATGAAACTCGGTTTTCTCGGTGCCGGCAATATGGGCACCGCTATGATGCGCGGCATTGCCGCTTCCGATCTCTGCAAATCCGGCGAGATCGAACAGATCTATGCATTCGATACCGATGCTGAAAAGCTCAAAAAGCTCGCTGATGCGGGCATTCAGGCCTGCGAATCTGCACAGGCGCTCAGCGATACGGTCGATTTTCTCGTACTTGCTGTCAAGCCGCAGGTGCTCGGCGGTGTGCTCGATGCACTTAAAATCCGCAGCGAGCAGGTCGTGATCTCCATTTGTGCGGGCATCTCTGCGGAGTTTATCCGCAGCCATACAATTCCCGATGCGCGCATCATTCTCTGTATGCCGAATACACCGCTCATGCTCGGCCTCGGCGCAACTGCGCTCGCGAAATGTGACGGCATCAAGGACGCGGAATTCGCAATCGCCATGCAGATGTTCGCGACCTGCGGCATCGCAGAGGAAATTCCCGAAAATAAAATGCGCGAAATCATTGCGGTCAACAGCTCCAGCCCCGCTTTCCTCTATCTCTATGCAAAGGGCTTCCTCGATTATGCAAAATCTGAGGGACTGGATGACGGCGCCGCGCTGCGGCTCTTTGCACAGGCCATGATCGGCTCTGCCAAAATGATGACCGACTCGGGCTACTCGATCGATGAGCTGATCAAAATGGTCTCTTCCCCCGGCGGCACAACGCTCGCAGGCCTTGACAAGCTCTATCAGGGTGAGCTGACCGCGACGGTTGACCGCTGCTGCAATGCCTGCACACAGCGTGCCTATGAGCTCGCAGGTGCGGAGCGCAGCAAATAATCATACTGTTATCGTTCAGCCGCGGATGCTCTCTCTGACTGCTCTGCGGCTGCCGTTTTTCGGTATATTCTGTGTCCCGGCCGCATAAGGTATTGCGGAGGGATGCATATGAAACCGATTCACGAATTATTCCGGCATACCATGTCTGCGCGGACAAGCCAGCTGAAAACGGCATTCTGCCGTCAGCCTGATCCGATTCGGCTGCTCACCTGCTGGGCGATGCTCGGCATTGCACTCGGGACAATGCTCCGGAATGCTGTGCCTGCATGTGCAGATCATTTTCTGCTGACACAGGGGCTAATGCTCTCCGATGCAGAACGTTCCCTCGGGGATGTGCTCCGCACGGCGCTCTGTCCGCTGCTGATCCTGCTGACCGGCATCTGGCTGAGCGGCTTTTCCGCTTTCGGTCAGATCCCTGCGCTGCTGATCCTGCTCTCCCGCGGGATCGCTTTCGGAATCGCAGCAGGTACATGCTTTTTGCAGTATCCGCTGCGCGATGCGGTCTGTATCGGCGCGGTGCTGCTGCTCCCCTATGGCTTTTGCAGCATCCTGCTGCTCTGCTATGCGGCAAAGGATGCACTTCAGCTTGCAAACCGTATGACAGGCTGTCTGCTGCATGGGGCTGCTCCGGCAGAACTCGATCCGCCGGATCGTCTGAGCACCATGCTCGCCTGTCTGCTGCTGGCGCTGCTCGCCGGCGGAATGCATACGATGCTGCTCTGGCTGCTCAATGACAGACTGCTCAACTGATTATGCTGAAAGGATGTGTTTTCATTGGGTCTCTTTGGAGGCTATCAGAATGCGGGGCCCGGTATTGATCCGAATGCACCGAAAAAGAAACCGTTTTTCCGGTTCTGGGAGCTGCTCCGCCGGAACTTCGGAAAGATTCTCACCGTCAATCTGATCTATATGACGCTGCACGCGCCGCTGCTGCTCGCGGGAATCGTCTATATTGAAACGAATAATAAATTCACAAATGCCATGACGATCTTCCTGCTGCTCGTGCAGATGCTGATTGAGGGGCCGCTGCTCGCCGGATGTGCGCGCGTACAGCGCCTGATCGTTCTGGATAAGGCGTTCTTCCTCATGGAGGAATTCAAGAAGGGTTTTTCGCAGAATTTCGGTGCGGCGCTGGTCTACTGGATTATTGATTCGGTCATTCTTGCGTCCGTGATCGCCGGATATTACGTCTATCCGCAATATGTTCAGGAAACCGGCAAAACCGGAATCTATATCGTCTACGGCATTTCGCTTGCTGTCGCTATGGTGATCCTGTTTATGAATTACTACATCATGCCCTTGCAGGCGGCGACGACACTCAAGCCGAAAACCATTCTGAAAAATGCGTTCATGCTGGTCGGTTTGTCGCTCAAGCAATGCGTCATTACTACGCTCTGTGCTGCGCTGACGCTCGGACTGATCGTGCTGCTGCTCTGGATCAACAGCCTGTTTATGTTCCTGCTCATCTTCTTCCCGGCGGCGTTTATCGGGTATCTTGTGATGTTCATGCACTATCCCGTCATCCAGAAATACGTCATCAATCCCTATTATGAGGATACCGGTGAGGAGAATCCCGAAGCGGAGCATTCCTCTGCCGATGATGAGGAGCGCGTCTTTACAGACCGCGGCGGCTCCGAAGAGCCCGTTAAGGCCGAATCCCACAAAAAAGGCAAGAAGATTTCGTGAGGAATGTGGTATCGCTGCGCGATGATTCATAATGGGGCGCTGCCCCATACCCCGCCAAAGGGATTGAATCCCTTTGGAATCCCATGTTTATG
>CAMNFV010000206.1 GCA_946537515.1 uncultured Ruminococcus sp. | reverse complement strand
CATACGCCATGCATTCTCAACAATCTCAACAGGCCGTGCCTGCTCCATTTTCTGCGCAAGCAGTCTCCGCTCCGCAGAAAGTCACTTTGCGTCATACGCCATGCATTCTCAACAATCTCAACAGGCCGTGCCTGCTCCATTTTCTGCATTTCACGCAATAACTTCAAACATCCCCATAAAGCCGCGCAGCTTCGTACCGATATCGGTTTCGGGCGGCAGCAGCGCGAGTGCAACCTGAAAGGGCTCTGTGCCGTCAGCATCGGTCTGCTGCAAATAGGCGTAATCGCCGCCGATTTCCGTGACAATATAATCATGCGGTTCCATTTTTTCACCTCACTGTATTCTGCGGTCACGAACGGTATTCCGTGACATCTTCGGGTGCTTTCCGCGGACGCGCCGCCGGTGCTTCATCGGAATATCCCAGCGAAACCGCACAGACAAGCTGCGCATCCGTTTTGAGATATGCCGTCAGCTCCGGATAGGCAAAGCAGGTGTTCGCAATCCAGAGCGAACCGAGTCCAAGTGCCGTTGCTTTCAGCAGCATATTTTCAACAGCCGCACCGATCGAAAGCGTATCAGCGATCTCCGCAAAGCGGGAAGTCGGATTCTGCGCATCAAAGGGCGAACCGGCGCCGGGATTCAGCACAAGAATCAGCACCGGTGCCGTATGCATGATCTGCATGGTATGGAACGCATCTGCAAGCCCGCCGCGCACTTCCGGAAGCAGCGCCCCGCCATCCTGCTCACGCCGCAGACCTTTCTCCATTTCGCAGAGCAGTTCTGTTTTCGCCTGACCTGTAAAAACAACGAATCTCCACGGCTGCCGGTTCTTTGCAGAAGGCGCGGCAATTCCTGCGCGGATGATCTCGCCGATCAGCGCGTTCTCCGGCATCTGCGGCAGATATTTCCGGATGCTCCGGCGCTCATAAATCGAATCCATGTACGTTCCTTTCTGTTCAATGGGCAAACGGCCTGTTGAACGAGCCGATCTCGATGAGATTGCCTTCCGGATCAGCGATATAGCAGGTACGCTGTCCCCAGGGCTCGGTTGTCGGCGGGAGAATCGGCTCCGCACCCATTCCGACTGTCCGTGCAAATTCAGCATCGACCTCATCAAAGGTATCGACATAGAGCGCGATCTCAAAATGCCCGTTCGTCCCTTTCAGATACTGATATTTCCGGCTTGTCATCTGCTCAAAATCCTTGCGTCCGTAGAGCAGAAACAGCGTCCCGTCCTTGAGGAGATAAACATTGGAAGTATCCTCATCCTCTTTGATTTCAAATCCGAGGACATCTCTGTAAAAGCGGATCATTCTGCCCATATCCTCGACGAATAGTCCGAAACCGTCCAGTCTCATAGTTTCCTCCTGTTCAGCTATACTGGTAATACGCAGCGCAGGCGCCCTCATCGGAGACCATGCACGCACCGACCGGATGCAGCGGCGTACAGCCCTTGCCGAAGACCTTGCAGTCGCAGGGGCGGATCTTGCCCTGGAGCACATCGCCGCAGCGGCAGGCCGGATTCGGCTTTCCGGTGATTACGGGCATATCGAATTTAATGCGCGCATCAAAGTCAGCGTATTCTGCCCGCAGCTTCATGCCGGAGCCGGGGATCATGCCGAGGCCGCGCCATTCGCTGTCGCAGGCTTCCATGACCTCTTCCATCATGCGCAGCGCGGCAGGATTGCCCTCATCCCTGACAACACGCGGATAGCAGTTGCGGAAAAAGGGCTTCCCCTCTTCAAGCAGCCTGATCGTCACAGCAAGCGCCGTCAGCAGTTCGCTCGCGGTAAATCCCGCAACGACACCGGAAACGCCCTGTTCCTCACAGAGTCTGATGCAGGTCGCATTGCCGGTGATCGCATTGACATGCCCCGGATAAAGGAACGCATCCGCCGAGCCGACAAGTGCCTGATACGCATTCGGCATGGTTTTATTGGCGGTCAGCAGGGAGAAATTCGCAAGCCCCGCGTCCTTTGCCTGCTTTGCAGCAAGGCAGGCAGAAGGCGTAGTGGTTTCAAATCCGACCGCAAGAAATACGACCTGTTTTTCGGGATGTTCCTTTGCAAGCGCAACCGCATCGAGCGGCGAATAGACCGGCCGGATCTCCGCACCCTTTGCACGCGCACCGGCAAGGCTCATCTCCGTTCCCGGGACGCGGATCAGATCACCGAAAGTGCAAATGATACATCCTTTTTCGAGCGCGAGCCAGATCGCCTCGTCGATGAATCCGACCGCCGTCACACAGACCGGACATCCCGGCCCGGAGATCAGATTGATCTGCGGCGGCAGCAGCTTTCGCAGGCCGAGCCGGAAGATCTCATGCGTATGCGTTCCGCAGACTTCCATGATCCGGAGCGGTCTGCCGCTGTATCCGGTAATGATATCTCTTGCGCGTTTTGCACTCTCGTTCACAGCAGATCCTCCATGACTTCATCCGCTTCCTGCGCATCGTCCTCGGTGATTTTCGCGATCGCGACGCCCGCATGAACCATGACAAAATCGCCCGGTTCGAGGTCATCAAGCACGCCCGCGCTGACCTCTCTCTGCGCACCGCTCGCGTCAATCAGCGCAGTACCTTCTTCAACTCTGACAACTCTTGCAGATAATCCGACACACATAATTATACCTCCATGATAATTTCCGATTGAAAATATTGTTCCTGAAAGCGGATCAGCTCCGCGATTTCCTGCTTTGTAAAAGTCTGATCGGGCGGACATACCACCCATTTTTCCTCAACATCATCCGCACGCCGCACGATCGCAATGATCCTGCCGGTAAACTGTTCCACCGGCTGCGAGACCCCGAGAATATAGGCATCCTGCTCCTCGCCGTCCGGCGCCATAATGCCCGCAATATAGCCATAATTCACCGGGTAGATCATCTCCGGATAATCCGGATGTGCGCTCCCGAGCGGACGGTCAACCGTCACCGTCACAATTTTGCCGATCATCTGTCGTTCCCTCCTTCACAGTACGCGCCGTACATTGCCTGTCCGATGCAGATTCCGCCGTCATTCGGTGGGATCAGGCTGTGCAGCAGAACGGTAAATCCGGCCGCAGTCAGTTTGTCGCGGCAAAGCCTTGCGAGCAGCCGGTTCTGAAAGACACCGCCGCTCAATGCGCAGACTGAAATACCCGTATCTTCGCGCATTCTGATACATGCCTGAACCAGCATTTCCGACAGCGCCGCATGGAACTGATATGCCAGATACCGCCTGTTTTCCGGCGAACGGTCATCGAGATACCGCTTTGCAATTTCCGCTGCAAGTGCAGTTGTCTGCATCGTCAGGAATCCGTCGCCGCAGCTGATACCGGCCTGCAATTCACACGCAGATTCGTGATTTTCCTGCGTATATTGTTCCGCTTCATACATCAGCGCGGTCGAGGCTTCCCCCTCAAAAGTCACAGCACGCCGAATCCCGAGAATCGCAGAAACCGCGTCAAAAATCCGTCCGCAGCTGGTCGATTTGACGCTGTTGATCCCCATGCGCGCCATATTGCCGAGCACCTTATATTCCTGCGCATTGCAGATTTCAAGCGCTCCGCAGATTTCCGCTGCATGGTCCGGATCCGCATCCCGCAGCAGCGCCGCAGCGATACGCCAGCCCTCTTTTGCCGAGAGGTCGCCGCCGGTCTGCATAAACGGCTGCACCGCGCCTTTCCGTTCAAATCCGGATTCATCACAAAGCAGCAATTCACCGCCCCAGACCGTCCCGTCGGTGCCGTATCCGGTGCCGTCGAGGCTCAGCCCGATCACCTTCCCGGTGACATCGTTTTCGGCCATGCACGAGAGAATATGCGCATAGTGATGCTGCACCTGGATAAGCGGAATTCCGCGTTCCTGCGCGATTTCCTTTGCAACCGTCACCGTATTGTACAGCGGATGCAGATCGCAGACAATCAGCTCCGGCTCCGCTTCCAGCAGTCCGCACATCCGGTCAATGGATTCGCGCAGCGCCTGCACCGTCCGGATATCGGCCATATCCCCGACAAACGGCGATGCATAGAGCAGCCCGCCCTTCGCAATGCAGAACGTATTTTTGAGTTCGCCGCCGATCGCGAGCACCTGCCTGTGCGACTTTTTGGGGATCATCACCGGCAGCGGCGCAAATCCGCGTGAACGCCGGATCATATAGGGCTTGCCGCCGAGCCAGTCACAGACAGAATCATCCGCACGCAGGCGGATTTTGCGGTTATGCGTGAGAATCAGATCGCAGAAATCCCCGATCTCCCTGACCGCATCCGCATCGTTCCGGCAAATCGGCGCCCCGCGTGCATTGCCGCTTGTCATGACGAGGCAATCGGTCATCGCAATCCCGTCCGGATAGTCAAACAGCAGCATTTGAACCGGCGCATAGGGCAGCATCACGCCGACCGTCCGGTTATCCGGCGCAATATCGTCACAAATCGGCATCTGCGGCCGCTTTTCAAGCAGCAGAATCGGCTTTTGCCAACCGGTCAGCATTTCCCGCTGCCCGTCCTGCAAATTGCACGCACGTTCTGCCGTTTCAATGTCCTTCATCATAACAGCAAACGGTTTCATCGGCCGGTGTTTGCGTTCGCGCAGTCGTCTGACAGCTTCCGGATTCTTCGCGTCGCAGCAAAGATGAAAACCGCCGATGCCTTTGACCGCCGCAATTTTTCCGTCCATAATCGCCCGCCGGACCGCAGTGATCGCATCGCCACCGCGCAATTTTGTCCCAATTACAGAGACCTCCGGGCCGCATTCATTGCAGCAATTCGGCTGCGCATCAAACCGCCTGGATTCCGGATCATGATACTCATGATCGCAGGCCGTACACATCGGAAATTCATGCATACTGGTACGCTCCCGGTCATAGGGCATCGCGTCCAGAATGGTCAGCCGCGGCCCGCATTGCGTACAGTTGATAAACGGGTGCAGATACCGCCTGTTTTGCGGGTCAAAGAGCTCTTTCCGGCATAGATCACAGGTCGCAATATCGGGTGAAACGAAGATATCGCCGTATTCTTTTTCGCTCTCAATGATCGTAAATTCGTTGAATTTCTGCATCTGTTCAATTTCGTCCGCAGGCTCGCTGTTCATTGCAAGAATCATCGCACGGTCCGGCGGATGCTGCCGGATCTCCGCAGCAAATTGTTCGAGCGCAACCGGTTCACCCTGCGCGATGATCTCGACATAAGAGCCCTTATTTGCAACGGTTCCGCGGATTCCGAACCGAGCTGCCGTGACCGCGGTAAACGGCCGGAATCCGACGCCCTGCACGATCCCGTAAATATGATATTGTATTGTCATGCAGCCGGTTCACCTCCGTTCCAAATTCGTATTATCTTGCGCATTCTGAATCAAG
>CAMNFV010000205.1 GCA_946537515.1 uncultured Ruminococcus sp. | reverse complement strand
TACCAGCGGGCGCTGCCCGCCTTTAGATCAACGGCTGTCGGCCCTGCCGACCGGGTGCTGCACGCTGCCGCAAGCGGTACCGCAAAGCTGAATCCGAGCGCCGTCAGCAGCGCAGCAGGGGAGAGCAGTACCGTCGAGAATACTGCCCGCAATTCCGGAATCAGCAGCGCTGCCGCCGTGACCGCCGCGGAACAGAATACCGCCAGAATCAGCTTGCCGTTTGAAAAATACGGCACCGAAAACAAAGTCCCGTCCTCGCGCTTGCACTCGAAAACATGCAGCAGCTGCGAGACAATCAGCGTCAGAAGTGCCGCGGTCCGGGCCGCATCCAGACTGCCCGTCATGCGCAGAACCGTTGTGAAGGAACCGAGTGTCGAGAGCGCAATGAAAATGCCCCGGAAAATGATCCGCGAGAGCAATCCTCCCGCAAAAAAACTCTCCTCTGCACGGCGCGGCGGGCGTGACATCAGATCATGCGCGGGCGGCTCCAATCCCAGCGCGATCGCCGGTAAACCGTCTGTCATCAGGTTGACAAGCAGAATCTGCGTCGGGAGCAGAATAATCGGCAGTCCCATGAGAATCCCCAGAAACATTGTCAGCACTTCACCGATGTTGCATGCAAGCAGATAACGCACGAATTTACGTATATTTGCATAGACTGTCCGGCCTTGCTCAATCGCCGTCACCAGCGTATCAAAACGATCGTCCAGCAGAATGACATCCGCAGCCTGCCGGGTGACATCCGTGCCGTTTTTGCCCATTGCGACGCCGATATCCGCTTCCTTGACCGCAGGCGCATCGTTGACACCGTCACCGGTCATCGCAGTCACATGCTGTTTGGCACGGCAGGCGCGTACCAGACGCAGCTTGTGCGCCGGTGTTACACGCGCAAATACGCTGTATTTGTCAATGCATTCCGCAAGCTGCGCATCCGAAAGGCGGTCAAGCTCTGCACCGGTGATCGCGGCTTCCGCATGGGGGATGCCTGCCTTTTTCGCAATCGCAGCGGCTGTTTTGACATGATCGCCGGTCAGCATCATCACACGGATCCCGGCGCGGTTACATGCGGAAATTGCGCGTCTTGCCTGTTCACGCGGCGGATCCAGCATTCCCATAAAACCAAGGAAAGCCAGCGAATCTGCGCCTTTTCCGCTCTCTGCAAACGCAAGAACACGCAGCGCATCCGCTGCCATATCATCTGCCATGCAGGTGAATGCGGCTCGTTTCTGCGGCGTCAGGGGCAGATCGCTGCCGTGTGCGCGATAATAGGCGCAGTCTTTCAGGATGACGTCTGCGGCGCCTTTTTTCAGCGTCAGACGGCCTTCGCTGCTCTGGCATATCACCGTCATGGAGCGCGTTTCACTCTCAAACGGAATCTCCGAGATCCGGCGGTAACGTGTGAAGGCATCCGCTGTCACACGGCATTTTGCGGCGGCAATCAGCAAGGCGGATTCTGTCGGATCACCGGCGGCTTGCCATTCGGATTCAGACGGTTTTGCGCGGATTTCAGCATGATTGCAGAGCACCGCACACCGCAGCAGCGGCATCAGCGCAGAGACCACATGCGGACTGCACGCGCTGCCGTTCTGTATCAGGCTGCCTGCACGCTGCCAGCCCGTTCCGCTCAGCGTATAGCTCCCGTCCGGCGTCGCGATACGCTGAACGGTCATTTTATTCTCGGTGATCGTTCCGGTTTTGTCTGTGCAGATCACAGACGCACAGCCGAGCGTTTCGACTGCGTGCAGACGGTTGACCAGCGCATTCTGCTTCAGCATCCGGCGAACGGCAAGCGCCAATGCAATCGTGACCGTTGCCGGCAATCCCTCCGGAATCGCGGCAATCGCAATCGTGATGCCGGTCATCAGCATGTCAAAAAACGGCTCTCCGCGCAGCATTCCCGCTCCGAAGACCATGACACAGACGATCAGGCAGATCAGCGAAATCGTTTTTCCAAGCTCCCGCAGACGCTTTTGCAGCGGCGTTTCCCGCTCTGTGATGCCGCCGAGCATCTGTGAAATTTTGCCCATTTGCGTGGCGCGGCCGGTCGCAATGACCTGTGCTTCTGCGGTGCCGCGTGTGACGGCTGTGCCGGCATAGAGAATGTCTGCACGGCCGATCTCATTGCTGACGGCAGGATCTGCTGCTCCGTGTGCATGTTTTTGTACCGCGGCCGATTCGCCGGTCAGGATCGATTCCTCCGCAGATAGCTGCGATGCGCTCAGAATCACAGCATCTGCCGGGACACGGTCGCCGGATTCCAGCAGAATGATATCTCCAGGGACCAGCGATTCTGCCGGAATTGTCATCAGTTTTCCGTTTCGCCGGACCTGTGCCGCGGGGGCTGTCAGACTGCGCAGCGCAAGCAAAGTCTGCTCTGTGCGGTATTCCTGGACGAATCCGAGCACAGCATTCAGAATCACGATGACCGCGATCGTTACGGCATCCGCGGTTTCTCCGAGCAGCCACGAAATCACCGCTGCTGCGAGTAAAATCAATACCATGATATCGGTGAACTGCGAGATGAATATTCGCAGGGGATGCGCCTTTGCCGGTTCCTCCAGGCTGTTCGCGCCGTACTGCGCCTGCCGCGCTCTGACTTCTTCGTCTGTCAGTCCTTGCATATCTGCACGCTCCTTCCATGTCATACAGTATGCGTGCAGAAAATAAAAAATGCGCCGCTCCTTCACAGAGCGGCGCTTCCTGTTCGGTTTCAGCGGGGTTCGCAGATCAGCTTCATCGCTGTGCGCTCCTCGCCGTCGATTTCGATACTTGCAAAGGCAGGGATACATACGAGATCAATGCCGATCGGTGCAAGATATCCGCGCGCGATTGCGATCGACTTAATTGCCTGGTTCGCTGCACCGGCGCCGACTGCCTGCACTTCTACCACACGCTGTTCCCGGATGACGCCTGCGATTGCGCCGGCAACAGAATTCGGGGTGGAATGCGAAGATACTTTCAAAACTTCCATGGGTGTAACCTCCTACAAAATAAGATCAAATGATGACGGGTTGTTTTACTGGGTTCCTTGGCTTGGCTGCGCTGCTGCGCCGCCTTCAGTTGTTCGACTGATATTGCCACTATCAGTATAATACATTTTACGAAAAAAGTCAAGGGATTTACGCGAATTTGGTTATTCTTTTGCAATTATTGACTCGATTTTGGTACATATGCCGAGTTTGCTATCAATTTCCAATACAACTGCATTCAGGATACATGGTCCTGCGGCTTCTGTGAATTGCACCGGCCTGTGAAAGCGCTGCTTTGCGATTGCCTGTTCGACTTCGACACCGAGCACCGATCTTGCCCCGCCGGTCATTCCGGCATCGGTCAGGTATCCGGTCTTGCCGTCGAGAATCTGCGCGTCGGCGGTCAGGACATGGGTATGCGTGCCGATCACCGCGGAGACTCTGCCGGACAGATACCAGCCCATTGCGCGCTTTTCGGAAGTCGCCTCGGCATGGAAATCGACCAGAATATTCCGCGTGCCGATCGTCGGCAGAAGCTCATCAATGACGCTGAACGGATTATCAAGCGCCTCCATGAACGCCGTTCCCATCAGGTTGACGACTGCGAAGGAATACGAGCCGCAATCCAGTACGCAGACGCCGCTGCCCGGTGCATCGCCGGGGAAATTTGCAGGCCGCAGAATGCGCACATTCTCAAAGATATCATCGCATTTACGACGAAAACAATGGTTTCCGGTCGTGATGACATCTGCACCGGCTGCGAAGAGACAATCTGCCGATTGCTGTGTAATGCCGTTTCCCTTTGCGGAATTTTCGCCGTTGACGACAATCAGATCAGCGCTGTATTCCCGGCGCAGCTTCGGCGCAAATTGCTGAAAACATGCGGTTCCGGCCTCTCCGACAACATCGCCGAACATCAAAACTCTCATGCATTTGCCTCCGATGTCAGCCGATGATAAAGCGATAGGTCTGGACGACCTGTGACTGCTCGGTTACGGCTGTTGTTTCAGTTTCGCTGCCGGAGCCTTCGGCGGTGACTGCGGATACATCTCCGCTCACATCACCGGTCGCTTCACCGGTCACGTCACCTGATACTTCACCAGTGACCGCGCCTTCCGGCAGGGTACCGGTTTCCTCACCGGATTCTCCGGTGCCTTCTGCTTCGGCCGTCTCTTCGGTTGCGACGGTTGTCTGATTCTGCTCGCGCAGCACATCCCAGATATCGGTTTCGATATAGACCGGGTCCTGCTGCGTGACCTGTGTAATCTCCGGGACGGAATCCTCTTTGGTGGTATCGTTCTTTTTCGTGATCATGCTGAGAATGCCGATCACGAGAATGATGCCGAATGCTGCGAGAACCAATGCCAGGATTTCTTTGGTTTCCATGATAATATCCTTTCCTATTTTTTCGGATTATGCATATGTTCACCGGCAAGCGGATTGCTGTCGATCGCATCCTGCCGCTGCTTGCTTGAAAGATGGGTGTAGATTTCCGTGGTGGCGATGGACTGATGTCCGAGGATTTCCTTCAATGTCAGCATATCCGCATTGCCGTGCTGATACATCAGCGTCGCGGCGGTATGGCGGAGCTTATGCGTGGAGAGCCCTCTGCCGCCAAGGCCTGCGGCGGTCAGGTGATTCTCAACGATCTGCTGCACCCTGCGGCGGCTGATCCGGCGGTGATTGCGGCTGAGAAACAGCGCATTCGGCTCCTCCGGGGGATTGTCGCGCGCGGAGAGATAATTCTGCAAAGCGGCGAGACAGGCGTCATTGAGATAAACGATGCGCTCTTTGCTGCCCTTTCCGAGTACGCGCACCTGGCGGTTGAAAAAATCCACATCGCCGGTGTTCATGCCGACCAGCTCCGCAAGACGGAATCCGCAGTTGAGAAACAGCGTGATAATACAGTAATCACGGAGCTTTTCAGGAGAATCCTTTTCGTCCTCGGCGGTGTGGAGCATCCGCTGGCTCTCTTCGAGCGTCAGGAATCGCGGCAGCGCCTTCTTGACTGTCGGGAGCTCCAGATTCTGACAGGGATCATTTTGCAGCATACCCTTTGTCTTGGTCAGATATTTAAACAGACTCCGGACTGCACTCAGTCTGCGGGAAACAGAACGCGGCGTATTGCCCCGCGTATCGCGCAGATACCGGATGTAGTCATACAGTACGGAGACCGTCACCGCTTCCAGCTCGGAAAAGGGCATATCTGCGATTTCCGTTTCGCCGGCTTCGGAGACAGGCTGCTTTAAATTCCTGCAATGCAGCCAGCGCAGAAACAGACAGATATCATTGTAATATTCCGTGACGGTGCGCTTGGCCTTGCCGCGGATGACATCGAGATAGGTCAGATAGTCGCTCAGAAACAGCGGGATCTGTGTGCGGTCAATCTCCATATCTGCG
>CAMNFV010000204.1 GCA_946537515.1 uncultured Ruminococcus sp. | reverse complement strand
TGGGGGCGAGGAGCCGCCATTATAAATCTGTCCGCCTCATATCACAACGCCCGGCAAAGCATCGCGACCTCGGCGGGCGTATTGAAGACAGAGGGCGAAAAGCGGACAGTTCCGTGCGGCGTCCCGAGGGATTCGTGCGCGAGCGGCGCACATTGCAGCCCTGCGCGCAGGCAGAATCCCTTTGCAGCAAGCCGTGCGGCAGTATCGTCCGGCGATTCCGCACCGAGTGCAAAGGAAACGACCGGTACATATTCCGCAGCGGGATCCCGATAGACGACCGCGCCGGGAAGCCGCTCCAGATACGCGATCAGCTGATTACAGAGTGCTGTTTCATGCCTGCGGATCTGCTCCGGCCCGCGCTCCCTGACGAACTGCATCCCCGCATCGAGTGCCGCAATTCCGGGAACATTGAGCGTCCCGGCTTCGAGCGCATCGGGCAGAAAATCGGGCTGCCGCAGGGACATCGAGAGCGAACCGGTGCCGCCCTGCATCAGCGGCCGGATCGGCACAGTCCCGTCCGAGAGGAGCATCCCGGTCCCCATGAGGCCATAGAGTCCCTTATGCCCGGCCGTACAGAGCAGATGAATGCCCTGCGCCCGGAGATCAAGCGGGAGAATACCGCAGCCCTGCGCGCCGTCCACAATGAAAATGAGGCTTTTCTCGCGGCAGAGCGCGCCGATCTCACGAATGGGGAGACATTGCCCGGTGACATTCCCGGCAGCGGTGCAGATGACGGCGCGTGTCTGCGGCCGGATGCGGCTGCGGAATGCGCGGACGGTTTCGGCGGGATCGGCGGAGACCGGCGCAATGCTGTATCGGATGATGCCGGCGTCCGCGAGTGCCGCGGCGGGTCTTGCAGCGGAATTGTGTTCGAGGCTGCTCAGGATGACATGATCGCCCTGCCGCAGCGCACCCTGAATGGCAAGATTGAGCGCATGGGTACAATTCTGCGTAAATACGACATTTTCAGGCTCCGTGCCGAACATTGCCGCCGCAGTCTCCCGCGCATGGTAGACAAGCGCACCGGCCCGGCGGGAGAGCACATGTCCGCCGCGTCCGGGATTGCCGCCTGCAAAACGGATCGCGTCCGCTGCTGCCCTGAAAACCGACGGCGGCTTCGGAAAGGTCGTGGCAGCATTGTCAAAATAAACCGGCTTCTGCACCGGCAGTCAGCTCCTTTCTGATCGGGATGCGTTGTGCTAAGACGGCGGCTGATAGGGGATGCCGTAGGCGTCGAGCAGATCGAGAATATCCTGCTGCGCCGCAGCGACCCGGAAGCGATAGACGCAGCCTTCCTCGCCTGTAACGCGCGTGACGCGGTAGGGATAGCGATAGCGATTGAGCAGATGCTGCGCTTTATCCGCATAGGTCTGTGAGCGGATGCCAAAATACGTTTCCATGCTGTCACCTCCTTGCCGTATGATATGCAGCTTCGACAGGATCTGACACCGGCCGGAAAGGCGCATCTGAATTCTTAAGATTTCCTTATGATTTGACATTGCGCGTGATAAAACCCATATTTTTACTGTCTTATATGATGTGGGACTGCGAACGGGGGAACTATGCCCTGATGCAGATGCAGATTCAAAAAAGCAAGCGATATCGCGGATTCCGGATGCGGAAGCCGCGGCGCGGACAGCATGTTATACAAAAAATACGGCGGATTTCACGTACAATGAGAATGTTGTCGGAAAATGTGAAAAACGCTTGCTTTTTTTCGAGATTTGCGGTAAAATATAATGTGCATCATAGTGTACCCTGACAGCACACAGTCCGCGTGCTGCATCCGCGATGCATGAAAAATAATTACAAAAGGAAAGGTAGAAACATTATGGCACAAGCGAAAAAACGGCTGACAGTCGGCAAAATCGTCGGCCGCGTCCTGATCGTGATTCTGACAACACTGATTCTGATTGTCATTGCGCTGTACATGCTGATGCTTGTCATCGCAAAGGGACCGTCGAATTCAGCGAAGGCGAAGTTTGTCAACACGATGAATGAGACAAGCGCGCTGAAATTCATCCCGAAAATGTATTTCACGCAGGAGGAGATTGCAGAGTATGTCGGCTCCTTCCGCGACAATACAACAGAAGAGGTTACGGATGCAGCGCTGGTCAAGATCACGCCGAAGAATGCCGGCGGAGAGCCTGCTGTTGATGAAAACGGCAAGGTTCAGCCCGAGACCGAGCTTGTGGATGTTTCCGGCAGCACCTTCCGCGGCAAGCTGCTGAAGATCAAGGATCCTTCCCGTGTATATGTCGGTATTTCCGGCCAGTTCGGCCAGGCGTATGAGGGCAAGCGCGTTCTGGAAATGGTCGCAGATTACGGCGCACTTGCAGCAATCAATGCAGGCGGCTTTGAGGATCTCAACGGCGTCGGCAACGGCGGCACACCGCTCGGCATGGTTGTTTCGCAGGGCGAGCTTCGCTGGGGCGCAATGGATACGTCCTATGATATCATCGGCTTTGATAACAACAATATTCTGCATGTCGGTACGATGACCGGCCAGCAGGCAATGGATCTCGGCATCCGCGATGCGGTCTGCTTCGGCCCGGTTCTGATCGTCAACGGCAAGCCGGTCAATGAAGAGAAGGATCTCGGCGGCGGCTTCAATCCGCGTTCTGCAATCGGTCAGACCGCTGACGGAACGGTTCTGCTGCTTGTCATCGACGGCAGACAGGCAAATTCCCTCGGCGCAACATACGACGACATCATTGATATCATGCTGAAAAATGACGCTGTCAATGCCGCGAACCTCGACGGCGGCAGCTCCTCGCATATGATCTATAATAACGAAATCATCACGGTTTGTTCCTCGCTTTACGGTCCGCGCAGAATGCCGACCTGCTGGCTGGTCGCACCGGAAACCTGACGGAAGGAGGCATTTGTGAATATGGATAACGAGACCCGAAAGAGAGCCGCAGACCGCGACGCGGATGAGGCGCTTGATGCAATTCTGAGAGAGATTGATTCAGCCGATCACAAACAGCCTGCTCCGGCAGCAGAAGAGGCACCGCGCAGAAGCAGCCGTCCCGATCCGGAGCGCAGACGCCGTCCGGAAAGCGGTGAGCAGCGCAGCCGTTCGCAGCAGTCCCGCCCGGTTTCTCACGCAAAGGAAACGGAGCGGAGCGGCGAACAGGCAGAACGCCCGCAGCGTCCGCGCCATCGTCTGCCGGCAGCGGCAGAGCGTCCGGAAGAGCGTTCGCAGCGGCTTGCAGCAGAGCGCGCACAGAATGCAGAGCGCAGCGGTGAACGCCCGGTTCGCCGTCAGCCTGCTGAGCGTCCGCAGCGTCCGTCCGCAGAACGGCAGCAGCGTCCCGCAGAGCGTACCCAGCGTCCCGCAGAACGTCCGCAGCGCCCGGCTGAACGGATTGAGCGCGCCGCACAGCGCCCGGCAGCAGCAGAACGCACGGCTGAGCGGACTGAGCGTGCCGCAGCACAGCGTCCGCAGCAGAGAAGCACAGAGACCGCGGCAAAACCGGCAGCAAAGCGTCCGGCAAACCGCAGCAAGACATCTGCCCGCCGCCCGAATAAGTTCCGCATCGGCATGGCGCTTTATATCAGCGTATTTATTGTCGCGCTGCTGTTCGGAATGCACAAGCTCAATGTTTTCCTGTATGAATACGAGAGTTCCCTGCCGGAGCACACGATCGACGGCTATGTCGCAGGGCTTAACGGCGGCTTCTATACCGAAATGATCCGTCAGCATGTTGACGAGATCCAGCCCACCGCATATGAGACCCCCGATACAATCGCAGAAACGCTGGATATCGGAGATTATGACGGCAGCGGTTTCACATGGTCGAAGAACGTCAAGGAATTCACCAACGAGTCCCCGGCATATTTCATCCGTACCGGCAATGCAGCGATCGCAAAGGTCACGCTGAAGCAGGTCGGTGAGACAAAGGAATTCGGAAAGCCGATCTGGCAGGTTGAGAAGGCAACATCTCTGATCGAGGTCGCAACAGAGCCTGTTTATTCGCTGGAAGTCACGGTTCCGGACGGCGGCGCTGTGATGGTCAACGGCATAGCGGTTCCGTCCGAGGAAATGGAGCAGAGCGATTCCGCTCTGAAGCTGGATGATGCAGCGCTGGCATTTGCGCAGAAGCCGGCATCGCTCCATATCAAGATTGACGGGCTGTATGTAGCCCCGAAGGTTCAGGCATATGATTCGCTCGGCAATCAGCTGGATGCTTACAAGATTCCGGATGCATCTGAAACGAATCAGGTTTATGTATTTGGCCCGAAGGAAGAGGCTTCTCCGGATGAAGAACTTGTCGATCGAGTCAAGACGATGATGCGCGAGTACATTGACTACATGGTCAACAAGGATGAAACGCTCGACATCAATCTTGCTGCGCTGGATCATTACCTTGTCTACCAGAGCAACGCATACACGAAGCTGCACTCGATGCGCGGTGATATTTACTGGAATAACCCGTATACGAACCGTGTGGACAGAGCGCTGAACGTCAGCAATGTCCGGATGTATTCGGAGAATCTGTTCACCTGTGATGTGCATTATGATTATCAGCTCACGATGAATGTTGTGAATGATTATATCGGTGATATGCGCTGGACATTCGTCAAGACGGGTGACGGCTGGAAGGCAAGTGATTTTGAGATCATCGGCTCCAACGACACGAAGTTTGAGGATCCCGATGACGTGCCTGCGGCAGAAGAAGAAGGCTGATTACAAAACGAACCGCCCTCTGATTGATTTCAGAGGGCGGTTTTGCATATTCAGATGATATCCATTTCTGAGGAATGCGAACGTTTTTCTTCGAGAGACACTTCCTGTATCTGCATTTCCAGCCTGTCGCGCAGCGCTGTTTCTTCGAGGGAAAGATCAAACTGCGGATAGCCTTCTTCCTGCCGGAGCTGATGCTCAATGAAATTCGCATAGACAGCGCCGCCGTAGGGAATCAGATGCAGGCAGAGCCCCATGAGTACAAATGCTTCCTGATATTCCTTTCCGATGAGAAAGCCGGCCAGATACAGGATGACAGCGGCGATATTGAGCACGAAGTTCCGTTTGGCGCAGCCGAGAATCGCACAGATCACGGAAGCCATAAGGAGTATCGCATAAACCAGCGTACCTGCTTTGTCGCTGCCGGAACCGAAAACGGCGATTATGAGCTCAAGCAAGGCTTCCAATGGGATAGCACATATCACAATAAAGCAGCATTGGTTGATCTTGTCTGCGCGCCGTTTCTTTATCTGCATTTGTTCAAAATGTTCTTTTCTGTTTGTGTCAATAAGGGAAGCCATGTCTGTTCCTCACTTTGTGTTTTTTTCTATGATACCATAAGTACAGCCATTTGTCAAGAAAAAGTACCCGCCGAACCATCAGTTCAGCGGGTACTTTGCTTTCATGTATTGATTTCGCCAACGGTCGGGATGCTGCCGGAGAGTTCCCCGTTCATTACATTCCCGAAACGGAGGCACGCACTGCGTGCTTAGCCGAGCTCTGCGAAATACTTGATGGTGCGGACCATCTGGCTGGTGTAGGAGTTCTCGTTGTCATACCAGGA
>CAMNFV010000203.1 GCA_946537515.1 uncultured Ruminococcus sp. | reverse complement strand
TCCTTACGCCTGTTTTTCCCTGCACCTTTCTCCCTATCATCACGTCTTGCTTTTTGATGCAAAATGTGTTATAATAAGGTATACAGTTTGCATATGCTAACCGATGTGAGGAGGAACAATGAATATTTCAAGAACGATTTTAGACGGAATTGTCATGTGCGTGGTATTCAATGCGGTGGTGGGCATGTTTTTCTTTGTATTTCCGCAGGCATACAGTACGATGTTTCCGCGCGGTATGAAGCAAGCAGCGAAGCCCTATATCCGAAAGGATGAGGTCATAAAGCTGTACATCATCCTCATTCTGCTGTATCTGCTGATGTTTCTGTATATGGCTTTGAGTGCGCGCTTTGCGGGCGTCAGCGGATTCAAAAATCTCTTCTGGACAGGATATATCGAAATGATGTTTGTCAATGCCGGAGACTTTTTCCTTCTGGATGTGCTTTCGCGGCTTTATGTCAAAGACAAGGGGCTGATCCGCGGCGCGGAAAATCACCCCGACTGGAACTGGAAAGGCTGGAAGAAGCTTGCTGTTCCGGAGCATGGCCTGATGTGGCCGCTGCTTGTGTGCCCGTTGACAGGCCTGATTGTGGCCGGAATCGGCGCATGCGTCTGAACCGGGGGAATCCATATGAATATGCAGGTAGTCGCGGGACTTCTGATCCCGTTTTTCGGAACATCGCTTGGTGCGGCGTGTGTATTTTTCATGAAGCGCGAACTGCGCCGGGGCGTACAGCGAGCGCTGACAGGCTTTGCGGCCGGTGTCATGACAGCCGCATCAATCTGGAGCCTGATTCTTCCGGCAATGGACATGGCGGGCGGCATGGGGAAGCTTTCGTTTCTGCCCGCTGTGATCGGCTTCTGGTGCGGCATACTGTTTCTTCTGCTGCTGGACAGTCTGATCCCGCATCTTCACATGAATGCGGAAAAAGCGGAGGGCTTGCCCGCAAAGCTAGCCCGCACGACGATGATGGTGCTTGCTGTCACGCTGCATAATATCCCGGAGGGCATGGCAGTCGGAATCGTATATGCCGGTTATCTGGCCGGAACAGAGAATCTGACAGCGGGCGGCGCATTGGCACTTGCGCTGGGTATCGCGATTCAGAATTTCCCGGAAGGTGCGATCATTTCCATGCCGCTTCATGCAGAGGGAAAGCGCAAGGGGCGTGCCTTTGCAGACGGGGTATTGTCCGGTGCGGTCGAACCTGTCGGTGCGGTGCTGACGCTCCTTTTCGCGGGATTGTTTCTTCCGGTGATGCCGTATCTGCTGAGCTTTGCAGCCGGTGCGATGATCTATGTGGTCGTGGAAGAGCTGATACCGGAAATGTCAGAGGGCGAGCATTCCAATATCGGTGTCATCATGTTTTCTGTCGGATTTACGCTGATGATGATACTGGATGTCGCGCTCGGATAGGGAAGATATAAAAATGACTTCCTGCCGCTTGGGGACAGGAAGTCATTTTCATCAGCTAATACGTTTGTTTTTCGACAGAATTCGTATGAATCTGCGCACCGGATGCAGCAGGGATCAGTTCACTTTGTAGGAGCTGAGGCGATAACCGTCGGCCGTCTTGTCAACCGTGACCGTAATATCTTCTATGGTATCACGGAAGCCCTTGTTCTTGAGCGTTGCCGTGTAGCCGGTATCGGTCACATTGGAGATCTTGATGGTATCCTTCTGGAAATTATAGTCAAAGCCGCGGCCGCCGTTCAGCTGATACAGCTTGCCTTCATGCTCCAGGAAATTCGGGTTTGTTTTGTTGAACATAATCTCTTCGCGCTGAAAGACCAGACATTTTATCGGATTGTAATGCATTTTTTCGTATTGTGACGATTCTGCCGCACCCGGTTTATGTTTTTTATCCGGAATGCACCAAGAAATGGAAACAAGCGGTTACAAATGTTACGGTTTGGCATGAAAATGCACGCAGAATCAGGAAATTTGCTGCGGCATTTCAACTTTATTTTAAATGCGTGTTGACAATTAAAAATTGTTTTGATACAATAGGATTACTTTATGAAACACAATCCCAAACGGAGATCATTTTACACGGAGGAATACGATGACAAAGGAAGCACTTCATACATATGTATCGGAAAGCAAGGGAAACGAGAGCAACATCTGCCAGATCAGCGCCGTCAAAGACGGAGAGACCGTGTACTGCGACCATTGGCGCGGCTTTCAGGATGACGATGCAGCGAATGTCAATTCCGTGACCAAGGGGATCATGGCGCTGCTCGTCGGCATTGCGCTGGAGCAGGGGCTGATCGGAAGTGTCAATCAGAAGGTGCTGGAATTCTTCCCGGATTATGCGGTAAAGCGCGGCGAAAAGACGATCTATGATGTGACGCTTGCGCATCTGCTCACCATGACCGCGCCGTATAAATACCGTTCCGAGCCGTGGAAGAAGGTCTGTACTTCGCAGGACTGGACGAAGGCAGCCCTTGATCTGCTCGGCGGCCGGTCGGGCATCACGGGAGAATTCCGCTATGCCACTCTCGGTATCCAGATCCTTGCCGGTGTGATCGAACACGCATCCGGTATGAGATGCATTGAATTTGCAAACAAATATCTGTTTGCGCCGCTGGAGATCCCGGCGCATAAAATTCACGGCGGCAGCAGCAAAGAGGATCAGCTCGATTTCCTGATCAGCAAGAAACCGCGTGAGAATGAATGGTACTCCGACCCGCAGGATACCGTAACGGCCGGCTGGGGCCTGACGCTTTCGGCACGCGATATGGCAAAGATCGGATATATGCTGATCGACGGCGGCGTATATCATGATCGGCGTATTCTCTCGCCGGAATGGATCACGGAGATGACTGCGCCGAAACAGCAGCTTGACGAGCGGTTCGGCAATATGCAGTACGGCTATCTGTGGTACAGGCTGCATCCCGGAAGCCCGGTTTTTGCGGCGATCGGAGACAGCGGCAATGTGATCTATGCCGATCCGGAAAAGCGCATTGCGGTCGGCGTCACGGGGACATTCAAGCCGCGGATATTTGACCGGGTTGCATTTATCGGGGAGAACGTGATCCCGATGATCGAAGCGATGTAAGCATTCCGACAGATTGCGGTTTTCAGGAGTTTTCCGTTGTCTGCAAGCTGCCGGAGAAGTGAAAAAAGCAGGGGAGCATTTCAGATCATGCTCTCCTGCTTTTTCATGTTCAGAGATAATGCTTTGCTTCTGCGATTTGGTCTGTCCGGATCATTATTCCCAGTCCAGGCGGCTCAGCGTTACGCTGACGTTATCGGAAATGGTGACAGATTTATCCAGTTCGATCGCGATCGCCCATGCAGCCATATCCATGGTCATGGCCTGTTCCAAAAGGCGGGTGATCTGGATCTCATCGGCGCTGACGTCCGAGACCTGATGACGTATTCCGCCGCTGCCCTCTCCGACCAGCACCACGACCAGCTGATGATCCTTGAACCATTCAGAGGTATAGGTTTCGTCTGCTTCCTTATAGAGTTCTTTATAGTTGGATTCCACGCTGTAGAGATCCTTGTTTGCCTCGATATAAGCGTCCAGTTCTTCACGGGATGCGATCTTCTTGACGGTCGGATATTCCGCCTCGCGCCAGCTGATGCGGATGTATTTCGCGTTCCATTTGCCGAGCAGTTCGCTCCATGAAACCGGCTGATCAATAACCGTATTCTGCACATAGTACATCAGGATCAGCTGCGCATCCACAACGTCGATTTTAGAATCCTCGTTGATATCCGCTGCCTGGATCTGCTGTTCCGAGAGTGTGCTCTTGTTTCCGGCGACAGTTTCCGTATAGTCCATGAGGGCAATCTGCGCATCCTCAATACTGACCTGCTTGTCGCCGTTGACATCGCCTCTGACCGGTCCGATTGCGGCAAAGTTCAGATTGTTCTGCTGTGCATAGGTTTCAGCCGCGGAACCTGCATAGCCGTGAACGGTCAGCTTCGGGCAGCCGCTGAAAGCAGTCGGGCCGATGCTTGTAACCTGCTCCGGAATGGTGATGCTCTCCAGATTTGCGCACATCATAAATGCAGCAAATCCGATGCTTTCCACGGAATCCGGAATGACGATTTCCTTGAGCGCTGCGCAGCCCGCAAACGCACGGACATCAATCGTCTTGACATTCTCCGGAATCTTAACGCGGGTCAGCGCGGCGCAGCTCATAAATGTGGAATTTCCGATTGCAGTCAGCGCCTTCGGCAGCTGAACGACCGTCAGCTTTTCACAGGCCATGAATGCGCTGCCGCCGATCTCCTTCACGGTATCCGGGATTGCGATCGCTGTCAACTTGCTGCACATGCCGAATGCCTGGCTGCCGATGCTTTCGAGGCCGTGCGGAAGGCTGACCTGAGTCAGTCCGGAGCAGTTATAGAATGCGCTCTCGCCAATTATCTTGACGCCGCTGTATATATTGACAGCGGTCAGCGCACGGTTATTGGCGAATGCCATGCCGCTGATTTCCGTGATGCCGCCCGGCAGGACGACTTTGCCGGAAGCGGTTGAAGCGTCGATCAGAATGTTATTGACAACAACAAGCGGATCCTTCGCCTGCTGTGCCTTCAGCCATGCCGTATCGCGGAATGCGCCGCCGCCGATCTGCGTGACTGTTTCAGGAATTACGATATCCGCAAGACCGGAGCAGCCTGAAAAAGCCTGCGAGCCGATTGCCTTGACGCTCTCCGGAATCGTGATCTTAGTCAGACCGGAGCAGCTTGCGAATGCGCTGTCACCAAGTTCCGTCACATTCTTCGGGATTGTAACGGCCGTCAGACCGGGGCAGCTGCTGAATGCATTGCTGCCGATGACGGTTACGCTGTCCGGAATCGTGACTTTGGTCAGATTCTCATGATTAAAGAAGGCCATGCTGCCGATCTCGACAACCGGCAGGCCGTCGAATTTCTCCGGAATGACAACTTCCGCTGCGGAGCCCTTGTATTCTTTCAGCGTCATGCCCTTGCCGTTCTCTGTGATGCTGAATACAAAATCGGATTCCGGCTTAGCAGCTTCGGTCGTGCTCATGATTGCGGTTGTTTCAGTAACGGCGGCTGTAGTAGTGGTTTCCGCCTTCTTTGAACTGGTGGTTCCCGTCGTTGTGGTTTCAATCTTCTTTGAGACTGTGGTTACTGTGGTGGTCGGCTTTGCGGAGGTTGTAGAGAAGATTGCGGTGGTCTCGGTGTAAAGCGCCGTGGTCCCCGGTTTCGTGTCCTCGGTTGTTTCTGCTTTGACGGAAAAGGGCGTTATGCTGTAATTATTCTGCTGCGTGGTGATCTTCTGCTGTGCGGCTTTCGGGAGCGCTGCTGCGCTGACGGGAAAGTGCGGAAGCGCGCAGACATTGCTGAGCAAAATGCCTGCTGCGATCAACGGTGCGATCTGTTTCATTTTCATAGAATCATCCTTTCTGCTGCCTTCTCAGGCGTATTGAATTGGACTGCGGCATGAATCTTTGCTGCATCCATTATAGCATATTACGGCATAATTTTCAATAGGGGGAGAGGAAATGAGAAATTAGAAATTAGAAATGAGAAATTGCGGTGTCCGCTGCGCGGACG
>CAMNFV010000202.1 GCA_946537515.1 uncultured Ruminococcus sp. | reverse complement strand
AAGACGAAGGTCGGCGGCTGTGTGCTTGCCTGCGTCATGTAGTAGATCTTGAGGCGCTTGCCCTTATCGGTCGGCGGCTGCACGCGCGCAGTCGCATAGGCGAGAACGTCATTGAGTCTGCCGGTCGTGATGCGCATTGCATTATTGGCAGCGACCTGCTGAATCAGCGGAAAGAGCTTCTGCACGCGCTGACCGGTCTTCGCGCTAATGAACAGGAACGGCACATAGCTCATGAAGCTGAAATCATTTTCGAGCTTCTTCTGAAATTCCTGCATGGTCTTGCCGTCTTTTTCGACGAGATCCCATTTGTTGACGCAGACGATACATGCCTTGCCCTGCTGATGCGCATAGCCCGCGACCTTGCTGTCCTGCTCGGTAAAGCCTGTTGTCGCGTCAATGATGATGACAGCGACCTGTGCGCGGTCCACGGCCATAAAAGCGCGCAGCACGCTGTAATGCTCGATATCAT
This sequence comes from uncultured Ruminococcus sp., assembly GCA_946537515.1. Classification (GTDB taxonomy): domain Bacteria; phylum Bacillota; class Clostridia; order Oscillospirales; family Ruminococcaceae; genus Firm-04. The sequence continues at coordinate 5,068 of CAMNFV010000202.1, read as the reverse complement.
CGGAAATCTTCGATTTCTTGCGGATACCGGCCGTATCAATGAACAGATACTTGCCCGTTTCATTTTCATAGGGCAGGTCGATCGCATCGCGTGTCGTGCCTGCTTCATTCGCAACGATGCTGCGCTCCTCACCGGCAAGATAGTTGATGAGGCTGGATTTGCCGACATTCGGCTTTCCGATGACCGCAACGGCAATGCGCTCGGCATCCTCTTCATTCTCCGCATCATCGGGAAATTGTGCGCAGACCGCATCCAGCAGATCGCCGGTGCCGGTGCCGTGCAGCGAGGAGACCGCAAAGGGATCGCCGAGACCGAGATTATAGAATTCATAGAATTCAGCCGGCGGTTCCCCGATGCTGTCGCATTTATTGACGCAGAGCACGACCGGCTTACCGGATTTTTGCAGCATATTGGCGACATCGAGATCATTCGCGGTGACGCCGGAGCGCAGATCGGTCACGAGGATTATGACGTCAGCGCGTTCGATTGCAAGCTCCGCCTGTCTGCGCATCTGTTCAAGCATATGGTCATCGGTCTTGGGCTCAATACCGCCCGTATCGACGACCATGAAGTTTTTGCCGCACCATTCTGCTTTCGCGTAGATGCGGTCTCTGGTAACGCCGGGGGTATCCTCAACGATTGAGAGCCGCTGCCCGACGAGTTTGTTAAAGAGAGTCGATTTTCCGACATTCGGACGCCCGACCACGGCGACAACCGGCAAAGCCATAGTTTTCCTGTCTCCTTTAGCTATTATTTCAGATGTATCTCCGATGCTGCGTGAAAATGATTGCCCTGTTTTGAAAGGAATATTATGAACCCGTTGTTTTCACATCAGCATTCAAACATGAAGATTTGATTACAATCCTGCAATAGTTGTACGCATCCGTACAACTTTTGGAACGATTGGCGGTAATAGACAGAGGGCGCTGCGAATCTCAAGTGCATCCGTGATACGGAGCAAAGGGATTCGGCCAGTCCGCTTCATGTATGAACAGAAGCCGCCGGGAGAGGCAAGGGCTCGCCTCATGCATCAAGGGAAACGCAGGATCGCGCTTGGAATCTTGACAACTCAATAAAGCGCACAGATAACAGCACACCATTGCGCTTCCGGAAAGCTTTAGATCATGGAGGCGGGCACGGCCCGCAGCGCTTAGAATCTTGACAATTTCACAAAAGGAATGAAACACTCCGGCATCATTGCGCTTCCGGAAAGCTTTAGATCATGGAGCCGGGCACGGCCCGCGTCCGACTTTCTCCATCAGTCTTTGGTATTTCATGGTAATTCGTTATGTTCGTCAGAGAGCAGATTTATTCACCCTCTGCAAGCCCGAGCACGGTATCGAGCAGCACATAGCCGTCCACCTTGCACTTGATCACCGGCACGCCGAGTACATCTTCCAGATCCTCGCGGGATTTGTCGTCAAGGAACACATCGTCATGCCGCAGACAGGTTTCCGTCAGCAATACCGCGCTGCCGAGGTCTTTGCCTTTGAGCTGCGCCGAAAGATCCTGAAAGGTCAGCAGTCCGGCGACCGTAATCGAATGCCCGTAAAAATCATTATAAATGGTAATGACCTGGCAATGCACCTGCGGAAACTTCGCTTCAAGGTCGCGCATCATCTGATCGAGGAACGGTGCCGCGGCTTTTCCGGTTGCGATTGTCAGAAAGCGCGCATCTCCGTCATATTCGGCATCTTCCAGCGCATCATAAAACTCATTCATGAGATAGCGCAGCATCCCGACGCCGTTTTCATACTGCGGATAGCCCTCATAGGCTTCATCATCCGGCAGCGGGAGATTTGCCAGCAGATACAGCTCATCGGACGCATACACAATGCGGCTGCCGTTTGCTTCGAGGCTCCAGCGCTGCACGGCTTCGATCTGCTCAATCGCAGCGCGGGCGGTTTCCTCAGTAAAAGCGGGGATCGGGCAGAGATGCTCGCGGAATTTCGTCATGCCGAAGGGCACAACGGCAATGCTCTCGACGGCAGGCACCATTGAGAACAGATCCGCAAGCGTCTTATGCAGATTGTCGCCGTCATTCCATGTCGGGCAGAGCACGATCTGACAGTTCATGGAAACGCCGGCCTCCGCCATGCGCCAGAGATGCCGCAGGGAGTCTCCGGCTTTTTTATTGCCGAGCATTTTGTTGCGGAGCAGCGGATCGGTCGTCTGCACCGAGACATTGACCGTCATATGCATATTGATGATGCGGTCCACGTCCTCATCGGTGAGATTGGTCAGCGTGATATAGCTGCCCTGCAAAAAGGAGAGCCGCGCGTCGTCATCTTTAAAGTAGATGGTCTCGCGCATCCCTTTCGGATTCTGGTCAATAAAGCAGAAGATACAATGATTTCCGCAGGTTTTCTTCTCATCCATGAGCGCCGTGGCAAAGCACAGCCCCAGATCCTCATACTCCTGCTTATGCACCTGCACGGTATAGCTTTCGCCGCCGCGGTCGCAGCAGACGGAAAGGATCCGCGCAGTCGTTGCAAAACGGTAATCCAGAACATCATGGATTACCGTTTCATTGACCGAAATCAGCTGATCTCCGGCCTGAATCCCTGCTTTTGCAGCCGGAGAGCCGCTGATGATATCTGTAATTTTTATCATACTGTCCCCTCCGGCATCGGCGCACAGATTTCCCTTGCCTGATGAAATCCGCCCGCCGCATAATAAAACATTTATCAAATTTCAGCAAAGCAGCGATCCCGCTTCGCTGTGCAGCGCGAAATTGCCGCAACGCGATTCCGCAGTAAATTCAGCTGTATATTCTGCCGTCATCATCCTGGACAGCAGCATTCAGCAGATCTGCCAGCGCAACGAACGGTTCCAGCTTGGTCGGATCCTCCAGCGCAAACCGCGGGGCTTCTCCCTGAAACCGGACATAGATACGTTCCTCCGGCGCATAATAATCCTGGTAAAACAGGCACGGTCCGATGGATTCGGTTTCAATGCCCCAGGGTGTCCGCTGCTCCAGCACGCCTTCCCAGTCGATCTGAAAACCGGGCGGCAGCAGCTCTGCCATTTGTTCGACTTCTTCGATTGTAACCGGATCGGAATCGGCATCCCAGGACGCCGCCCTTGTAATATGATATTCATTTGCCATAACAAAGTCCCACCCTATAAAACACGAAAAGGGGAGAAGCACACCTCGTCCCTCTCCCCTCTTGCAATACGCTTGTTACAAAACCTGAAGATTAGTCCTCTTCGATCTTGAGCACAGCAACGCCCTTATAGAATCCGCACTTCTTGCAAACCTTATGGGGCGCTTTGATTGCGCCGCAGTTGGAGCAAACGCTCATAGCAGGCATCTCCAGCTTGCTGACAGCGGAACGACGTGTATTGCGTCTTGCTTTGGAAACTTTTCCCTTCGGTACTGCCATTGTCGGCACCTCCTTTTATAAATTGCACTAGCGTAATGGTAAAAACACGACTGCCGGATTACTGATAGCTCAGCGTAATATCCCCGGTGTCACAGCCGCAGTCCGTGAGATTGCGATTTTGTCCGCAGACGGGACAAAGCCCTTTGCAATCCGGTCTGCACAGAATCTTTGTCGGCATGGAGAGCCGAAGATCCGTCATTGCGACCTCCGCAAGATCCAGCATCGCATCGGGTGCCAGCAAATACTCGGCATCATTCTGCTCAGAAGCAGTTTCCGTGACGATGACATGCGAGAACTCTGCCTCGACCGGCATCTCCACGGGTGCAAGGCAGCGGTCACATTCCAGCGCAGGAACACAGCTCAGCCGATAATTCATCATCAGCACGCCCGCACGATTTTCGAGCAGCCCCTCCAGTTTCGGCAGCTTCACGCACGGCAGCCCGTAGGATGCCGCCGTTTCGGCGTCGATCTCAAGAGAGAGCGTCTTTTTCTCATCCGGACGCAGCAGCAGAGACCGGATCGAGATCCGGTATTCGCCTGAAAGCTCCTGCATAGGTTACAACCCGCCTTTCAGAAATCCGCGGCGTTTTTGCGCATAGCATTACGGAATGATTATACCAAAAACGCCGCTTTTTGTCAATCAGATATCAGAATTTGCGGCATTTCCGCCAAATTTCCGATCAGTCAGCCTGCGGAATCAGGTATTTCAGCACAGACTCCGGCAGGTTCTCGTTATCCTCAGAAACGGTGAAGATCATCTGAACGTCATCGCCGGTCAGGATGTCGAGCTTTTCGAGCAGTGTGCCCAGCTCATCATAGTTTCTGCCGCCGATCTTGAGGATACCGTCAACAAAAACCTCTTTGATATCATAGTTGCCGGCCAGAACGCCTGCGACAAAGCCGTAGAACATATCAAAGCCGTTGATGTTATAGCGCTCTGCGTCAACAAGGCGAACCTTGTGGTTGACGCTGTAGGTCAGCTTCATGCACTTCTCAATGCAGATGATATCGCCGGTGGAAGCCTTCACCGCGTCGTCGATCATGCCCAGCAGAATCTTGGTCTTGCCAGAGCCTCTTTTTCCGGTAATTACTTGAATCATGGTAATTCTCCCTTCTTGATTTCAAATTCGTGCGCTGCACATAAAATGCAGCAGCATGGATTTTGGGAACCTGAGTTGATTAGTGAAGCTTTGCTTCGAGTGCAGCCTTCATGTCCTCATAGCCGGGCTTGCCGAGCAGCGCGAACATGTTCTTCTTATAGCTTTCGACGCCGGGCTGATTGAACGGATTGACGCCGAGCATATAGCCGGAAACTGCACATGCCTTCTCGAAGAAGTAGATCAGCCAGCCGAGGGATTCCTCAGCGGTATCATCGAGTTCAAGGACGATATTCGGAACGCCGCCCTCGGTATGTGCAAGGATCGTGCCTTCCAGCGCGCGGCGGTTGACGACGCTCATATTCTGGCCGGTCAGGAAGTTCAGGCCGTCCGCATTCTCTGCATCCGGCTCAAGGAACAGATCCTGCTTCGGCTGCTTGATATCGACAACGGTCTCGAACAGCAGTCTTGCGCCGTCCTGGATGTACTGGCCCATGGAATGCAGGTCGGTCGAGAAGATTGCAGAGGACGGGAACAGACCCTTGTTGTCCTTGCCCTCAGACTCGCCGTAGAGCTGCTTGTACC
>CAMNFV010000201.1 GCA_946537515.1 uncultured Ruminococcus sp. | reverse complement strand
TTAGGAAAATTAGAAATGAGAAATTAGAAATGAGAAATTGCGGTGTCCGCTGCGCGGACGATTTTAATAGATAGGAGTCAGGGGAAAGTTAGGAGTTAGGAGTGAGGAGTTGCGGTATCGCTTCGCGATTATTTATATAGAATAGCTGGATGAGAGAATCTACGCTCATGCCGCAGTTGACCTACCGGAGATCTTTAGATCAACGGCTGTCGGCCCTGCCGACCGGGCGCTGCCCGCCTGCCCGGCTCTTGCACTTTTTGCGAGAATATGATAGAATAGAGAAAATGACGTTTCTGAAAAACGATTAGGAATCTGACAAAAAAGCATGTTTTTTGATTGACTTTGCAAATCCGGTGTGCTATAATACCGATAATCCGAAGCGGATACGGGTGAAACCCCTCGCCGTTCTGTACAACCCGAATAATTCATGACATCATACGAAGACGGAGGACATTATGATACCGCGTTCAAGACCCACACTCAGATCAGGCATACTATTATTTATCCTGTGGTTCATTTTGATTGTACTGGGAATCGTCTGGCATATTGATTACCGTAAATATGTATCAGCCTGTACGGAGCAGACCGCGGGCATTGTGACAAATGTTTATGTGAATGAATCAAAAAGAGGCCGATCAGGAAGAACAGAGATCTCTTATAAAGCTGCGGTCGCATATCAGGTACCGGGATCGGACGCGCCGTACACATTGACGACAGGGCAGCGCAAAGAAGGTTTCTATGAAGGACAGCCGGTGACTGTCATGTATGCTCCTGATGATGTGTCTTATGCATATTGTAAGGAGGCTTTTTCAGATAATGGAAAAGGCTTGATCGCGTTTTCATTTTTCTTCGGCGGTCTGGGACTGATTTTCACGATCACAGCGCTCAGGGACAGGAAAAACGCAATGGGTTATTGACGCGCAAAATGGCGACGGGCTTCATCTATTCATTCGGACGGCAGAAAACAATGCGTGCAGGCAAAAAGACACAGCCGGTCTGCGCTTCACGGATAAATCTGAATAAACACGGAGGTTACCAACATGATGAAAAAAACACTTGACTGGAATGTATATCTGAAAACCGCGGCTGAGGCGGTCGCAGAGGGCATTGTCATGCTGAAAAACGATGATGCTGCGCTGCCGCTGCCGCAGGGGGAACAGATCGCGCTGTTCGGCAGAATCCAGCTGCACTACTATAAGAGCGGCACCGGTTCCGGCGGCATGGTCAATGTCTCAAAGGTCGTCGGGATCCCGGAGGGCCTGCAGGAACAGGGCGTGCAGCTCTATGCGCCCCTGCTGGAAACCTATCAGAAATGGGACGCAGAACATCCCTTTGATCTCGGCAGCGGCTGGGGCGGTGAGCCCTGGTGCCAGGAAGAAATGCCGCTTGATGAAGCACTCGTTGCAGAGGCCGCAGCTGCCTGTACGCGCGCGGTCATCGTCATCGGCAGAACGGCCGGCGAGGAGCAGGATAACCATATGGAAGCCGGTTCCTATCTGCTGACGGACGGCGAGAAGGAGATGCTCCGGCTCTGCCGCAAGCACTTCAAAAAGGTCATTGTGCTGCTCAATACGGGCAATATCATGGATATGCACTTTGTCGATGAATACAATCCGGATGCGGTGCTCTATGTCTGGCAGGGCGGCATGAACGGCGGTACCGGTACGGCGGCTGTTCTGACGGGCGCAGTTTCCCCGAGCGGCAAGCTGCCCGATACGATTGCCTATGAGATCACGGATTATCCTTCCGATGCCAATTTCTACGGCAAGGACAATAACAACTATGCCGAGGATATCTATGTCGGCTACCGCTACTTTGAGACCTTTGCACCGGAGCGTGTGCGCTATCCGTTCGGATTCGGCCTCTCGTATACGACATTCTCCGTGACGGCAGGGGAGATCGTGCATGTCCGCAGCGCACAGTATCTGCCGGTTACGGTGACGAATACCGGTAAGACAGCGGGCAAAGAGGTCGTGCAGCTCTATGTCGAGGCGCCGCAGGGCAAGCTCGGTCAGCCGGCACGGCAGCTTGTGATCTTCTATAAGACGGATGTTCTCGCGCCGGGCGCTTCCGAGTCTGTCAATCTGGAACTCTCGCTTCCGGCTTCCTATGATGACAGCGGCGTCACCGGACATGCATACTGCTGGGTGAAGGAAGCCGGCGAATATAAATTTTACATCGGAACGGATGTCCGCAATGCAAAATACGCTGCGAGTCGTTTTCTGGATGAGACCATTGTCATAGAGCAATGCCGTCAGGCAATGCCGCCGGTTGAGGCATTCCAGCGCATGAAGCCGGTGCAGGACGGCAGCGGATACAAGGTCACATGGGAAGATGTCCCGCTGCTGCAATTCGATGAGGCAAAGCGCCGCACCGATGCGCTCCCGGCAGAATGGAAAGCGGACGGCAAAGCCTCTGTGCTCGCGGATGTGCTGCACGGCGATGTGACAATGGAATCGTTCATCGCGCAGTTCTCCGATGCGGAACTGATGCAGATCGTCCGCGGCGAGGGCATGGGCAGTCCCCGCGTCACGGCCGGTACGGCATCGGCATTCGGCGGAGTCTCCGATCAGCTGACAAAGCGCGGCATTCCGGCCTGCTGCTGCTCGGACGGTCCTTCCGGAATGCGGCTTGACTGCGGTACAAAGGCATTCAGCCTGCCGAACGGCACGCTCCTTGCCGCGACCTTCAATCTGCCGCTCATGACAAAGCTCTATACCTGTTTCGGCCTGGAAATGACCGCGAATAAGGTTGATTGTCTGCTCGGACCGGGCATGAATATTCACCGGCATCCGCTCAACGGCAGAAACTTTGAGTATTTCTCCGAGGATCCGAAGCTGACGGCACTCATCGCGATCGCGGAGCTGCGCGGCCTGCACAGCGTCGGTGTCGAAGGTACGATCAAGCATTGCTGCGGCAACAATCAGGAGACAAACCGTCACTTCCTGAATGCGACAGTCTCCGAGCGTGCGCTCCGCGAGATCTATCTCAAGGGATTTGAGCTTGCGGTCAAAGAGGGCGGCGCAAAGTCGATCATGACGACCTACGGCTGTGTCAACGGCGTCTGGACCGCCGGAAATTACGATCTCTGTACGGAGATCATCCGCAAAGAATGGGGCTATACCGGCTTCCTCATGACGGACTGGTGGGCGAATATCAATGAGCGCGGCCTTGCACCTGATAAGGGCGATTTGGCCGCAATGGTGCGCGCACAGAATGATGTATACATGGTCTGCGCAGACTGCGTAGAGCATGAGGATAATCTGGAAGAATCACTTGCGGCAGGGACGCTGACACGCAGCGAATTGCAGCGCTCGGCGGCGAATGTCTGCCGGTTTGCGATGCAGACACATGCAATGGAGCGTCTGCTCGGGGATGCGCCGGAGATCACGGTCGAGAACCGTCCGGCGGATGCGGAAGATCAGGGCGGAGATGTGGTGTTCTATGATCTTGAGCGCGACCTGACGCTCCCGCTCGACGGCATCTGCACCGATAAGGGCACGAATTATGCCTTTGCGCTGACAGTTCAGATCCCCGGCTGGTACCGCGTTACGCTGACGGCATCCTCGGAGCAGAGTGAGCTTGCACAGATCCCGGTCACGCTCTTCAGCATGGGTACGGCAAGCGGCACATTTACCTGGAACGGCACAGGAGGCAAGCCGGTCTCGTTCTCCGCGGAAATCCCGATGTTCTCGCGCTTCACCGCGAACCGTCTGTATTTTGCACAGAGCGGCCTGAAGATGCATGAGATTCGCTTTGAGCTTGTCAGCGATCAGTTTGACATGGCGCATATGGGCGATAAGCCGGAGGACTGATTCCCCGGATGCACCGCTGCCGGAGAATACCGCAATATTTGATATCCCGCGCCGCATTTCCGGTTCTTTCGCGGCTTGACAAAGCGGAATCCGCATGGTATAATAGAAATACGGCGTATCTGCGCTGAAAACAAAGGGGGTATCTCTATGGCATCTGCAAAAAACATGGTCATTGCCGGTGATTACACGGGCTGCCGCATCTTCTGCATGTCGGCAAGGCTTGCGTATATTTCCGGAACGATGAAGAAGATCGACGATATCTATCTGACACCTGAGAATGTAGTGCGCTATGAGCTGATGACGGAAGATATCCTGCGTTCGGGAAATTCTCTGCTGCTGACGGGCTCGCTCGATCCCGCCTGCCTGACAAAGCTGCGGCTGCACGCTTCGGTTGCGATGCAGAATAAGGGCATCTACACCGTCGCGGTCAAGTTCCGGGATGAAAAGCGCTCGCTCATGGAAATTGACGAGAAGACGTATCACGCATTCATGCGCAGAATGCAGGAAGCAGAAGGATCATGAAATCATAAGCCGTCCCGTTCATGAAGAATGGGGCGGCTTTGTTCCTGAGAGAAAATGCCCGGCTTATTCCCTAAAAAACATAATTGAAACTTCTCCCCGCATTCGCGCCCCGTGCCAAATCAAAATATACAACAGGACAATGGATAAAGAGCGTATGACAATCACAATACGAAACAGCATTTCTATAGATTTCTTCACCAAAATTTCACTTGACAATTTGGACGAAATGCTGTATAATGTTTCATTGTGAACAGTTGCATTGCAGAACAGCGAAAGGAGTGAATCCGGACTTGGAAAACCAGACGATGCTTGCGCTGCGTATGGTCAATATGGGCATCCGCAGGCAGATCGAAGCGTTTCGGAATCAGCACGGGCTCGATGCAGCCGCCGGTACAAACGGCTGGGTGCTGGGATATCTCTCAGAGCATGAGGATGAAGATGTCTATCAGCGCGATCTTGAAAAGGAACTCGGCATTTGCCGTTCCGGTGTCTCGAAGATCGTCGCCGCGCTCGAAAAGGAAGGCCTGATCGAACGCAGCAGAGTCGCAAGCGATGACCGGCTGAAAAAAATCGTTCTGACCGAGCGGGGCAGAACCTATACCGGGCAGATCCGCGAGGACTGCCGGCGCCTTGAAGAGATGCTGACAAGCGGCTTTACGGATGAGGAATCCGCACAGCTTCAGGTCTATCTTCAGAAAATGCAGCAAAATCTCACACAAGCTATCTGAAAGGAGCGTATCCCCTGATGTTTCATACCATAGCACGATGCCTGCGGGAATTCAAAAAGCCGGCGATCATCACCATTCTGTTCATGATGGGCGAAGCGATCATCGAGGCAATTATCCCGTTTATCACCGCAAGGCTCGTGGACAATTTCACGACCGGACTTGCCATGTCGGCGCTGCTCAAAACAGGTCTGATGCTCGTCGTTCTGACGCTGATCTCGCTGTTTTTCGGCGGTGCGGCCGGCATGACCAGTGCGAAGGCCGCTGCCGGTCTGGCACGAAATGTAAGACACGATATCTTTGAAAAGGTGCAGACCTTTGCATTCAGCAATATCGACAAGTTCTCGTCCTCATCGCTCGTGACGCGCCTGACGACCGATATCAACAATGTGCAGATGGCGTTCATGATGCTGATTCGCATTGCCGTCCGTGCGCCGCTGATGCTGATTTTCTCAATCACCATGGCGTTTATCATGGG
>CAMNFV010000200.1 GCA_946537515.1 uncultured Ruminococcus sp. | reverse complement strand
CGTATCTCCGCTGTAAAATGCAACTGCGCCGACTGCCGCATGTTTCTGCACGGGCGCCTCGATCCAGCGCGGCAGAACCGTCACGCTGCTGATGCCATCCCCCTTCGGCAATGCAACCGAAAGCAGCTCGCCCGTTTCCAGTATGACCGCATCCGCTGTCCCGCGGCGCACCTTCACCGGCTTCATATACTCCGCGGAATATCCCGGCGTCGTCACATAATAATCGCGGAAGGCATCGTGCAGCATCGTCTTTGCCGTATCAAACCGCGCATCTGCATCCGGATCGCCGAGCACAACCGCGATCATACAGAGCCCCTCCCGCGATGCAGCCAGCGTCAGCGTATAGCCCGATGCATCGCCGTGTCCCGCCTTGAAGCCGCATAAGCCCTCATACCCCTTTGTCAGGCGGTTCTCATTGACCAGCTCCGTCGCATCCCCGCGCAGGAATTCCCGCCACGCCGTCCACGATCCATGCAGAAAATCATACGGCAGCAGCGCACGGCAGAGCAGGCCGAGTTCATGCGCCGTTGACTGGTTCTCCGCGGAGAGGCCCGTGCAGTCTGCAAACCGCGTATGGCGCATTCCGAGCGAAAATGCCGCCGCGTTCATCTCCATGACAAACTGCGCCTCCGTCCCCGATATCCGGCAGGCAAGCGCGATACAGGCATCATTTGCATTGCCGATGATCACCGCTTTCAGCAGATCGCCGGCCGTCATCTGCTCTCCGGCTTCCAGCCAGACCGTTGCGCCCGGCGCCCCCTCCGCTGACGGCGCGACTGTCACCTGTTCATCCATTCCGAGCCGCCCCGCCGCAATCGCCTCCGCCGTCAGATAAACCGTCATCAGCTTCGTCTGGCTCCCGACCGGTACAACACGCTCCGGTTCATCCCCGCCGAGACACATGCCCGTCTGCGCCTCGATCAATGCCGTACAGCAGCCCTGTTCCTCCGATTCCGCCGCGGCCGGCACCACAATCAAATAAAACAATATCACAGAAATCATCAGCGGCAAAATACGCCGGAGCTGCTTCATCGCAATCGCCTCCCGGTTCACTATATGCGGCTGGTCATTCCGATAAAACGTAAAACCGCATAAAAAGCTTGACAAACGCCGCAGTTTCTGCTATGATGAAAGCAGCCGGCGGCACATCGCCCCCGGCTGTGACAGATTTGAAACACATTGCACATGCAACCCGACAAACCCGAAAGGAGTAGACCTATGGAACAAACGATTCAGACTCAGAAGCCCACTGCCCTGCTGCTTGGCGGCGGCGGCGCGAAAGGCGCTTTTCAGATCGGTGCCTGGCAGGCACTCGCCGAAGCCGGCCTGACTACGGATATTACCGCGGTGGCAGGCTGTTCTGTCGGCGCGCTGAACGCGGCACTTTTCGCAATCGGTGATCCCGCTTACGCTAAGCGCGTCTGGGAGCAGATCCTGCCCTCTGACCTGCTCGCACGCGGCTCCGACGGCGCATTTTTCTCCCGCGACGGCCTCATCCGCATGATCAATCAGCTTCCGCTGGAGCAGGTCAGCACATCCAAAATCCAGACCTATGTCAGCGTTCACGATGTCGCGGAAGATGCGGCTGTTTTCTTTAAGCTGAACGGTCTTTCTGCCGATGCGATCCGCACGCTGCTGCTCGCTTCTTCGGCAATTCCGCATATCTATTCGCCGGAGCGCTACCTCGGCAGAGAATTCCTCGACGGCAGCGTCACGCCGGAAGGCGATCTCTGCATTCAGCCCGTCTATGCCGAGGGGCACCGCAATCTGCTGCTCGTTTCCATGCGCCCGCAGCTCTCGCTCTACGGCGGCACTTCCGTCGGAAATGCAAATCTCCTGGAGCTCTATCCGGACTGCAACTTCACGCTCATCAAGCCGATGAAGCCGATGGGCAATTTGCTGACCGGTACGCTGAACTTCGCGCAGGATAAGATCCGCTCGAATTATGAACAGGGTTATTCCGATGCGAAAGCCGTCATCGGCGGCAATGCCGGTGCACCGAAAACAAAAGAGGAAATCAACGCTCTCCTGGCGCAGAAAATGCAGCGGCTCTTCCGCAATTCCGCACAGCTTTCCGGCTTCCTCACCGAATACGGCAGCCGCTTTGCTCCGAATGTTCCGTTCCCGACGCTCGGCGGCAACTTCTTCTATGATAACATCTTTGAAATCGACGGCTGGCGTTTGCAGCAGCAGCGCACCATCGGTATGCAGATTCACTACCGCTTCCTCGATGCGAACAATGTCCGCGTCGCATGGGTCATGCAGCCGCAGCTTCTGCTCGATGCGCTGACCGACTATGAAGCAGTCCTTGAACTGAGAAGAAAATAAAAAATATCCCGCCGCGGGATTGCAGGCGGGATCGAGGGGAGACGACCGGAAGTCCTGCGGACAACCAAGCCCATGAATTTGCAGCGCGTGCATCATGCAGGATGTACACGCTGCATTTTTATTATACAGCATTCGTCCTGCTCCGGCAACGATCATTCCTATCAGAAACATGATGATTTCATGCAGAAACGAATGCATAACAAAAGCGCCGCACAATCTGTGCAGCGCTTTATATTTGAATCTGATCGGCTTATTACCGAACCATTTGGGATCCCCATGCCTTTTCGCAATACTGGCCGAGCGGACTTGTGCCCGAAATAGCGGATGTTGAAACTGCAAGCGGAAGTGTGCTTGCAAGCTGTGTGCCGTCAATTTCCAATCTGCGTTCACGAATCTGAAGCGGATAGCCGCCGATATACGGAGAAGAGACACTCGTTGCGCACAGAACACCTGCAACCGAATAATCGCGGATCAGTGCACACCAGGTAACAGTTTCATAGTCTGAATACAGACGTCCCATACGGGAGCCGATTGTACGCGGATTTGCATTCAGATAATTTCCGCCGATATCATCAGTTGGAAGTGTAACCAATGTGCCGCCGACCGGTTGTGCAAGCGCACTCTGCATATTGCCGTTGACGCAATAGAACTGAATATTGCCGGTCTTCCCGCTGCCGTAGAACAGGGAAGTATCCTCGCCGCGCTCTTCAAACTCATATTCCTGCATGATCGTTTGCAGCGAATTGAAGATGACCTTGGCATTGCTGTTTGCCGTATTCAGACGGCTCTTTGTCATATACGTCCGCATAGTCGGAATCAGGACACCGAGCAAAATAGAAATGATGCCCATGACAATGACAATTTCAAGTAAGGTAAAACCGGAAACCGCCTGTCTACGTGCGGTGCAATTTCGTTTCATAGTCAATCCCTCTTTTCTTTGGAGCAGATCGTCCGGCATGACTGCCGGAAAACACAGTTTCACGCCGTTTGAGAAATGAGCGCAAAGCACTCACGATATCAACCTTAGTATAGCATAATTTTATCAAAATGTCAATAGAAAATGAACAATTTATGAAGAACAGAACGCACAAATCGCTTCGACCGTGTTTATGCAAACTGCCGAATATCACATACGTTCTGCAAGCACTGTCAGCATTTTCTCCGCCGGGACAAATTCCGACAGCACCGCACGGTACAGCAGTTCATCCTGCATCTGCGCGGAATCCGAGCTGACCTTCGCCAGCGGATTCTGCACTCTGGCTGCCGGAAGTGCAAGCGTACAGACGCTCTTTTCCTCTGCCGACTGCTGAAGCAGCCTTGCACCGTAAAGCCGGCAGAACCTTGCAGTCAGCGCTTCGGGGGCATCCGGGAGCTGACGCTGCGCTTCATCCGCAGGCTCCGGCATCCGGAACGCGGGCGTTTCCGCCTCATTATCACGCCGCAGCACCAATTCCAGGCGCAGATGCTGATTCACACAGCCCGCCGTGAAATCCATGACATTTGCATCCGGGAAATCACGCAGCGCGCTCACCAGCATATGCAGCAGGACAAAGGTCAGACGCTCCGGGTGTACCTGCGCATATAAGCCGTTCGGGATCTCGCAGCGGCCGATCTCCAGACAGTCATCGGTCAGTTCATCCGTTACATTCACAAAATGACGCAGCGTCCGGCAGAGATCCAATGCCTCCTCCGGCTTTTGCAGACCGTTTTCATAACACAGCAGCTCGTCCGTACAGGCAATGCTGTGCTGAAGCTGCCAGCAGGTCTCTGTCAGCGAGAGATAGACGCTGCGCAGCACCGGATCCACCGGGATCCCTGCATCATCTGTTTTGATGCAGAGCCGCTCGGCCGTGCTGTGGATTGTCATTACCGTTTTCCTTGCCGCGGTATTGCGCGCGGAAAGCATCGAAACTGTTATCTCAGAAAGCGCCGTCCCGTCGGGCGTATATATATCTGTCATAGGTATTCCCCTTTCCTCAGAAGCTTTCACGCTTCTAATTATTTATTATACACGAACTGAACGGAAATTACGAGTCTTTTTTTAAGATTTGTGATTTCATCTAATTCGCTTAGAATTCTATTGTATAAATCTGACAAATCCATTTATTTTTTATAATCCCCGTTATTTTTTTATCAAAGTGCTTGCAATTTCCGGGAAAATGTTGTAAAATAGAAGTATCAAATTTTAGGAGGTAATTCCAATGTCTGTTAAAGTTGCTATCAATGGTTTCGGCCGTATCGGCCGTCTGGCTTTCCGTCAGATGTTCGGCGCACCGGGTTATGAGGTCGTTGCAATCAACGACCTGACCAAGCCGTCTATGCTCGCTCACCTGCTCAAGTATGATACTGCGCAGAAGGGCTACTGCGGCATCATCGGTGAGAACCTGCACACCGTTACTGCTGACGATGAGGCCGGTACTATCACCGTTGACGGTAAGACTCTGACCATCTACGCAAAGGCAAACGCTGCTGAGCTGCCGTGGGGCGAGATCGGTGTTGACGTTGTTCTCGAGTGCACCGGTTTCTACTGCTCCAAGGAGAAGTCCCAGGCTCACATTGACGCAGGCGCTAAGAAGGTCGTTATCTCTGCTCCGGCAGGCAACGATCTCCCGACCATCGTTTACTCCGTCAATGAGAAGACCCTGACCAAGGATGACAAGATCATCTCCGCAGCTTCCTGCACCACCAACTGCCTCGCTCCGATGGCAAAGGCTCTGAATGACTACGCTCCGATCCAGTCCGGTATCATGAGCACCATTCACGCTTACACCGGTGACCAGATGATCCTCGACGGCCCGCACCGCAAGGGTGATCTCCGCCGTGCACGCGCAGGCGCTGCGAACATCGTTCCGAACTCCACCGGTGCTGCAAAGGCTATCGGCCTCGTTATTCCGGAGCTCAACGGCAAGCTGATCGGTTCTGCACAGCGTGTTCCGGTTCCGACCGGTTCCACCACCATCCTGACCGCTGTTGTCAAGGGTTCTGACGTGACCAAGGAAGGCATCAACGCTGCTATGAAGGCTGCTGCTTCTGCTTCCTTCGGCTACAACGAGGATCAGATCGTTTCCTCTGACGTTATCGGCATGACCTACGGTTCTCTGTTCGATGCAACTCAGACCATGGTCGCTAAGATCGCTGATGATCTCTATGAGGTTCAGGTTGTTTCCTGGTATGACAACGAGAACTCCTACACCAGCCAGATGGTCCGCACCATCAAGT
>CAMNFV010000199.1 GCA_946537515.1 uncultured Ruminococcus sp. | reverse complement strand
AAATCGGAATTTGTAAGATGATTGAGGAAGTAGAATGTATATTGTTATAGCAGAAGAAAGCCAGATAAAAACAATTGTAGACATGTCTGTCAGAGCATTTGAAACAGACGTAAATGTGGGCGGAACAAAAGGTGATTGTCCGCCTGAATATGATTCGATAGAATGGCATAAACATATGGCTCGAGAGGGGCATTTGTATCAAGCAATGATAGGAAAAGATATTGTGGGAGCAGCCGTCATATTCTCGGATGAAACAAAAAATAGTGTGTACATTGGCAGAATTTTTATTGACAGCGTCTATCATAGAAAAGGTTACGGAATTCGTTTAATGGAGTGCATAGAAAAGAATTATCCGTTTGCCGCGGAGTTTAATCTGGACACTCCAAGCTGGAATGTACGTACAAACGCTTTTTACGAAAAGTTAGGGTATCAGATCATAAAAGAAGAGGACGGCTTTGTTTTTTACAGGAAGACGAGAAAGTGAACTTTATTTAATTCAGGTTCTCACATAAATTCCGATTTATCTTATTACGCTGCGGAAACAATCAGAATACTGTGCGCTCCAAAACGCTGCCGGAAAGCTTTAGATCAACGGCGGCGGGCCCTGCCCGCAAATTCTGATTTAGCATAGCAGTCCAATAAACACAATGCCCCTGAGCGCTTTGAAATGCTCAGGGGCAAAACTTCTATATGGGTATCTTTCTAAAAAGCTGCACTCTTTTTTGTTGTATATGAGGAATTGCGGGGCGATCTGCGTCTTATTCTATGAAAGCGCTTTCAGATTCACGAAGGGAGGTCATGCGTTGGACGACAGAGAACTGTATCAGCTGATGCAGACAGATGCAGAACGCGGTGAGGAACTGCCGCCGCCCTGCGCGACATTCTACATGTATTTCTGGGATGCGGTCAATCCGGCGGATGCGGTGGAGATTGACTTCGAGAACAGCGATACTGTGATCCCCCTCGAATGAGTTGCAATTTCTCCGGATTTGTGCTATCATATGGTGGAAAGGTCGTGGTACAATGTCAGTAATTCAGCATCCGTTTCCGCCGCTCTGTGATGCGCATTCGGAGATTCTGATTCTCGGGAGCTTTCCCTCGGTGAAATCGCGCGAGCAGCAATTCTTTTACGGGCATCCGCAGAACCGTTTCTGGCGCGTGACAGCAGCGCTGTTCGGTGCGGAAGTCCCTGTGTCAATCGAAGAAAAGCGCGCATTTCTGCTGCAAAATCATATTGCGCTCTGGGATGTGATCGCGTCCTGTGAGATCACCGGCAGCTCGGACAGCAGCATACGGAATGTTGTCCCGAATGATCTGACGCCGATTTTTGAGACAGCGCAGATCCGGCAAGTCTATGTTAACGGCGGAACCGCAGCGAAATACTACGACAAGTATCAGAAACCGGTACTCGGCAGGGAAGCGGTGCGTCTGCCCTCGACCTCTCCTGCAAATGCCGCGTGGAATCTCGACCGGCTGATTGCAGCCTGGAGCATCATCCGAAAATAAACAAAAGAATTGTTTCTCTAAAAGTCAAGCCGCTCTCTGTTATGCCAACAGGAGCGGCTTCATTCTATTCATGTATAAACATGGGATTGCAAAGGAACAAGTCTCTTTGGCGGAGTTTTAGAGCCCAATATAAAATCATCGCGCAGCGATACCTCTTTACCGCATCAGCGCGTCGAGTTCGGTGAGGGTGAGTGCCTGAATCAGCACATTTTCTCCGTTGTCATCGAGAATATAGCCGCCGGTCACGAGTTTTTTCATTGCGCCGTAAAAATCCGTATCGCCGATGACATTGCCCTTTGTGCGGCTGTAAAGCAGGATCCGCCAGTTTGTGATTTCCGCGCCGTCCGGATGATAGCGCTTGTTCGGCAGCTTCGGCATCACCGTTTCAATGCCCTCATTGATCGCGAGCACACCGAAGGGCACGCCTTCCGGATCCGTAAAGAAACGCGGTGCAGCGACAAACGCATTAGACCAGTCCGCATTTCTGCCCTGATATTTGCTGTAATCAAACATCATGTTTCCCCCTCTGAAAGAATCGTTTCCATACCGGTTTTCTGCGGCTTCATCCCGCAGCTTTCATAAAATGCCTGCGCATCCGGATTGCACGCCCAGACATTCAGCGTCACATTGTAGCAGCCGCACTCCCTTGCATAGGCGAGCACCGCTTCATAGAGCCGCCGTCCCACATGCTGACGGCGTGCGTTCTCATCCACGCAGATATCGTCGATGTAAAGCGTTTTGATATCCGTCAGGACACGGTCACCGATATGCTGCTGCATCATGCAGAATGCGTGTCCGAGCACATGGGAATCCGTCTCATCCGTCAGGACGAAGACCGGCCGGCTGTCATCCCTGAGAATGACAGCAAGCTCCTCTTCGCTGTATTTCGTAGCCGGACCTTTGAAGAGATCCGGTCTGCCGTTGTGGTGTACCATATCGACCTGCACCAGCAGGCTCATGATATCCGGAATATCGCGCTGTTCTGCTCTGCGAATCATGGTATGCTCCTTTGGTTCTGACTTCGGCTCGGGCTCAAAGCGTCATCTGCCCGTTGATTTCGAGGTCTTTTGCCATGCCGCCGGATGCCGGAATATTCTTGACAACATACTTTTTCAGGCTCTCCAGCTGCTCCGATGTCAGTACGGATGCGGAATCCAGCGCCGAGGATTTCGCCTTCAGCGTCATGACCTGCACGCCGATCGAATCGCGTGTTGTCTTCGGCAGCAGCATCGCCGTATTGAAGATGACGGCACGGTTATTGGTCGAGCGCAGCAGGATATCGCAATCCTCTGTGATGAAAATGATATCGACCAGCGGATTCTTCGCTGAATACGCATTTGCGAGCTTTTTGCGGTTTGTTTTGGTAGCATAGGCGCTGAGCGGGACCTTTGCGATCTTGCCGTTTGCAAAGCAGAAGAGCAGGAATCCGCTGTAATCATCCGTCGCGACCATATACTTCACGCGCTCGCCGTCGTCAAAGCCGAGCTTGACCGGAACAAAGTCGCCGAGGACGCTTGCCTTTGTATCGTCAAAGGCGGCAGCACGCGTCTTATAGACCTGTGCCTTGTCCGTGAAGAACAGCAGCTCTGTGCGGTTCGACGCATTCTTCTGCTGCGTCATGACATCGCCCTCTTTGAGCTTCTGATCGCTGCTCATGCGCAGACTCTGCGGCGTAATCTTTTTGAAATAGCCCTCTGCCGAGAGGAAGAGATGCACCGGATAATCGGGCGTATCGTCCTCTGCTTCCGCCTCGGGCTCATCCGCGAGATCATAGAAGAGCGTCTTGCGCGGCTGACCGTATTTCTGCGCGACCTTTTTCAGCTCCTCGATCATGATTTTGCGGATCTTCTTAACATCTTTGAGGATTTCTTCCATTTCGGCGATATCCTTGCGGAGCTGTTCGATTTCTTCGGTCCGCTTTAAGATATATTCGCGGTTGAGATGCCGCAGCTTGATTTCCGCGACATACTCCGCCTGAATCTCGTCGATGCCGAAGCCGATCATCAGGTTTGATACAACCTCAGATTCCTCTTCGGTCTCGCGGACAATCTTGATCGCCTTGTCGATATCAAGGAGAATCTTCTCGAGGCCTTCCAGCAGATGCAGCTTGTCCTGTTTTTTATGCAGATCGAAGAAGACTCTGCGCCGGATGCATTCTGTGCGGAAAGCGATCCATTCTTCGAGGATCTCGCGGACGCCCATGACCTTCGGCATACCGGCAATCAGGATATTGAAATTGCAGGAAACCGCATCCTGCAAGGGCGTCATGCGGTAGAGCTTCTGCATCAGCTTATCCGGATCGGTGCCGCGCTTCAAGTCGAGCGTCAGCTTCAGGCCGTTGATATCCGTTTCATCACGCAGATACGAGATCTCGCGGATCTTGCCTGCCTTGACAAGCTCCACGATCTTTTCCATAATCGCTTCCAGCGTTGTCGAATAGGGGATCTGCGTAACTTCAATGCAGTTTGCGGATTTATCATAATTCCATTTCGAGCGCAGTTTGATGCTGCCTCTGCCGGTGTCATAGATTTTGCGGAGCTCTTCCTCATCGTAGATCATGAATGCCCCGGTCGGGAAATCCGGACCTTTGAGCGTCGAGAGGACGTCATGCCCCGGATCCTTCAGCAGCGCGATTGTCGTTTCGCAGACTTCCGCCAGATTAAACGGGCAGACATTGCTCGCCATGGAAACCGCGATACCGACATTTGCATTGACCAGCACCGACGGGAAGCTTGCGGGCAGCAGCGTCGGCTCCTGCATGGTGTTATCGTAGTTCGGCATGAAATCGACTGTTTCCTTGTCGATATCCGCGAACAGTTCCGAAGCGATCGGTTCCAGCTTTACTTCGGTATAACGCGGCGCAGCATATGCCATATCGCGCGAATACACCTTACCGAAGTTACCCTTGCTGTCCACATAGGGATGCAGCAGCGATTCATTGCCGCGGGCCAGACGCACCATTGTCTCATAGATCGCGGCATCGCCGTGCGGATTAAGGCGCATGGTTTGTCCGACGACGTTTGCAGATTTTGTTCTTGCGCCGGTGAGCAGACCCATTTTATACATGGTATAAAGCAGCTTGCGGTGTGAGGGCTTAAAGCCGTCGATTTCCGGCAGCGCACGCGAAACAATCGCGCTCATGGCGTATGGCATGAAGTTTTTGCGGAGCGTTTCGGTGATGCGCTCCTCGACCATCAGGCCTGCGCCTTCAATATATGCGTTTGAGGGATTCGCAGGTCTTGCCGGCAAATCCTTTTTCTTTCGAGCCATCTTTCATCCTTTCCGAGCAGTGAGAAGTGAGAAGTGAGGAAGGAGGAGTTGCGGTATCCGCTTCGCGGATGATTTAAATTGATTCCGGTTCGATTTTTTTCTTCACTGTTCTGGTCGATGCTGACAGTAAACGATATAACTCATCACAGTCTTTCCGAACGGAATCGTACATCGCTTCTGTGATAAAATCTGTTTCATACAGGAGTTCAAGCCAATACAATGTTTCAGAGCATTCTTTGAAAGCAATATACAGCTTTGCAGCAAAATCCTTCCGGCTGCTCGCACAGTTTGCTTCTGCAATATTCGCACCTATGCTTGTTCCGCTGCGGAGAATCTGCTTTGAAAGTACATATTCATGCTTCTTTTCAGTCAGATACTGATACATCCGAATTATACGAATTGCAAAAGCTTTGCTCTTTTCCTTTGCAGCACTTTGATTCATATGACCGGTACCTCACTTCTGAATTGTCCGCGGAAGCGGACACCGCATCTTCTAACTCCTAATTCCTAACTCCTATCTCAGCTGATGTCTGCGAGATCGAGGTAGTCGCCGCCGTGTTCTGCGATATAGTCCTTACGGGCGGCGAGGTTATCGCCGAGCAGCATATCGAACATTTCAAATGTCGCTTCAGCGGCTTCCGGCGTGATTTTGATGATCCGGCGCGTTTCGGGATTCATGGTTGTGAGCGCCATCATTTCCGCTTCGTTTTCGCCGAGACCTTTTGAGCGCTGGAGCGTGAATTTCTGTCCTTCGATCATCGAGAGGATCTTGACGCGCTCCTTTTCGTCATAGGCAAAATAGGTGCGTTCTTTTGTTGTGAT
>CAMNFV010000198.1 GCA_946537515.1 uncultured Ruminococcus sp. | reverse complement strand
GCCGGATAGGGAGAATTCCTCTTCTGCAAACGAAACGCCCGTACATTGCTGTACGGGCGCTGCATTGTGCATATAAGCCTGCATTACGGCTCAAGATCAGAATACGGAACGAGTTTTGCGATATAACGCAGAATCAGAACCGTATCATCACCGGTAATATTGCTGTCGTGGGTAACATCTGCATTGATCTTGCCCTGAGATGTCAGATTTGCATCAGAATCCTCTGCGACAAAACGTGCAACCAGAACTGCATCCGCAACGTCAACGCCGTCTGCGCAGTTTGCATTGCCCCAGTCAGCCTTGGCCGGTGCCGTGGTCGCGCTGGTGGTAGTTGTTGTGGTAGTAGTAGTGGTAGTCGTCGTGGTCGTTGTGGTGGTCTCCTCGACGCCTTCCTCATAGATCAGCTTCACGCTGTTGAGCGTAACAGAATCCACGAGCTTATCTTTTTCATCGGCACCGTAGTAGTAGCCGAAGCCGAGATTGCCGTACTGAACGTCTGCCTCAACAGAATCCGGGATCGGAATTGCGATCTGGGTGGATTTGCCTGCTTCCAGAACTGCATACTGGAACTGCGTATACTGCTTATCAGAAGCCTTATCGGAAATGGTCACACCAAAGACCATTTTCTTGATCGTGTTCGGGCAGGTGACATCAAAGACGACTGCATGGAGCTTATCACCCTCTGCAAAATCCAGATCATTGAACTTGATATTTGCGGTATTGGTATCATCGTCGCCCTGCGTGATCTTCTTGTCAACATCCAGGGACTTTTCGCCGGTATACGGGAAGGTTGCTTCGAGCGTATAGGTGCAGGTTGCGGATTTCAGCGTAACGGATTTCAGCGCGGTATAGCCGTCTTCCTTGTTATCGCCGTACCAGAACTGGAACGAGATCGAATCCTTCGGCTGGGTGGTGACATATTCCTTGATATCCTTCGGGACTTCCCAGGTGACTTCCGCCCACTTGCCGCAGTCTTCAAGTCTGGTACCCTTGCCGACCTTGACATCGAGCTTTTTCGTGTCGATCGTCGGGTTGCCGTCCTCATCATCACCGTGCTCATTGTACCAGTAGCCCTTCTTGGTGTCGGGATCCTTGTCAACATTGAGCCAGTATTCGATATCGGCCGGGGACTTATACTCAACATTCAGGCCGCAGCCGTACATCAGCGTATCCATATTGGTCTTGGATTCCACAGCAAACGTGAAGGATTCCGGGGTGACCTTGATGCTGTCGGTCGATGCCGGTACGCCGAATTCGCTGTAGGTCAGCTTGCGGCTGTTGATCGGGTCGCCTTCCTTCCATGTGGAATTTCCCTCTTTATCTTCGTAGGATTCCTCATCCTTGCCCGCTGTCAGCAGGAAGTCGATGTCGTCGATCGTGCCGGTCAGCGTTGTTTTCAGCGTTGCGGTGCCGTCCTTGTTATCCTTCAGCGTATAGCCGCTGCTTGCGCTTGAGGATGACGAAGAGGACGAAGAAGAGCTGCTGCCGGAATCATTCGGGACGATCTTATCGACGGTCAGCGTGCCCTCGCAATAGTAGTTGCGGAACTCAAACTCACCGGCATACTGGCCGGTCTGATAGCTGAGGTTCAGCGAGGAGACATCCACCTTGATCGGCGTGGATTTGTTCGCCGGGATCTTGACGGATGTACCGGTATCGTCTGCATCCTTCGGTGTCAGCGTGAATTTGCCGTGATCCATCTCGATCCACCAGGGATCCTTGTCGGTACTGATGCCGAAGCCGTAGGAGAGGGAAACTTCTTCCTTATTTGCAGCTTCTGCGGTGACGTAAACAGAGATGGTTTTCAGGCCGGATGTCGCGAGCTCGGCTGTCTTTCCGCGATAGGAATTCGAGCCTTCCTTCGTCGTCAGCTCCTTGCCGACCTTGATGGTGGCAGCCGTTGCAGGAACGGCAGACGGAACGAGCAGCACAGCCGTCAGGACTGCGCTGACCGCTGCGGAGAAAACTCTCCGGCAGGTTTGAGAGATGCGCATATAGAATTACCCCTTCCTTTTCGGGCGCTCCGGAAATTCGGTACAGCCGGAGCATTTGCCCGAGATTTGTACAATTTATAATATAGTACAACTTTGTGATAATTCTGTGAAAGTTTAGAAACTTTTCCTCTGTTTTTGAAATTTCTGGCAGTTTTCACAGTCCGGAGGATTCCGTTTTGCCAAATGCGAAGAAAATTTGAAAATGCTCTTTACTTTTACAGACTAATGTGTTAAAATAGAACCAAGTATCTGTTCCCGTCATTTTCAGATTATTCAAGGAGGTACGACCTATGTTCAAGCCGATGGATGAGGCACACATCAAGGACCTTTATGAGGCATTTGCCGTGCTGAAATCAGCAGATGAAATTGCAATGTTCATGCAGGATCTCTGCACCCCGCAGGAGCTCGTTGCAATCGCGCAGCGCTATCAGATCGCAAAGCTGCTCTCCGAGGACTGCCGCTATGCCGAGATCGTCGAGAAGACCGGCACCAGCACCGCAACGATCAGCCGCGTGAACCGTTCGCTCAGCATGGTCAGCTCCGGCGGCTATGCAATCGTCTTTGACCGTCTCAAAAAGCAGAGCGAGGATGCAGCAGAATGACACCCGCTTACGGCGTCTTTGCACAGTATTACGATGCGCTGACGAAAAATGTCTGCTACGCCGAACGTGCCGCGCATCTGGACGCGCTGATTCATAAATGGGAAGCGCCCGATCTGCCGGACAATATCCTGCTGGATCTTGCCTGCGGAACGGGCTCACTCTCGGAAGAATTTGCAAAACGCGGCTGGGATGTCATCGGCATCGACGGCTCTGAGGAGATGCTCAGCGAGGCGCTCGATAAGAAATATGACAGCGGCCTGCCGATCCAGTATCTGAAGCAGGATATGCGGCGGCTCGATCTCTATGGCTGCATCAGCGTGACGGTCTGTGCGCTCGACAGCCTCAATCACCTGTCGGAAGCGGATGATCTGCGCAGGGTCTTTGCGCGCATCAATCTGTTTTCAAACGCAGGTGCGCTGTTTTTATTTGATGTCAATACGGAATACAAGCACCGGCAGATTCT
Organism: uncultured Ruminococcus sp.; assembly: GCA_946537515.1. Classification (GTDB taxonomy): domain Bacteria; phylum Bacillota; class Clostridia; order Oscillospirales; family Ruminococcaceae; genus Firm-04. The sequence goes on along the minus strand of CAMNFV010000198.1, from coordinate 2,539 downwards.
TGCCGATGAATGCTTTGTCTATGAGCTGCCGGATGCCGTGTGCGTCTGGCAGAATCATTTGCAGGAGACCGCGCCCGATTATCCGGTGACGATCCGGCTCGATTTCTTTGAGCAGATCGAGGGGCGCCGCTATGTCCGCTCGACAGAAGAATTCACCGAGCACATCTGGCAGCCTGCGCTGCTGGAGAAGCTGCTCGCGGAAACCGGCTTTACGCTGCTGGAAGTCCTCGACGGCGACACCTATCAGCCGCCGACAGACACAACGCAGCGGCTTTTGTATGTCACAAGAGCATCCGGCGGACAGCGTACGGAATGAGAAAATAGAAATTTCGGTATCTGCCTTGCGGCGGATGATTGATTATATTTCAAATCCGTCTGCGAAGCAGACACCGCAATTTCTAGTTTCTAATTTCTAATTTTTTATCGCAGCGTGATATTTCGCTGATAGCGCGGAGTTGAGAGAAAACTTTTGTAAAGGCGCATGTAGACGCCGCGGATCTCATCCGGTGTATGCGCGCCGCTGACCGGAAGCTCCAGCACCCGGTATTCCACGCCGAATACACGGGCCGTCACGCCCGTATCCAGGCAGCCTGCGTGCAGATAAAACCGCAGCCGCCGCTGACGCTCCCGGAGCGCATCATCATCCGCGGCAAAATCGGGATTCTCCGATTCGATCAGCATTGCCGCTGCATCTGCGTAATTCTCACGGAGCACCTGCAAAATCCGTGAGCCGTATCCGCTGCCGCGCAGGTCAGAAAGCACGGCAAAATAATCCAGCAGATACTCCCTGCCGAGCTTTACGAGATATGCATAGCCGCAGAGCAGATCCCCGTCATAGCAGCCGAGGCATTCGTATTCGCCGCGGGCATCCGCTTCCCGGATCATCGCAAAGGGCTTCAGCTCATCACGCGGAAAATCCTGCTTCATGTATCGTGTATAGACCTGTTCCGCCTGCTCCATTGTCAGGCGGCGCAATGTTAGTTCATGCATGTTGAGACACATCCTTTCGGTTCCATTGTATCATAAAACGAATGGAAAAGCAAATCACATTTTCTGCTTCAGGAGGTCGATTTGTATGAAAAAGCGAAAGAAAAAAATCCTCATCTGTATTGCGGCTGTGCCCCTGATCTGGGGCGTGTTCTTTTCGACCGATTATTATTTGGTCACAAAGGCGCACAAAGATCCTCTCTTCTGCATACGATTTGGGTGGAATTACGTTGGACTGGGGTATTCCTATTTGTTTGATTATTGTCCAACAATCGTGGAGTGTGACGGTTTCGTTTATGATTACACGCTCAGTTTTTTCGGCAAAGCGTGTAAGCATGGCACGGTTCATATTCCGCCCGAAGAATTGTGTTACTGAATATTTCCTGTAAGGAGCAAATCAAAATGAAAGGTAAACTGAAACGATATCTTTCCGCAGACGGCGCCGTCGTCTGCGCAGTTCTGGAAGGCACGGAAATGTGCCGCGAAATGGAGCGCATCCACAAGACCTCGGCGGTCTGTACGGCGGCGCTCGGCCGTCTTTCCATGGCGGCGTCACTCATCGGCTACACGCTCAAAAATCCCGGTGATACCGTCACGGTGCGTCTGGACGGCGGCGGCCCTGCGGGCATTCTGCTCGCGGTCGCGGATGACCTCGGCAATGTCAAATCCTATGTCGATCAGCCGGTCGTCGAACTGCCGCTGAACGCAAAGGGCAAACTCGATGTCGCAGGCGCAGTCGGTACGGACGGCACCCTCTTCGTCATCAAGGATATCGGCCTGAAAGAGCCCTATTCCGGACAGACCGCACTGGTCTCCGGCGAGATCGCAGAGGATATCACACAGTATTTTGCGGACAGCGAGCAGGTGCCCTCGGCCTGCGGACTCGGCGTCCTGGTCAATCCCGACCTGACGGTCGCCTGTGCGGGCGGCTATCTGATCCAGCTGCTGCCCTTTGCGCCGGAATCCGATATCACGCAGCTTGAGGAGAATCTTAAGGATGTAACGAGCGTCACCGATCTGCTCCAGAGCGGCATGACCGCGGAGGATATCGCACAGAAGCTCATGGCGGGACTCGACGCAGAGCTGCTTGACGAATCTGAGCCGGAATATGCCTGCGACTGCTCCAGAGAGCGCACCGCGAACATGCTCCGCTCGCTCGATATTCCGACGCTGCGCGAAATGGCGGACGAAATGCCCGAAATCGAGGTCTGCTGCCACTTCTGCAACGAAAAATATGTGTTCACGCCCGATGAATTGCGGCAGATGATCGCGGAAAAAGAACAGGCCGCATCCGAATCAGAAAGTTAAATAAGAAATTTATATAAAAATTGCGAAAAAGGTATTGACAAATCACCGTTTATGCGTTATAATAATAAGGCGCTGTTCGATCAGCGTCTTGACGGAAGCTTAGCTCAGCTGGGAGAGCATCTGCCTTACAAGCAGAGGGTCACAGGTTCGAGCCCTGTAGTTTCCATTCTGGCCTGGTAGTTCAGCTGGTTAGAACGCCGCCCTGTCACGGCGGAGGTCGTGGGTTCGAGTCCCATCCAGGTCG
>CAMNFV010000197.1 GCA_946537515.1 uncultured Ruminococcus sp. | reverse complement strand
CCGCGCCGTGCGCGGCTCCGTTTTTACACCCAAGAAGCAAAAAGTCAAAATTATATGCTCTTCTCCCATTGAGCTTTTCGGTATAATGTGATATAATAGAAAGAGCCTTTCCGGATATTATCAGCATCCGTCCGCATCCGTTCAGAAAGGAGCATCAACATGTCCGTTCAGGATTACACAAAAGCACAAAAAAGTGCAGAAAAACAATTTAAACAAGATGGGAAATATCTCCCCGTTCTGGAAGAGATCCTGCGGGGGAAGGAAATTGAAGGACAGCTTCCGCTTGGTCAGATTGAGATTCCGATTTCAATGATCGTCGGAACCGCGCAGTCAGAGCGCACCTCTGCATTCGCTTCCAATTTCATGCCGCTGCTCAATTATGAAACAGAATTCGGCACAAAATGGTCGGAGCTCTGCGATTCTGTCCGCGAAGTCGGCGTCCATGAGCCGATCACAGTTATGGAATATATGCAGCGCTTTTATGTCTGCGAGGGCAATAAGCGCGTCAGCGTTTCGATTTTCAACGGTGCTGTTTCCATTGAAGCAAAGGTCACGCGCATCATTCCGAAACCGGATAAAAGCAAGGAATACCGTATCTACACCGAATTCATGGATTTTTACCGCATCTCCGGCATCTATGAAATTGAGATGAATCAGCCCGGCGAATTTCTGCGTCTGATCCAGACCATTACACCGATGGAAGTGCCGGACGGCCCGGATCAGAATTATAAGCTGCCGCCTCCGTGGAATGAGGAGCTGCGAAAAGATGTCCGGTTTCTGTATTCTATTTTTTCGGGATACTATCTTGATAAATACGATCAGCGTATGCCGCTGAAACCGGGTGTTGCATTCCTGCATTTCCTGGAGATTTTCGGATTTGAACAGATCCGCGGGCTCTCCTCATTGGAGCTGCGGCGCCGGATTAACCAGATCCGCAAGGAATTCAACGTGATCGGAAATGTCAATCCGTCCTCTTATATTCTCGATCCGACCGAGGTTTCCCGCAAGGTCGCGCTGACAAAGAAAATCCCGCTGACCGGAACGCAGGTGCTGCATATCGCTTTCCTGTTTCCGCGGGATCCGCGCGGCTCCGGCTGGAGTTATAATCATGAGCTCGGGCGCCGCTATCTTGAGGATACATTCGGCGATGCAATCACAACCGTATCGTATACCTGCGATGTGGATGAAGCCGAAGCAATCATTGAACAGGCGATCGCAGAGGGCTGCCGCATGATCTTCACGACCTCTCCGGTCTATCACGCCGTCAGTATGCGTATGGCCGTCGCGCATCCGGAAGTGATCATCCTCAACTGCTCGATGAATACGGCTTATAAGCAGCTCCGCACCTATTATCTGCGAATCTACGAAGCAAAGTTTATCAACGGACTGATCGCCGGTTACATGACAGAATCCGAGCGCATCGGCTATATCGCAGATTATCCGGTGCTCGGAATGCCCGCATCGGTCAGCGCATTTGCACTCGGCGTCAAAATGGTCAATCCGCGTGCAATGGTCTATCTGGACTGGTCTACGCTGGAAAATCATGATCCGCACGAATATTTCCGCAGCAAGCAGATCGACGTCATCTCCAGCAGAGATATCAAAGCGCCGGAACTGGACGATACGGATTTCGGTCTGTATGCGCTCTACGGCGATGTATCGTTCCGTCTGGCGATGCCGGTCTGGAACTGGGGCAATCTCTATGAAGAGCTTGTGCATTCGGTTCTGATCGGCGCATGGAAAAACGACGGCAACCAGAATGAGTCACAGGCGCTCAATTATTACTGGGGCATGTCTTCCGGCGCGATTGATGTGTTTATTTCCGATAAACTGCCGGCTGGCATTCAGCGGCTCGTGAATCTGGTCAAGAAAGCAATCACAGAAAATGAATTCAAGCCGTTCACCGGCCCGATCTACGGACAGGACGGTACATGCAAGGTCGAAGCAGAGCAGTTTCTTCTGCCGGATGAGATCATCAGGGCAGACTGGATGCCGGATAATGTATTCGGCAAAATACCGAAGGTCTCGGATCTCGATCCGAAATTCCGCGACTTCGCAAAGTGGCATACGGTATTCGGAATCGAAGAGGAAACAGGCCCTGCGGTCATGCAGAGCATTGCTTCACCGGAAGCCGCAGATGCAATCGCAACAACCATGCAGGAAATTACAGCAAATAGCACAGAAATGCAAGAAATTACAACAGATACAGAACAATCAGATTGATTTTTTATTTTTGGGAAGAGTATAAAAAACGGGGAGAATGTGAACATGAAAATCCTTGCAATCGCTGACAAGGAAGATACGCGAATCTGGGATCGCTATAAGCCGGAGATCTTGCGGGAGGCCGATCTGATTTTATCCGCAGGTGATCTCGACCCGCATTATCTGTCATACTGCGTGACCTATTCCAACGCACCTGTACTCTATATCCACGGCAACCATGATGAAAAATATGATCAGACACCGCCCGAGGGCTGCATCTGCATCGAGGATGATCTCGTGATTTATCAGGGGCTCCGGATTCTGGGGCTCGGCGGGAGTATGCGCTACCGCCGCGGCACGCATCAGTATACAGAAAAGCAGATGCAGTGGCGTATCCGGCGGCTCTGGCTCAAAATCCGCTCCTGCGGCGGCTTTGATATCCTGCTGACCCATGCGCCGGCTGCCGGATTCCATGACAGCCCGGACCCTGCGGATATCTGTCACCACGGCTTTGAGGCCTTCAATGAGCTGATCCGGAAGTATCAGCCGAAATATCATATTCACGGGCATATCCACGATAACTACGGCATCAAAGCGCCGCAGATTTCAACAAATATGCAGACGACTGTGATCAATGCTTACCGGTTCTTTCAGCTGGACCATGATGATACAAAATAAAAGATGTTCCGAATACACGCAGAATCCGTTTGCAGATTCTGCGTTTTTTCTTGATTCAAAAAGGACGGAAACCGTATGAAATGACGATAATAATGCATAGCGTTTCAACAGCATGTATAATCGCACGAAAACCTTGATTTTTTAGGTGAAATGTGCTATAATATAGTGAATTCTTATACCGTGACAGAAAGGGATCAGATTATGTCCAGGAATCATGATACAAATAGTAAAAAATCGTTCGAGATTCCGCGCCCGGAGTTTCCGAAGCGCGCAGTCGTAACAGGCGGTATGCCCTACGGCAATAAAGAGCTCCACTTCGGCCATGTCGGCGGAATGCTCGTGTTTGCAGATACCTATGCACGCTTCCTGCGCGACAGGATCGGCAAGGAGAATGTCATCTTCGTCAGCGGCACCGACTGCTACGGCTCCCCGATCGCAGAGGGCTGGCGCAAAAAGGTTGAAGCAGGCGAATTTGAAGGCTCGCTTGAGGATTTTGTACGGCGCAATCACAATAAGCAGAAGGATACGCTGAAGGCCTACGGCATCTCGCCTAATCTCTTCGGCGCTTCCGGCCTCGGCAGAACCAAGGAGATCCATGCGGAATATACGCTGGAATTCTTGCAGTCGCTTTATGACAAGGGACAGCTTGAACAGATCACAACCATGCAGTTCTTTGATGAGAAGGCAGGCGTCTTCCTCAACGGACGGCAGGTCATCGGAAAATGCCCGGTCGAGGGCTGCACCTCGGAGAAGGGCTATGCAGACGAATGTGACCTCGGACATCAGTATATGCCGGAGAATCTGCTGAATCCGGTCTCCGCGCTGACCGGTGAGACACCGACCATGAAGCCCGTCACAAACTGGTATTTCAAGCTGCGCGATTATGAGAAGCTGATGCAGGAATGGGTCGGCGAAATGCAGAAGGATAAGAAGATCCGTCCGGTTGTATGGAAAACAATCTCGGAATTCTTAAAGCCGCCGGTTATTTATATCAAGCGCGAATTTGAGGAAAAGTATCTGACGCTCAAAAATCAGATGCCTGCACATAACTATATCGAGGAGCCGAAAAAGCCCTCGTTTACGATCGAATTTGAAAAGCTGCCGGACTGCGACGAAGCCTGCCGCATCCTGACGGAAAACGGCATCCGCTACCGCACGGGCAAGACGCTCGTTCCTTTCCGCCTGACCGGCAATATCGAATGGGGTGTACCGGCGCCGGTTCTTGAGGGCGCAGAAGGTCTGACCGTCTGGGTCTGGCCGGAATCGCTCTGGGCTCCGATCTCCTTTACACAGGCCTATCTGGAATCCGAAGGACATGACAAGGCCGAATGGAAGGATTACTGGTGCTCAAAGGATGCAGCGGTCTATCAGTTCATCGGTCAGGATAATATTTATTTCTATGGTATTGCAGAGCCTGCGATGTGGATGGCACAGCAGCAGGCAGATGAAAAGGTATCGAATCCGCCCGAGGGTGAATTGCAGATGCCGGTCATCGTTGCAAATCACCATATCCTGTTCCTGGATAAAAAAGCATCGAGCTCCGGCGCAGTCAAGCCGCCGATGGCAGATGATCTGCTGAATCACTATACTCCGGAGCAGCTCCGTATGCATTGGCTCGGACTCGGTCTCGGCCAGCGCTCGGTCAGCTTCATGCCGAAGCCCTATAATCCGGATGCAGATCCGAATGAGCAGGATCCGGTAATCAAGGACGGTCTGCTGCTCTCAAATGTCTATAACCGCATTATCCGCACCGCATTCTATACTGCACAGAAGGTCACGGACGGCATTCTGCCGGATGTTGCTCCCGAGGAGAATTTCCTCGCAGATGCGAAAAAAGCGGTTCTTGAATACGAACGGCATATGTCGAAATTCGCATTCCACCAGTGCACCTACGTGCTGGACGGCTATATCCGCAACGCAAGCAAATATATGTCCAAGGCGCTGAAGCCCGATGAGCAGAGCAAAGAGGAGACCTTGCAGGTACTCTCCAATCTGTTCTATATGATCCGCATTGCAGGCGTGCTGCTGCACCCGATGGCGCCCTTCGGCACAGAGAAGCTGCGCGAATATTTGCAGGTCGATGAACGCATCTGGTCGTGGGATACGATCTTCGAGCCGGTCAGCTACTTCACCGGTGCAAATCATCAGCTGAAATTCCTGCCGCCGCGCACAGACTTCTTTACGCGGCATGAATCCCAGTTTGCAGAGGCTGCGGACGAGGCATGACCGTCGTCCTGCAAAGCCTTGTCAAGCTCGGCGTGACGATCTATCTGCTCTTTGGCTGCTATACGATCTTTGTCGGATTCCTGGAGAAAAGCCGCAAGAAAAAGATCATCGGGCTGCTGGTGCTGATCATACCGACTGTGGCATTGATCATCACGCTGAAGCTGCTTTACCGCAAATACGGGGCATGAAGTATGGTGTCTCCGACGGATTGATAATGGGGGCGCTGCCCCCATACCCCCGCTTAAGGGATACGATCCCTTAAGAATCCCATTTTGTTGAAAAAGTCCGCAGGCGAATTGACGCGATATCAAAAAAATAAAACACCCCGAAATCATCGGAGTGCTTTATCTCTGGTACGCCCGGTACGATTCGAGCGGAGAGCCTCCGCAGGCGAATTGACGCGATATCAAAAAATCCCCATACCAAACGGTACAGGGATTCTGGATACGCCCGGTGCGATTCGAACGCATGACCTTCAGAGTCGGAGTCTGACGCTCTAT
>CAMNFV010000196.1 GCA_946537515.1 uncultured Ruminococcus sp. | reverse complement strand
ATTTACCGGAGAACTTTAGATCAATTCAACCGGGCGTTGCCCGGCGCTTCGCGATTATTTTATAGAATAGCTGAATGAGAGCATCACAGCTTCTGCCGCGGCTTACCTACCGGAGAACTTTAGATCAATGGAGGGCGGCACAGCCGCCTGCCGCAGTTGCCCTCTTGGCGGACTTTAGATCAATGGATGCAGGCACGGCCTGCCCCGCCCTGCCTGGTTTAAAAAAGAAAATTATGCAAAGAGGTTGAAATTCATGTAAAAATGTGCTATACTTAATAATGTATGGAATAAAGTGAATGAAACCGGCTCTTGCCGCAGAAGGGAGTGACAGCGCGTGACTGAATTTTTTCGGACCAGGTGGCAGATTTTTCTGAATATCTTTCATTCGCTCAGCCCGATTGATTTTCTGGATATCGTCCTGCTGACGATTTTAGTATATACGATCTTCAAGTTTATCCGTGAAACGCGCGCGGGTCAGCTCATGAAGGGCATTGTCTTTATTGTCATTGTCTTTTTCCTCAGCGATTTTCTGAAGCTCAAAGCGATCCATTGGATCTCTGTCAAGGCGCTCAACGCCGGCCTGATTGCAATTATCGTGCTGTTCCAGCCGGAGCTGCGCAGAGTACTGGAAAAATTCGGTTCCACATCTGCCAGGCTCTCCCGCCTGACGCTCGGCGAAGATGAAGACGTCATCGCGCAATGGAACAGAGCAATCCCGATCATCTGTGCATCGGTCGAGCAGCTTTCCAAGACGGCAACCGGCGCGCTGATCGTCATCGAGCGCGGCACCAAGCTGGGCGAACAGATTCTCAACGGCACGGTGATGAAAGCGCTGCCGAGTACGGAGCTGTTCGGCAATATCTTCTTCAACAAAACCCCGCTCCATGACGGTGCAGTCATCATGCGTGACGGCATCATCTGGGCAGCGGCATGTTTCCTGCCGAAGCCGCAGAAGGAGGAGCTGATCGACAAGCATCTCGGATCCCGCCACCGCGCCGCGATCGGCATGAGCGAGAATTCCGACGCACTCGTCATTGTTGTCTCCGAAGAAACCGGTCAGATTTCCGTTGCAGATGACGGCATCCTGACGCGCAATTATACCGCAAAATCCCTGGAACATCTGCTGCGCGCCGTCCTGATCCCGCAGGAGAAGGATAACTGGCGCACCAAGACGATCAAGCTGCCGTTCCTGCGCAAGCGGAACAGCGAAAAGCCCGCCGACGCGCAGCCGAAGAAGGAGCCCCCGACGCAGGTACTCCCGCAGGAGGAAATCCTGGAAGCCGCAGAGCAGGCAAAATCCGCGAAAAAGCCGAGCGCTGCAAAGCAGACGCCCTCAAAGAAACGAAAGGAGGGCTGATCGGGATGCAGTTAAAGGAAACCAAAGCAGCGGCAAAGGAATTGCTCTCTGAGCTGCCGATCAAAAAGCCGCGCAAACTCAAGCGGTCAGATATCAGTCTGCTGATTCTGTCATTCATCAGCGCGCTGTTTCTCTGGGTCTATATCGCCTCGACAATTATCCCGGATGTCAAGTATGAATTCAAGGTCCCGCTGAAGGCCGATCTGACCGGCACGAAAGCGGAAAGCTACCGTCTGAATCTGCTGCCGGAATCCGAGCAGAAGATCGCAGAAATGACAGTCGTCTGTACGATCACGGGAACCCGTGCCGCAATCGGCGGTCTGAAAGAAAAGGATGTCGAAGCCTATATCGACTTTGATTCCGATGTCACCAATACGATCGGCGTTCAGATGCTGCCCGTAAAGGTACGCACAACGAACGGCGCACAATTCGATTCCGCAACACCTTCCGTCAGCTACGTGAGCGTCAATATGGATCGCTACGAAACGAAGCAGGTTCCGGTTAAAGATGTCATCCACCCGAATCTGAAAATCGACAGCGAAACAATCATCCGGGATGATGAGATCGTCGTTTCGCCGACCTACGCGGAGATCCTCGGTCCGTCCACGCAGCTTGCGAATATCGACCATATCCGCGTGAATATCAATGCAGAGGAAGAGCTTACGCAGACGAAAACCTATACCGACTGGACTGATTTTTCGCTCATAGATCAGAACGGAAATGAGCTGGATGACAGTGCCTTCCAGAATCTGACAAACAGCCGCTTCACAGTGCAGATTCCTGTCTGTTATTCCCGCACGCTGCCGATCGGTATCAATATCACCGGCAAGCCGGACGGCTTTGCAGAAGAAACGATTCTCAAGCGGATCCGTCTGATCGGAAGCAGCAACAAGGAGTATGTGCTCCCCGGCTACGGCGATGATACCATGCCGATCACCCTGGAAACAACCGATCTGACCAACAAAGAGCAGCTGGATAACCGCACGAGTTACAATCTGGAGGGCATCCCGCTCTCCGACCTGGTTCCCGGCAAATCCATTGATGTTGCGATTCCGATTGCTGCCGGATTTGAGTATCCGGATAAAATCACATCGGTCAAGGTCAAGCTTGATGACACCGATCTGACGACCAAGACCTTCTGGATCAAGAACAGCGAGATCGAGCTGCAAAACAAGGATGACCGCTACAACTACGAGCTGAAATCCCCGGAGGGCAATACGCAGGTCATGCTCTGCGGCACAGAGGAAGAACTTTCGCGGATTGACGCAGAGGATCTCAAGGCCTACGTCAATCTCATCAGCACGACGATTACGAAGGAAGGCGAATACACTCCTGTAATCACCGTTACGCTGCCAAAGACTGCCGAAGGCGTGTGGTTTGCAAAGTCCCCGCAGTCCAAGCAGCTTCCCACTCTGTCAATGAACATCACAGTCGCAAATTAAAAGCAAAACGGCACACTTCTGAAATGGAAGTGTGCCGTATATTTTTCAGGGTATGCGGAGTCATCGGCCGCATAACCGTTTTCGCAAACAGAAACGCCCCGAAGCTGAATTCGGGGCGTTGTATTCTGAATAAAGCGAAGATCGAAAAATCAGCGCTTGGAGAACTGCGGTGCACGGCGAGCAGCCTTGAGACCGTACTTCTTTCTTTCCTTCATTCTCGGGTCACGAGTGAGGTAACCAGCCTTCTTGAGGGCCGGACGGAGCTCAGCGTTGAACTGGAGCAGAGCGCGTGCAACACCGTGACGGATTGCACCGGCCTGGCCGGTCACGCCGCCGCCTGCGACGGTGCAGACGATGTCGAACTGTGCGCCGGTCTCAGTCAGCTCGAGCGGCTGACGAACGATCAGCTTGAGGGTATCGAGACCAAAGTAGTCGTCGATAGATCTGCCGTTAATGGTCACATTGCCGGAGCCGGGATAAAGGCGAACTCTCGCAACGGAATGCTTTCTTCTGCCGGTGCCGTAGAACGACTTCAGCTTTGCTTCGTAGGAAACTGTTTCACTCATTGTTTCTGGCTCCTTTCATTACAGTGTCCACAGCTCAGGCTTCTGAGCTGCGTTCTTGTGCTCTGCATCAGCATAGACGCGGAGGCGCTTCATAGAGGTTCTGCCGATGTAGTTCTTCGGCAGCATACCCTCAACTGCGATAAACATTGCGTGCTCCGGATTCTTCTCCATGAGCTCACGATAGGAAACCTTCTTGAGGTGGCCGATCCAGCCGGTGTGCCAGATCTCGAACTTCTGATCGAGCTTCTTACCGGTCAGGACTGCCTTTGCGCAGTTGATGATGATGACATGATCGCCGCAATCGACGTTCGGGGTAAAGTCTACCTTATGCTTACCGCGGAGAATCGCAGCAGCCTTTGCAGCGGTGCGGCCAAGGGGCTGACCTGCTGCGTCAATGATATACCATTTACGGTTGATCTCAGCAACCTTCGGCATGGTGGTTGACATAGTATTTTCCTCCATCTTAAATTTTAGGTGACCGGATAATCAGGTGCCTCTCCACGGGGACGGAGACAGCGCCTTTTCCGGCGTGCTCTCCTATTATACACGATTCCCCGAGCCTTGTCAATCGGCAAAATGCCGAATTTTCAAAATATATCGCTCAATCTCTTGTTTTCTCTTGAAATCGCTCTCATTTGCTCGTTTTCTCGTGTTTCATTTCATTTTTTCACATTCCGGATTTTACTGCATTGCCATTGCAAAGCGCGCACCATAATCGGTACAGATTCCGAGCATTTGCCCGCAGATCTTCGCCTGTTTATAGTCCAGATAGACCGGGCAAATATAGGTACAGCCATCCGTACAGGTAATTTTATAGGGATGTTTGCCGGAATCAGGCTCCGGCTTCCGGACCGTCACTGCCGAAACTGTAAACGCCAGTCGTTTGACACAGCGATAGGGACATTTTCTGCCGTAATAGACTTGCCAGCCATGCACCAGCAGTATGGGGAGCAGAAGCGACAGCAGCAGAAAGACAACCGCAGCCTTGAAAATAATTTTTGGAATGCCAAAGCCCGCATTCGGATCGAGCAGCCGCCAAAAAACCATTGTCGCCGGCAGCGCAGTCAGCACCATGCCGATCACATCGGTTACAAGTACCGCCATATATTTTCCGCGGAGATCGTCGAGATAGCGCAGCAGCGCCTCATACTGATCGCCGGTCAGCGCCGGATGCGTCATTTATGTCAGCTTCTCATATTCATGCTTCTTCGGCCGTGCCATGAGATTCTGCACAACCTCGCGGACATCTGCGCCCTCATAGAGGATCTGATAGAGCGCATCGGTCAGCGGCATTTCGATATCATAGCGCTGTGCAAGTCCATGCGCCGCGCTGCAGCAGTAATAGCCTTCGACAGTGCCGACCTGCTTCACAGCATCCGCCGGCGAAACGCCCTGTCCGATGAGGATACCGGCTCTGCGGTTGCGGGAATGCATCGAAGTACAGGTCACGATCAGGTCACCGATACCGGTCAGGCCGGCGAATGTATTGGCTCTTGCGCCGAGTGCCGAGCCGAGCCGTTCGATCTCATGCAGGCCTCTTGTCATGAGCATAGCCTTGGTATTATCGCCGTAGCCCAGGCCGTCGGAGATACCGGCAGAGAGTGCAATAACATTTTTGAGCGCACCGCCGAGCTCGCAGCCGGTGACATCGTCATTGATATAGACGCGGAAGGTCGCGGAGCTGAACCATTCCTGCACGAGATACGCAGCCATTCTGTTGGAAGAAGCGGCGACAACGCTTGTCGGGATATTTCTGCCGACTTCTTCTGCATGAGAAGGGCCGGTCAGGACGACATAGGCGCCCTGCGGGAGCTCCTCTGCAAAGACGGTGCTCATGAGCTTATAGGTATCTTCCTCGATGCCCTTGCCCGCATTGACGATGACCGTCCCCTCTTTGAGATGCGGCGCGACCTTCTGACAGGTGCTGCGGACGAATGCCGACGGGATCGCAAACAGCACAAGATCGCTGTCGTCGATCACAGAGAGATCGGTAGTGAGGGAGATGCCGTTCGGGATTTTGACGCCGGGCAGTTTTTCCTTCTGCTCACCGTCTCTGCGCATTGCTTCAATTTCCTCAGGGATTGCGCTCCAGAGGGTAATATCGTGCTGCTGTGTTGTATAGAGCATCACAGCGAGAGCGGTACCGAAACCGCCGCCAAGAACTGTAATTTTAGCCATATTTTCTAACCTCCGCAGTATGGGGCTGTGCCCGCATTCCCGGGCAGTGCCCGGCTCCGATTTGCTTCGCCTTTCTT
>CAMNFV010000195.1 GCA_946537515.1 uncultured Ruminococcus sp. | reverse complement strand
CAACGGCACGCTCGCCTTGAAAAAGGAGATCAAAGGCTGTAGTTTTGCAGGCTGATCGTATCATATAACAGGAATAAGCTGTCCCGCTGCATGAATGATGCGTGTGCGGGACAGCTTTTTTATGTTGTTACGGCTCCGGAATCAGATGCCCGATGTGCCGGATCTGCGGATGATCTGCGGCTAAGGCAAGCCGGAATTTCTCCAGCACTTCCAGCATATCATCCGGAAGACGGCGCTTGCCCTCTGCTGCAATTTCTGCGGGAATCCCGTAAAATGCTTCCGCGATGCTGCCGGTGATGCAGGCGATCGTATCGGTATCGCCGCCGAGCGAGACAGCGTTCCGGATTGCATCCTCAAAGCCGGTGCTCTCAAGGAATGCAGCGAATACCAGCGGCATTGTCACCTGACAGGTCTCATCATGCCGGTTCAGCGGCCGGAGTTCCGCACAGGTTCGCGAAAGATCATACTGAAATTCCTGCGCGGTGTATGCCTTGATCTCGGCCATGCTGCTGCCGTTTCGCGCCATGAAGATCGCGGCGGCAGTTGCCTCTGCACCCTTGATGCCCTCGGGGTGATTGTGCGAGACAGCCGCAGTCAGCGCAGCCATATGCTGTGTTGTTTGCAGATCATCGAACAGCCAGCCCGCCGCCGATGCGCGCATGGCCGAGCCGTTTCCGAAGCTGCCGTTCGGCTGCGGATTCTCTGTGAAGAGCCAGCGGATAAACCGCCCGCCGTAGCCTGCGTTCGGGTAGCGTCTGCCCCATTTCTGCATGGCGCGGACGAGTGCCGCCCTGATTTCCTCATCGGATTTCCCGTCAGCATTCATGAGCGCTTCCGCGACTGCGATTGTCATGACGGAATCATCCGTGAAGCAGGATGTCCTGCTGAACAGCGGGAATTCCTTTGTCTTATTGCCCCGGTCAAACTCATAGGGCGCGCCGATCATATCACCTAATAATGCTCCGATCATATCGGATCCCTCCTTTTCTTTGATGATTCCAGTATATCACAAATGAAAAGGCGTATGGTCGTTTGTCAGGCGACATTTATCAAATCCGGCAGTTCCTGACCGGGAATGATCGTACTCATGCGCCGAGCAGCGGCTGCCCGTATTGAAACAGCAGCGCATTGATCTCGAAAATATCATAGATGCCGTTCTGCACGCAGTATGCGATGATCAGATCAAATTTATCGCTGGGAGAGAATGTGATCCCGGCGCAGGCAAGCAGATCGAGCATCTCCTGCATATTGAGCCGCAGCGCAATCGCGAACGCGACGGCGGTTTTCTTCGTCGGCTTATAGTCCTGCTTGCAGCGGATCCGCGAAAAGACTTTGCGGTCGATATTGGCTTTCTTGTATACGGTGACATCGTCCAGGGCGCTTGCGTCGATCAGCTTGAAGAGCCGCTGCTGAAAGGTATCGCCTGTGTCTTGCAGGATCTGATCGAGCGGCTTTGCGGCGGTATTCGCGGCGCTGTGAAATGGGCTGCCGCTGCTTGGAGATTGCTGTGCGGCGCGGCGTCTGCGATAGTGTTCCAGCGTGCGGCCGCCTGCATATTCTGCATCTTCCAGCGCTTTGACCTGATGCTCATCGAGATAGGCATTGACCGGGCCGACAAGCTGTTCGGAGAGCCGGAATGCCTCATTTCCCAGTACGACCAGGATCACCAGCATCTCATGCGTCAGCAGGAATTTGCCGATCTCCGAGAGCGCGATATTGAGCGCTTCGTCTTTCGGAAAGCCGTAGACGCCGGTTGCAATCAGCGGAAATGCGATGCTTTCGGCTTTCTGCGCTGCCGCAAGTGCGAGCGTATTGGCATAGCAATCGTGCAGGATTTCCTTTTCGCCGTGCAGGCCGTCGAGCCATGCAGGACCGACTGTATGGATGATGTATTTTGCAGACAGATTGAATGCCGGTGTGACCGCAGCCTGTCCCGGCGCAATTTCTCCGATTTTGCGGCGTTCGGCAAGGAGCAGCTCTGCACCGGCGGCCGCATAGACCGCGCTGTCCGTACCGCTGCCGATCTGCGGCTTTGGATTTGCAGTATTGACGATGATATCGGCCTGTACTTTGGTGATATCATTCCGGATGATCTGAAACGGCATAAGCACCTCCGATCTGACGCGGGAAACGTTCTTCCTTATTATAACACAGCTGCGCGTCAGATGCAAGAGGGGAGCGCTGCGTATAAAAAACAGACAGGGAAACGCAATTCCCTGCCTGCTCAAAGATGTTCAGTTCAGCGCGGAAAGATCGTCAATCTTGTATTTGGTGCCGACCTTCGTCCAGTTCCTGGACTCAAAATCGCTCTTGAATTTTGCCTCATATTCTTCCTTCGTGACCTTTGTATCGTTCACTTTATATTCGATCGTTTCTTCACCGGGCGCATTCTCATTGTCATCCATAAAGAGGATCTTTGTCAGCTTATGGTTTTCATATTTCCGGATGTCGGTATAGGTGAAGCCCATGTGCGTATTCGAGATGGCGGCCAGATGCTCTTCCGGGCAGATGAGAAATTCACCGTATTCGCCGTAGATCAGCGGCTGACCGTCATCCTGAATCATCTGCTTTGCAGCGCCGTCTTGATAATAATAGAGTCTTGCGCCGCTGACATGTGCCGTACCTTCTGCAATGATCAGCTCCGGCGTCCCGTCCATATCGAAATCCTGCAAATCCCAGTATGCATCAGCCGGATTTTCTGCAATGCCCTTGAATTCCGTGACGATCGCCTTATAGGCATCCTTCCAGCCGGTATCTGCGGCCGGTGCAGACGTTGTTTCAGCAGCTGTAGTTGTATCGCTGACAGCAGCGGTTGTGGTTTCATCGGCGGTCGTTTCTTCAGCCGTTGCGGCAGTTGTTTCGGAAGTTGTTGTCTCTTCGGCAGTTGTTTCGGTTTCTGCGGTGGTATCGGTGGTTTCAGCGGTTGTGGTCTCTGCGGCATCAGAGGATTCTGCGGTGGAAGCTGTTTCGCCGCATCCGGCAAGTCCGAGCATCGTGGCTGACAGAATAGCAAGCAAAATTGTTTTTTTCATAACTTATTAAACATCCTTTCATCATCGTATGCAGAGATGTTTTCCTCTCTTGCGGCTAACATTATAGCACAAACGATTTCCGATTGCAACTGATGCCATGCAGTTTCTCGCAGCTGTATGAAAACTGTTCTCATTCCAGCGGATGAATATGAAAATTGCGCAGAAATGAGCTTATGACAATGAGAATCACCCGCACAGGCATTCCGGTACGGGTGATGATAAATGATTTGACATCAGGTGCGATTGATCAGCAGGGACTTGAATTCTGCTGTATCAGCGATTCGACGAGCGCACGCTTTTCATAGAGAACACAGCCGCCTGCGTGATCGTCCAGCAGCAGATCACCGTTTCGGAGTGCAGTAAAGAGCGGCGAATGCAGCGCATCTTTCAGCGAGCCGTCCCGGATATTGACATCGGAAAAGGGCGAGAACGGACATGGCTCCGCGCCGCCGTGTGAATTGATGTGGAAGAAGCCTCTGCCTGCCGCGACGCATCCGCCGGAGCTTTTCTCATCGCCCGGGAATGCAAGATAGACCATTTCAGGGTGCTCCTCACGCAGCCGTGCGATCTCATGCATCAGGTGATCGCGTTCCGTATCGCCCGGCGCAAGCGCTTTGCTTTCATCGGTGACGGGTACATACTCCACGAAGATCACCGCCTTGCAGCCGCGTTCGGAGAGACTGCCGAGAAATTCCGGCGAGGTGACATCCCGGTAATTCGCGGTCGTGACGGTTACGGATGCACCGAAGACCAGTCCGCGCGCCCGGAATTCTTCCATATTGGCGATCAGCCTGTCGTAAATGCCTGCGCCGCGTCTTGCATCGGTGATCTCGCGGTTCCCCTCAATGCTCATGACCGGAATGAGATTGCGGCATTTGTCAAATAATGCAAAATATTCCGCATCAATAAATGTGCCGTTCGTGAAGATCGGGAAGAGGATATTCTGCTGCCTGCCCGCAGCCTCGATGATATCCCGGCGGAGCAGCGGTTCACCGCCTGCCAGCAGAATAAAGCTGATGCCGAGCGAATCGGCTTCCGCAAAGATGCGCTGCCATTCCGCCGCGGTCAGCTGCCGGACGGGCTCTGCGTCGGTCGTTGCATGATTGCAGCGCGAATAGCATCCGGCACAATGGAGATTGCATTGACTCGTGATGCTCGCGATCAGAAAGGGCGGGATATGTTCGCCCTGATCCTCGGCAATGCGGCGCTTTTTGGATGCAGCACGGCTTGTGGCTGCGAATTTCACCAGAAATGCGCTTTCCCGCGGATTTTTGAGCGCAGCCCGGATCGCTTCCGAGACAATGCCCTCTACGCCAGCGATCAGATAGTTTTGCAGGTCGAATTGTTCGCTCATAGCGGCTCCTTTCGTGCAGCAGACAGGTTTCGGTTATGTTCTGTGCTTCCGCATGTATTCGACTGTCTTATGCAATGTCTCATAATGGTAGATTTTGTCGAGATTTGCGGCAAAATCCAGCCCGTAACGCATCTGAAGATCCCGCAGCAGCTGTTCCCGCGTCTGTGATTCCGTGACCTGCGGCGGCTGTATCAGATCATCAAAGCTGAGCTGCCGTTCTTCCGGCGCATCGGATAGCTGATAGAGTCCCGCGCCGATCAGCCGGACGGGCTGCCGGGGGATTTGTTCGAGCAGCTTTGCGGTTTCCTGATAGATCGTGACGGCAGAATTCGTCTGCGGGATCAGGTGCGAGCGGGAAATCTGCTTCGTGTTTGCGTATGTCAGCTTGAGGGTGACGCCCTTGCCGCGCAGCCCGACCTGAACGGCACGGTGTTCGACGCAGAATGCCAGCAGAATCAGAATATCCTGCAAGACATCATAATCTGCGATATCCTGCTGAAATGTCACCTCGCGCCCGATAGATTTTGCATCTTCCGGACGATAGGGCGTGACCTTGCGGTCGTCCTTGCCGAATGCAAGCTGCGTCAGCCAGCGGCCGTGCTTGCCGCAGAGCCGGATGACATATTCCGGCTGCATCTGAATATCCCTGACCGTATGAATGCCCGCAGAATGGAGCTTTTCGGCGGTTTTCGCACCGACGGTATAGAGCACGCGCACATCCCGGTCAATGATAAGCCGGACAAAATCCGCTTCTGTCAGAATCTCAAAATAGCCGTCCGGCTTCATTTCCTCGCTGGCGGTCTTGGCTGCTGTCTTGGAGTAGGCGAGCCCGACCGAGCAGGTCAGTCCCAGCTCATCGCGGGTACGCTGCTTGATCGTATGCGCAATTTTCCGCGCACCGTCCCAGTCCTTTGCGGTTTCGGTGACATCGAGATACGCCTCATCGAGCGCGATCGTCTGGGCAGCAGTCGCATAGGTATTCCAGATCTGATGCAGCTGATCGGAGACCGCTTTATACTTATAAAAATTCGGGTGCATGTAGATGCCGTTCGGACAGCGGCGGTATGCCTCTTTGATATTCATTGCGGAATGCACGCCGTATACACGCGCCTCATAGCTGCATGTCGCCACGACGCCGCGCTCATGCGGAAGCGAGCCGATGATCAGGGGCTTGCCGCGCAGCTCCGGGTGATCGCGCATCTCCACGGACGCAAAGAATGCATCCATATCAACATGTATGATGAT
>CAMNFV010000194.1 GCA_946537515.1 uncultured Ruminococcus sp. | reverse complement strand
TTCCTTAGTCAAGTGCTTCCTGTTCCAATTTGCAGTTATGCTTCAGCATATATGCAACAGTCTCTCCGAACTCGCCGCCCAATAGTTTTTTCAGGCGGCTTTTGTCATGCTCTGTCAATGGTTTCGTGTATGTTTCATATCGCTGCAGCGTTTCAATATCCATATGATACGGCTGGAATGCAACTCCGGTTTTCTCCCGTAAATGCAGAAGAATATAAAATCCGCCGGCGTCAATATCGCCATAGTGATAGTATGCCGAATCAGGATTCTGTGCATAGATCATCCGGATCAGATTCCTGCGGTGCGTATTGTGATAGCCGCCGAGATAGACAGCAAGCATATCATGTTCTGAAAAAGCGTGAAAACTCGTCAGATTCTCGATTGTAATAACACGGTTTCCCGTCACTTGAATCTGTTCAATTTGTATCAGCATATCAGAAGAGAAAGCGATGTCGCCGTTCAGTACAGATAAATCAATCTTCTGTCCGGCAACGGTAACTGTTCCGTTTCCCTTTAGGTAGACATGGCCGGGATTTTTGACTATATTCAAATCCTCTAAAACGGATTCTTCCTCCGGAAAATCG
Source organism: uncultured Ruminococcus sp. (assembly GCA_946537515.1). Taxonomy (GTDB): domain Bacteria; phylum Bacillota; class Clostridia; order Oscillospirales; family Ruminococcaceae; genus Firm-04. The sequence goes on along the minus strand of CAMNFV010000194.1, from coordinate 5,085 downwards.
CCGTATCGGAACAGCAGACGTATTACCTTGCTTCGTATCTTTTCAAATGCTTTGGAATCGCCGAATACCCGAATGGAAAAATCACGCATATATGTTTCTTCCTGGATATCCATGATCTGCGAAACTGCTTTCAGAATGTTCTCATACTGTTGCAGATCACCGTCAAAAAGTTCAACCGTTTTGTTCTTTGAAAGACGCTGAAACTGCTCATCACAATATGCTGAAAGTACTTCGTTTTTCGTGCGGTATTGTATCAATATGCTGCGAAGCTCCTCATGGATATCGGCTTTTGCCTTCCTTCCAAGTGCTGTATATATTTGCTCCAAAGCCTGTGTATTCAGTGTTACACTGTATGGTTCACCGTTTCTGCGGTACTTGACGGTGATAAACTTCTGCTTCGCAAGTGCTGATACAGCAGCACTGACCGCCTGAAACAGATCGTATTCCGCAGCATCGTCATATTTCGGAAATAACTTTTCCAGCTTCGATGTGAATTGCTGATTCACCTTATTATCGCCTGTAAAGCTCTTGCTGCGCTCATAGCGGTCAAGCAGATCATTCAGGATATCCTTTTCATAATTCGTCATACGAAAACTCCTCTGAAAAGCTGCAATGGCTGCTGTCGGTATGGATCATGATGATCTGATCAGCCTGTTCTCCGATGAGTTCCAGTCTGGATGTCGGTGCTGCAAGAATAATCTGAAAATCCAGCTTTTTGAAAAAGGACAGCATACTTTCAATTCTTGCTTCATCCATTTTGTCAAATGCTTCATCCAGCATGATTACGCGGATCGTTTCACCGGTGCTGTATATCTGCTGAAAGGACGCAGCGATCGCAACATAGTAGGGTGTCTGTGTTTCGCCGCCGCTTTTTTCACGACAGATTTTGGAAAACTTTTGCGTTTTGCCGTCAGCGGAATGAATCAGAATATCATAATCGAGATAGCTGCGGTAATCCGAATACTCACGAATCACGTCTTCACCGTTTGCATCGGATGATGTCAGCTTGGCAAACAGCTCGTCCATTTCATCATGATAATCCTCTTCAAATTGCGTTGCAAAAAGTCCGCCGCCGCCGAGGTTGACATTCGATGTAATCATATCATAAAGCCGCTGCTTCTGCGGTTCCGGCTGCGCGGAGAATGAATAATAATCATTGCCGTAGGGTATCGGTTTCAATGTTCGGTTCAATTCGCTGAATAGCTTTTTTGCGTTTTCAAGATTCTCGCGCATTCTGGCAAGAAAGCTCTCACGGAATTCTGTTTCGCAGTTCTCGGAAATTGTGCGGAGCTTCTCTTCATATTGAATCAGATCATGTTTCGTCAGTTCCGTATACGCTTCTTCATATGCCGGCATCATTTCTGTGCCGGTGCCGAGTTCATTATCCTTATACTGCATCTGCTCTATGATTAGCTTATTGATCGCCTCGCTGCGTTGATTGATCAACGTTTGTCTGCGCGGCTGATAATTGCTGAAAATCGTACCGGCAGATTTTGTTTTCTGATGTTCTGCATACTTTTGCTGTGCGTCGGCGAGCGCACTGTCATTTCCGTATGACGAATCACGGAGCTTCGCCTGCATTTCAGTGATTCTCGTGTTCAGCTCCTGTATTTCATCTGCAAATCGCTGAATTTCATTTTTTGTTAGAGTGATTTTTGACTTGATGTCATCCAAATCGTCTCGTTTGTTTTTCAGTTCTTTTTCCATTGTTTCCGCTTTGATTTGCAGTTCAATAAAAGTCGAATCATTCTGTGCCTCCGTTAATTGTTGTTTCAGTCTGCCGATTTCATTCGTGATTGCCTGCATCGTCAGCGGTGCAGCGAGAACGGATTTCAGCATTTCAAAGTTACAGCTTCGGATTGCAGTCAAACATGTTTTACATTCGGATATCTGTGCATCCAGTTCTGTTTTTTGCTCAGATTTTGCCTGATATTCTTCCCGTTTGATACGGAGCTGCTCCTGCAATGCATACTTTCCGATGTACGGCAATTTGTAAATCGCAGGGTTGATTTTCCGGAGCGCGTGTCCCTGATACAGCATACAATCCGGCGTGATTGCGATACTGTGTGCTTTCAATTCAGATACATTCTCACACATTGTGACTCGTCCGAGCAGATACCGGACATATGCCAGTGCATAGCGATTTTCGCTGCTGACAACACTAGCAAGACTAGGGCTTTCTGTCTGTGCATCCAAATCCAGCTTTGCCGTATTTACGATTGCTGCGGTGTGAATCCTGGATTTGTGTTTGTCATAAACCATCGCTGCAATGTCATAGTATTTCGGCTCAACAATGATATGAAAGCGCTGTGTGTTCAGATATCCTTCCACGGCATTCTGCCAGCGAGAGTCTATGACTTCCAGTAGATCAGCGAGAATATGCACATCTGACCGGATGCCTCTGGCGGTAAACTCCTGCTCGATTGCAGCTTTCAGCGCGGTAACATTCGGATCGAAAGTGATCTGATTCTGTTCCAGCTTCTTGATTTCTTCGGACAGCTTAGTCAGGCGTTCTGTTAGTTCTTTGTAATTTCCTTTCAGATCAATAAGACTGCTTTGTGTTTCATCATCTGCATTTCTGCAAATTTGCTCCAGTTCTGTCACAACTGCATTTCTGCGTTCAGCGGACATCTCTGCGCGTCCCAATGCGATAAAATCATCCGCCAAAACTGAACCTGGATTTGAAATAAGCTGCAAGGCTGCTCGCAGACGGAGAAGCTGTTCTTTCAGAATTTTGATTTCTCCATCACAGTGCAAGCGATCTTTTGCTTTACTTTCTAAATCATTCTGAATCTGCTGAATCATCCTTGCCGTTTCGCCGCTTTTTATAGCGGTACATACTTCCAGATACAGCTTGTTCTGTGATTCAATCTCAGCATCCAGCCGACTGCGGGTTTGCTCATATACATTCAGATTTTGCTGTTCGGTATTGTGCTGCCGTTCTTTTTTCGCAGCAGTTGCTTTTGCATCTTCGCATTCTGCTATTTTTAGGAGTAAATCAATCACAAGAATCCGGTTGTCAGTTTCCTGAATGGTCTGATAAGTCTTTCTGATCTGCTCCAGGTCCTGCACCTGTTTTCTGACTGCATCCACAATCCCGCGCATTTCCTGAAGCTGACGGATGTTTTCACGCAGATCATCCGTGTTAATTGTCCTTTCCGGCAGAATATACTGCGAGACGAAGCTCTTGACATTATTCATCGGCTTGAATGCAATCGACTTTGCCAGCAGTTCACCGAATGATGTATATTGCAGACCGCCGAGTCGTTTCAGAAATCGGTCTTTTGCCTCAGTTGCCTGTGTGATTGTCTGCACCTTTTTGCTCCCGTTCCGGAATTGCTCATCTGTTGCCGGTTTGTTATTCACCGTAAATATCAGCCTGTCCAATGTTCCCTCTTCGCAAAACCATTTTTTTCGGATATCGCTTTCCGGATCAGGGGAATCCATTTTCACGCCCAGAACAAAATACCGCTGTCTGCTTTCCTCATACACTTCCAGTGCAATATAGGAGATCACAGCACCGGTTCGGAGGTATTCACTTCCCTCCTCGCCGGTTTTTCCGCGGACATAGCTTTTCAATGTGCGGCGGCTTTCTGCATTTGCAGCCTGATTGAATTTGCGGCTGTTTGTCGTCAGAACAAGCTGTATTGCGTCCAGAATCGTCGATTTTCCGGCACCGTTCTCGCCGGAAAACAAATTCGTATTTTTGAGCGTGATTGTTTCATCTGCAAAATAATGCCAGTTAATCAGCCGCAGCTTCGTCAGAATCTTCTTCGTCTGCTGCATCGTCAGTTTCACCTCCGCTCGCATATGTTTTTAGTTTATTCTTGGTTTCTTCATAAACAGCATTCAGTTCCGCAGCATCCAGTGCCAAAATCACAGACGGATAGATCATCAGCCTTGTATCCGGATTGCCCATATCTGCATCAAGATTTTGAATGATATGATATCGTTTCAGCATTCCGAGCACAGAGCGCATATCCCATTTTTTCAGCCGTTCATGTTTCAGATTGCGGTATCTATCGTAAAGATCATCCACTGTAATAATGACCTGTTCTGTCTGAGAGAGCTTTTTCGAGGATTCCAGATACAGCAGCCGAAGCAGGAGAAGAATGATGCTTTCCAGCAGGCGCAGCCGGATTCTGCCTGTGCCGAATGAGTTATTCAATGCAATGACACCGTAATCCTCTCGAATGATAATATCATATCCGAGCAGATCAAAAAATGCCCGGAACAAATCCTTTTCGCGCAGAATGAAATAATAGCAGTTTTTTGTATCGTCACAGCTTTTTAAGATGAAGCACTCATTCAGCAGTTTATTTGCATTCTGCCGGAATTTGTCTCTTGGGACATTCATAAGCAGCTGATTCAACTGTTCAGTATATTCCATTCTATTTTACACTCCTTTTAATGACAAAATCACGGAATGAAAACCCATTCCGACAGATCATTTCGTCTTTCGGAATGATCTGATATTCAGATCGTCTGTCTCTGCCGTAAAGAGATATGAAGATCAGCCGGATCAGATCACGCTTTGAATGCAGTTCAATTTCGGATGCAGTCATCTCAGTTCGGTTCCGCAACAGCAATCGGACATATGCTGTAATATTCTTTCTTGAAAAACGGTTTGCCTGCTTTTCACGGAAAGCAGCGCGGCGTTCAGCGAGCTCTTCCTCTGAGATTGCCTGCGGCACGAAGATTTCGTCCACATCATCAATCCGCTTTGAGATACCGACTGTTTTCAGTGATTCACCGCTCAAAAAGCTTTGCGGAAAGATGTTGAATATCCGGCAGTAGTCGTCCGGCACATCATCGTAAATACTGTATTCTGCTTCGTTCTCCAATGCGGCAGCAAGACCGCGCAGTAAGGTGGAGAGCTTTCCTTCCAGATTATTGGAGTTCAGGAATGCAAGCTTTGCACGGTTGACTGCGCTGCGAAGATATTTCGCGTGTCTGCGCTCAATCTGTTTTTCTATTTCATCATAGGAATCGAAGTAGTAGATCACATCCGCAATCATTTCTCTGATGCGGTCAAGTGCTTCTGCTTTGTCGGTTTCGTTTTCAATACTTTGATATCCGAGCACA
>CAMNFV010000193.1 GCA_946537515.1 uncultured Ruminococcus sp. | reverse complement strand
AGGGACAGTGTCCCTTTGGCGGGGTTTGGGGACAGTTTGCGAAGCAATACTGTAGAGCCCCCATTACAAATCCGTCGGAGACCCTGCCGTTACTGCTTGCCGCCGATGAGGTCTTTCAGCTTCTTGAAGAAGTTATCGCGCTTGGAATAATTCTTGGATTCCAGCGAAGCCTCAAGCTGCTGGAGCAATTCCTTCTGCTTCTTATTCAGCCCCTTCGGCACTTCGACAAATACCTTCACATACTGGTCGCCTCGGTCGGAGCGCTGAAGCTTCTTCACGCCCTTGCCCTTCAGACGGAATATCGTTCCGGTCTGGGTACCCTCGCCGATCCGGTATTTGACATTGCCGTCGATCGTCGGAACAACGATCTCATCGCCGAGCACCGCCTGCGCATAAGTAATCGGGATATCGCAATGGATATCATAACCTTCGCGCTGGAAGATCGGATGCTGCTTGACATTGATGCCGACGATCAGATTGCCGGCAGGACCGCCGTTGATGCCCGCATCGCCCATGCCGGAAACGCGGATTGCAGTTCCGTCATCAATACCCGCCGGGATATCGACATTGATGCTCTTATTGACGCGCACTCTGCCTGCGCCGCGGCACTTCTGGCAGGGTGTCTTGATGATCTTGCCCTTGCCGCCGCAGTGCGGACAGGGCTTCGTGGAAGAAATCATGCCGAACGGCGTACGCTGCATGGATTTGATCGAGCCGCGTCCCTGGCAGTCCGGGCAGACCTCAGAGCCGGAAGCGCCTGCGCTGCCGCTGCCGTGGCAGTCCGGGCAGGTCTCCATGCGCTGGATCTGCACATTCTGTGATTTGCCGTTGCAGGCTTCCATAAAGTCAATCGTGACGCTGGTTTGCAGGTCTCTGCCCTGACGCGGTGCATTCGGATTATTCATCCGGCTGCCGCCGCCGAACATACCGCCCATGCCGCCGAACAAACTCTCCAGAATGTCGCTGACATCAGAGAATCCGCCCGCACCGGGATCGCCGCCCATGCCGCCGTTTTCAAATGCAGCATGGCCGTACTGGTCGTACATCTGGCGCTTTTCCTGATTGGAAAGCACCTCGTAAGCCTCTGTGATCTCCTTGAATTTCTCCTCGCAGGTCGGATCGTCCGGATGCAGGTCCGGATGATACTTTCTTGCGAGCTGACGGTACGCCTTTTTCAGTTCCTCGTCCGTCGCAGATCTGCTGACGCCCAGTACCTCATAATAATCTCTTTTGTCAGCCATATATTCTACACCCTTTCGTGTGTTCTTGGATTGTTCTGTGCAGGGCACATATCCGGACTATTATACCACAGTTTGACAGAAATTTCAATGGGTATTCTGCAAAACAGGATGCTGTATCTGTCAGGATGCGCCGAGATGCAGCACCGGAATCGGAGTCAGCGTATAAAACAGCAGCATGCCCCCGATAATCGCCAGCGCCGCAAGTGTCATTTTAATATAATCGCGCTTATCGTTCATCCGGATGTGTCCTTTCGTTATGCGTCCGGGTACGGCGAGAGGGGCGGAAGGACATTCCACCCCTGACGCATCTGAATCGTTTGATTATGCCTCAGTAAAATCTGCGTCCACAACGCCGTCATCATTGCCGCCGTTGCTCTCCGGTGCAGCACCGCCCATGTTCATATTGCTGAAGTCCGGTGCGCCGCCGTTCGGGTTTGCCTGATTGTAGACCTTCGAGCTCAGTGCATAGAATGCGTTCTGGAGCGCCTCGGTCTTTGCCTTGATATCATCGGTGTTATCGTTCTTGAGTGCTTCCTTGAGGTCATTCAGTGCACTCTCGATCGGTGCCTTATCCTCTGCGGAGACCTTGTCGCCGAAGTCATTCAGCGCCTTCTCGCACTGGACGACGAGCGATTCACCGTTATTCTTTGCATCGACGGCATCCTTGCGCTTCTTATCCTCTTCAGCAAACTGCTCTGCCTCGCGGACTGCGCGGTCGATGTCCTCCTTGCTCATGTTGGTCGAGGAAGTGATCGTGATATTCTGCTCCTTGCCGGTGCCGAGATCCTTTGCGGAAACATGGACGATACCGTTTGCGTCGATATCAAATGTGACTTCGATCTGCGGGACACCGCGCGGTGCCGGTGCGATGCCGTCCAGACGGAATTCGCCGAGCTTCTTGTTGTCTCTTGCAAATTCACGCTCACCCTGCAGGACAACGATGTCAACTGCCGGCTGATTATCCGCAGCGGTCGAGAAGACCTGCGACTTCTTGGTCGGGATCGTAGTATTGCGCTCGATCAGCTTGGTGCAGACGCCGCCCATGGTCTCAAGGCCGAGGGACAGCGGCGTAACGTCGAGCAGGAGCAGGCCGCCGGTGACATCGCCGCCGAGGATACCGCCCTGATATGCAGCGCCGAGTGCAACGCATTCATCCGGGTTGATGCCCTTGAACGGCTCCTTGCCGATTCTTGCCTTGACAGCTTCCTGAACAGCCGGGATTCTCGAAGAACCGCCGACGAGCAGAACCTTGTCGAGGTCAGATGCGCTCAGGCCGGAATCGCGGAGTGCCTGATCGACCGGGCCCATTGTCGCACGGACGAGGTCTGCGGTCATTTCATTGAACTTTGCCTGTGTCAGCGTGAGGTCGAGGTGCTTCGGGCCGTTTGCGTCCACGCTGATGAACGGCTGATTGATGTTGGTCGTGGTCATGGAAGAGAGCTCAATCTTTGCCTTTTCAGCTGCTTCCTTCAGACGCTGCATTGCAGTCTTATCGTTTCTGAGGTCAATGCCCTCAGTCTTCTTGAACTCATCGACCATCCAGTCGATAATGCGCTGGTCGAAGTCATCGCCGCCCAGACGGTTATTACCTGCGGTTGCAAGCACTTCGGTAACGCCGTCGCCCATGTCGATGATCGAGACATCGAAGGTACCGCCGCCGAGGTCGAAGACCATGATCTTCTGCTCATCTTCCTTGTCGATGCCGTAGGAAAGTGCAGCAGCGGTCGGCTCATTGATGATACGCTTGACATTGAGGCCTGCGATCTGGCCTGCGTCCTTGGTTGCCTGACGCTGGCTGTCGGTGAAGTATGCCGGAACGGTGATAACCGCCTCGGTGACAGGCTCACCGAGATATGCCTCTGCATCGGCCTTGAGCTTCTGCAGGATCATTGCGGAGATTTCCTGCGGCGTATATGCCTTGCCGTCAACGGTGACCTTCTCATTGGAGCCCATCTTTCTCTTAATGGAAATGACGGTGTTATCCGGGTTGGTGATTGCCTGACGCTTTGCGATCTGGCCGACCAGACGCTCGCCGGTCTTGGAAACTGCAACAACAGACGGCGTGGTTCTTGCGCCCTCTGCGTTCGGGATGACAACGGCGTTGCCGCCTTCCATAACAGCGACACAGGAGTTTGTTGTACCCAGGTCGATACCAATAATCTTGCTCATAATTGTTACCTCCAAATGAATAATATATCAGAATTTTTCCCGGTTACAGCTGTTCTTCCTTCTCCGGGAATTCCCAGATCACCACGCCTGCATCCAGCGCTGCGATGACCTGATTGAGATAGCTCGTAGCATCCGCCTTGGAAAACGGACCGATCTTGATTTCACGGTCTCGGGTCTCACGGGTTGCGCTCATCAGTACAAAATAATACCGGTTGTTTTCGTATTCATAATCCAGCTTCACAGAATCAAAGTGATCGAGATTATAAAGGCTATCATTGCGTTTCAGCCACATGCAAAACCCCTCTTTCTATCAACTAGTTGGCAACGGAAACCATTGCACAGCGGATAATTCTGTCACCGAGGCGATAGCCCTTCTGATAGACCTCGCACACGGTGGATTCACCGAAGTTCTCATCCTCGATCTGCCGGATCGCGTTATGAACCTTCGGATCAAATGCTTCATTCAGCGACGGGATCTCCTCGACGCCGAGCTTTCCGAGAATGCCTGTCAGCTGCTGGTAGATCTTCTCCATGCCGCTGCGGTAGGCTTCATCGGTACAGGGCGATTCCATTGCACGCTCAAAGCTGTCCACAGCCGGAAGCAGCTCTAAAACGGTCTTTGCAACGGCATCCTGATAGGTTTCGGATTTCTCCTTTGCGGTACGCTTGCGGAAGTTATCAAACTCTGCAAAGAGCCGCATGTATTTCTCATTGGCTTCCTGCAGGGCCTTTTCGGCTGCATCGGGCTCCTCTACAATCTCCGGCTCACCGTCATCGGTTTCGGAGAACAGCTCCTCTGCTGCCGCATCTTCCTCGGCTTCCGTCTGTTCCTCATGCAGACCGCTTTCCTCGAGGGATTCGTAATCCTCGCAGCCGTCCGCATCGCGGATCTCATCTGTCATGTGTCGTCATCCTCCTTTTCAGAGATCAGGTTGCTGATCTTCTCTGTGAAATATTCAAGATACGGGATCACCTTTGCGTAATTCAGCCGCATCGGACCAATCAGACCGAGTCTTCCGGCGGCCTTGCCGTCCTTCTGATACTGTCCGACGATCATGCTGGAATTGCCGATCACAAAGGTCTGCTGGGGATTTTCCCGCTTGGCATCCTCGCTGAACATCACATGGATCCCGCTGAAGGTATCATTCAGCAGCGGCATGATGACGTCCTGATGCTCCATGAATTCGACAATATCCTGTGTTTTCAGTTCCTGACAGGTCAGCAGATTGCGCGTGCCGTTGACGGTCAGCTCCTGCCGCATCATATCGCGGCTGAGCTCATAGAGCCCCTGCACGAGCGGACTGAGCGTTGCCATATAGGCGCCCATTGCCGTGACGAGCTGATCGAACATTTCCGGCGAGAGATCGCTGAGCGAGACACCGTGCAGATGCTCGGTCAGGAACGCCGTAATGAACGAGAGCTGCTCCTCATTAAGATCGAATTCCAGCCGGCAGGCTTTATTCTTGATGTTGCCCGCCGAAGTAATCAGCAGGATCACATAGAGCCGTTTGCCGGTCGGGATCACCTCGACCTTGGAGATCACGGAGAACTGCGGCATTGCATTGACTGCAACGGCAGCGCATTTTGTGATCTCCGCGAGTGCAGTCGTCGCGGACTGGATCAGCACATCCTCTGTCAGAACGGAATCATCTGCAAACATCTGATCGAGCCGCTCGCGCTCCTCCTCGGGAAGCTTCATCCCGGGCATACATTTTTCAATGTAGAGCTTATAGCCCTGAAAGGTCGGGATCCTTCCGGCGGAAGTATGCGGCTGCTCCAGCAGCCCGAGCTGCTCCAGAACTGCCATATCATTGCGGATCGTTGCAGATGATACATTGATATCAGGCAGCGCGGCGATGGTCTTGGAACCGACAGGTTCACCGGTTGTCACATATGCATCGACGACCGCCGCAAGAATTCGCAGTTTTCTGTCATCCATTTGCCAACGCCTCCTTTACCGGATTTTGCAGACTGGTTTTACTTGTGCTAGCACTCTATCTCTCCGAGTGCTAAATATAAGATACCACTTTTCCGCCCGCTTGTCAAGCCTTCCCACAGAGTTTTCACAAACTTCGTCAGATTGTACAAGTTTTGCAAATCGGAGCGCGATATTTGTGCAACCCGAAACAGAGAGAAGTGCGGAATTGCGGTGTCCGTGTGCAGACATATTATAATCATGCGCGCATCCACAGCTTCTCACTTCTAACTCCTATCGTTTAAATCGTCCGCGCAGCGCCGGGCAACGCCCGGTGGAATTGATCTAAAGTTCTCCG
>CAMNFV010000192.1 GCA_946537515.1 uncultured Ruminococcus sp. | reverse complement strand
TTTTTTCGCCCGACCCATTGCGTTTTCTTTTATAATATGTTATAATAGATTTTCCGGTAGGCTTGTGAATACTGACAGATATGGAAAAGGGAGGTACCTGCTGTGGATGTGAAAGCTGTCAAGCTGATTTTCGTCGTTGTTATGGCGGTCGGCGCTTTGATTGGGATGTTATTTTTTGTGATCGGCTGTGTGCTGAATTCCGCTTATAAGGACTATTACGAGACAATCGGTGTCATCTCGGAAATTGTGGAGGATCATTCCGGCTCGTCTACCGGACACGAAACCTATGTCACTTACTCCGTTGACGGGAAAACCTATACCGGAAAACTCGATGTTACTGCCAGCACAGATGCTGTCGGCAAGGAAGTGAAGGTGTTCTATCATCCGTCCGATCCGCAGAAAATTCACGGAGATACAAAGCTGATCTCCTTCATATTTCAGATAATCGGCGGTTCGGTCTTTGTTGCAGAAGTGATCGGCGCGGTCATAGTGCTGTTCATTTTCGGACGAAAAAAGCAATCAGCGATATGATGAAAGTAGACGCAATGTATTTCCTATGCCGCTGCTGCCGCGCTTCCCATTCTTGAAAATGCAGATATGCGGATTTTGATTCAATTTTACCGGTTGCTCAAATTCAGCTTTCTTCGCCGAAAAAAGCGGCGCTGTTACGTTCATTTGCGTAACAGCGCCTTTTATCACATTATTGTCTGCATGATAATCCATTCCGGACGGGTTAGTTGTTTGAATGTCAGATTTGAAATTTGTCTGGTTCACGGTATTTATGGGATTTTCCTTGTGAAACTTAGATTTGGGTAATGTTTGTTTGAGGCGGGAAAGCACCGTCTGCGATCACAGTACCTGCCGGAACTTCAACAGATAATAATGCGGTACAGCCGTGGAAGGCATTTGTTTCGATGCGGCGGAGCGCAGGCGGAAAATGGACGGATTTCAGCGCAGTACAACCCCAGAAGGTATCGCCCGCAATGGTCTGAATGCCGTTCGGAATCGTAACCTCTGTCAGCGATTTACAGCCGGAAAATGCGCCGCTTCCGATCAGCGTGACCGTGGGCGGGATGCGCAGTTTGATAAGCTGCCGGCACTCCGAGAACGCCTGTGCGCCGATTTTGGTAATGCTGTCCGGCAGAACGGCAATGCGAAGATTACGGGCGGTGAGGAATGCATTGCTGCCGATCTCTTTGATGCAGTCCGGCAGAATGACATAGCTGTTTTTGCCTTTATAACGCAGCAGCACGCCGTATTGAATATCCAGATCGCTCAGGGGCGTGGTTGAGAATTCCTTTTTCAAGAAGGTTGTGGTCGGTGCAGCAGGTGCCGGATCGGCCGCAACTGCCTGTACGTTGAGAAACGGTCTGCCGCAGGCCGGGCAGATCATTGCATCCTGTGAGAGGTCAACCGTAATGACAGCCCCGCATAAAGGGCAGAATGCGTGATTCATGTTCATATGTTACTCCTTATCCTTTCGATGTTTTGTGTATGCACGAGATATACCGGGGGATTCCGTTATCCGAATCATGCTTATTGCAATTATAGCATAATATATCCGCTGCGTCAATACAGTCTTTCATTTTTTGCAGCAAATAAATAATTGATTTCCCGCCGGCCGCAGGGATTCTGATTATGCATCCGGTGTTTGCGCCATGCGTGAACAGCAGGATTTCTGTTCCCGCAAAAAGCTGTCGGAATATTGACAACATTGAATCTGCATGATATACTATATATAGTAGACACGAGATTCATGGCGCTTGCAGAAGCTGTCGCTGATACCGGAACATCGGCGAGTATCAAACAGAGTGTGCGGCGATTTGTCCCGTGGGAGCTGTTGAAAGAAGATGAGCAGCGAAATCGGGTACGTTCTGCAATTTGTAAGGAGGGGAGAAGATGAAGCATATGTCTTTGCTGCGGAAAACGGCGGCCGTCCTGTCAGCGGTCTGCTGTATGACAATGTGTATTCCTGTCTATTCGGCTGACCTGGCCGCAGAATACGATATGGAAGCATTGCCGCTGAGCGATTTCGTCAGGGCGGAACAGACAGTCAGCGGCGATCTCAATTCTGACGGCAAGACAAATGCGGTCGATGCGGTGACGCTGCAAAAATGGCTGCTTGCTGTCCCGGAAATGATGCTTGCAGACTGGAAATCTGCTGACATGAACGCGGACGGAATTCTCAATGCGGCAGATCTCTCGCTGCTGAAACATAAACTGCTGAAAAAGTCAGCAAATACGATTGTTGTATCGGATATTGAGGGCATTTTCAATGCGGTCAGAAATGCAAAGCCCGGCGATGTGATCCAGATTGCGCCGGGTACTTATGATTATTCTGTCTATCAGGGGGCACAGAAAATTGATACGAAAGCTGCCGGGACAGCCGATGCACCGATTACCCTGACTGCCGCCGACCCGGAGCATCCGCCGGTTCTGACCGGTAATTCAACCGAAAGCGGCTATGTTCTGCATATGCAGGGCGATTACTGGATTCTCGATCATCTGGTCTGCACGACCGCACAGAAGGGGATCGTATTCGATCATTCCAGTCACAGCATCATTCAGAACTGCGAGGTCAAAAATACCGGTGCCGAGGCGATTGCGCTGCGGGACGGCAGCTCGGAATGTATCGTAAAATCGTGCAATATCCATGATACGGGGAAGGTTACTCCCGGCTATGGCGAGGGCGTATATATCGGCAGCGCTGTCTCCACATCGGGCTTTGATTACAAGTGTGACAATAACAAAGTACTGGACTGCACTTTCAAAAATGTCGCAGCGGAGCATGTTGATGTGAAAGAATTTACGTCCGGGACAGAAATTGCGGGCTGTACGTTTTACGGTGACGGGATGACCGGCGCGAATTATGCGGGCAGCTTCATTGATATTGCCGGCAACGACTGCTATGTCCACGACAATACCGGATACCGCAGCGGAAATCCGAAGATCGTTGCGGCATTTGAGATTCACGATCAGGCTGACGGCTGGGGTTATCATCACCGCTTTGTGAACAATACGCTGTATATGGACCGCGAATACGGTGAGGAGGATACGAGCCGCCGGATGTATGTGGTAGACGGCTGGTTCAGCGATCTCCGCGTGTATCATAATCTGGTGGATTACGGCAGCGGGCTGATCGAGGCCGGGGAAGCGCATTACAATGCGGATTCGATCGATTTTTCGGAGTGAAATACGGCCGCCGGACAGAGCCGGAGACCGGATTCGATAAAAAGAATAAAAAAATTTGAAAGGATCCTTGACAAATCGCGATTTATGTACTATAATAGCTGTATGAGTCAATAAAACGCCGAAAGGCGATTATGGAGGTATTATTATGAACAGAGTTGAACTGATTGACGCGATCGCTGCTGAGACCGGTCTCACAAAGAAGGACATTGAGGCAACGCTGAAGTCCTTTATGAACGTTGTGTCTGATACGCTTCAGAAGAAGGAAAGCGTTCAGCTGATCGGCTTCGGAACTTTCACGACCGTTGACAAGCCTGCAAGAGAAGGTCATAATCCCGCAAACGGCGAGAAGATCAAGATTGCAGCTTCTACAGCTGTCAAGTTCAAGGTCGGTGCCGCACTCAAGGAAAAGGTCAACACCAAGCCGGCAAAGGCAAAGAAATCCAAGAAGAAGTAATTCTTATGAAAATCGGGAGCAGGCTTTTTTCCTGCTCCTGTTTTTTATAGACTGCAAAGAATGGTTGCTCAATCCCAGCTGTGAACTGCCGGCAAACGAAATTGACGAGGGCGTCATGATCATGATGAAAAACCCAGAGATACAATATGCTTTGTAATAAGGCAAAAATCCCGAGGTGATGATGATGGAAGCGGAGAAGAACAAGAAGAACGGTTGTCTTGCTGCGATCGGCGGGTTTCTTTTTTCGATGTGTGTGATCATATTGATTTTTATCATGATTGTGATCATTTCTGCCGTGCAATCGGCCAATCCGCACCGGGATTCTGATAAACGCAGCGCAGATCAGCGTATGACCGAATATTACGGAGAGGAATTTACGCTTGTTTCGACGGATCAGCGGGGCGGTGAAGAGGATATCACGGTCTGGACGCTGCACGACAGCAAAGGCAATGAATGCTCCGCCGTAAGCAAATTGATCATGAATGCTCCGGGGAATTCGTCTTATTATTATTTCGATGATTACGGTGCTGTGCTGCAAAGCCAGACGCCCGCCATGCAGCGTTTGCTGGCGCAGACGAAATTTCCTGTCAGGTATGAATTTAATACGATATCTCACGATTTCAGCAGAGATTCGGACAGTCACTGGATCATCGAAGTGGAGAATTTCGAGGATATTCCGGATGCGCTGCATCTCGCGCTTGATACTGTTACCGCTGAGGACAGCCTTCTGCCCGAAGTGGACGGGAGAAGAACAATTTACTGGCACAGTATGCAGCCCTTTGTGCAGCTCGGTGTGCAGGAAATGGGCGTTTTTCCGTTTGACACGCAGGAAAACGCAGCAGAGTACGATTTTGATGCGCTGCTCACAGATGCACAGCATAAATTCTGTGACTGGTGCAGAGAAAACGGTCAGGCAGACAAAATCCCGGATGAAATGACGCTGGAATATCCGCCCGACGGTGTCTATCAGATGCAGACAGACGCTGGTGTTGTCAAGCTGCCGCTGGATTGGGATGCGGAGCAAAACAGGTGGCTGATTACCGGAGAGAATGCATCAAAAGAGGCTGTCAGTCTGCACGGTGAGCCGTATCTGATTGATGTTCTGAGGCGCGGCGAAATTGAGGTGTACCAGTACGACAGGGGCGATTTTTATCACTATAACGTGTCTTACCGGAACCAAGATATCATCCTTTGGTGCCAAAGCGGATACGGCATTTACGAGATTGCGCGCGGGTCGAATACGATTGGAGACTCTACGCACGCTTTTGTGAGAATGACAGAGGAGGAACTGCAAAAATTCTTCGGCATCACGTTTGAGGCCGATCCGCTGACGATGACCGGCACGCTCCATTATGCAAAATTGACCCCGGAATCAGAGCCGGAGGAATGATATTGTGAAAGCAAGCCGCTCCGAACAGGCAAATCTGCTGATCGGAGCGGCTTAAATTTATGCGGCAGGGAATTGGCTCAAAGCGTAATCATTTTCGCGATCGCCTTGAGTATAAGAATGACGTCGTCAGAGTCGGGCATACCGTTTTTGTTGCAGTCGGCATTGCTGCGGCCCTGTGCGTTGATATAAGCCTCGGGGTCCTCTGCGACGAATCTTGCGAGCAGGACAGCATCCGAAACATCGGTCATACCGCTGAGATTGACATCGCCCGGAACGGACTTTCCGGCGGGGGTATATTGCTCAGCCTTTCGCGTTGTGCCGTCCGGCAGCTCCGCGATGCCCGTTACCAGATCCACTTTGATCGTATATGGACCGGTCAGCGAGCCGTCATCCTGATGATAGAGATAGTCATACTGCGCGACCGGATGCGGCGTATCATTTTTGATACTGATCGTAACATCATCTGTAGTCAGGCCGTTTGTATAATCCAGCATATAGGGATCGGTAAAGATCTCCTTCGCTGTCCCGGAACCGATCGTGAGATAATGGCCGATATCGGTAATATCAGTCGGCAGCAGCGTCTGCTCATGGATACCGCTTGTATCATGCAGCAGGAACCGGAAATTGCCGGTCATCACAATATTGCCGGAATCATCCGTTCCGATACCGAAGGTCTCACGGTT
>CAMNFV010000191.1 GCA_946537515.1 uncultured Ruminococcus sp. | reverse complement strand
GTTTTTTCTTTGGACAAAATCAGCAGCCTTTACGGCTGCTGAAATAATAGATTCACAATCATAGCGACTTGCCGACAGACCGCAGAAAATTGCGTGCCTCAGACTCCGTCATATCTTCTGCATCAACCGGCTGAGAGTCAAAATTACTAACCGGATAATGTTCTGAAATCTTGCTGTATACTGTTTTAGCAGGCCAGAATGCTTCGACAATGTAATACTTATTGGTGACTGCAAGTGCTTTTGTTTCAGCACCATTATAATATTTCAATGTATCTGCGACTGTCGCCGGTGACGTATCCCGATCCAGGATAATCTCAGGTGTAATATCCCCTGTCAAGAGTGTTTCCTCCTGCTTAATATAGGTCAGAATCCAGTTCATTGCCTTTTCCGGATTTGCTGCCAACTCGCGCGCTTCGGCTTCTCCGCTGAGTTCCAGCCAACCGCCTCTGGTCAAATGCTGCTTTTTCATTTCGCCTTTATACTTGCCAATATAATCGACACGATAATAGCAGTCTATATAATAACCGCCGTGGCGTGGCTTGCTAAACCGTGCAAGACAGTAACTTCCGCCGTCATGAAGAATCACACCATTGTTTTCTTTAATCCATGCTCTAAATCCATATTCCATAATATACGCCTACCTTCTGTGGAATGAATCCGCCGTTTTATTTATTATATCATCGAATGTCAAAAAAGTCAATTCACCCTCAAATCTTCCCATTCGGTCGGGATGCCGGAGATCGTATTCTGCACATAATAAAGCAAAATCATCTGTGCATCCTCGACAGAAACCGCATTGTCGCCGTTTACATCGGCAGCCTGCTCCTGTTCCGGCGTCAGGCCGCTCTCACAGTCCGCCATGAGCAAAACATAGGCATTCAGCGCAAGCTGCGCATCATCCGCGCCGACCGCGCCGTCAAAGTTGACATCGCCCGGCAAAATGAAATCTTCCGGCATACACAGTTTGCCTGTCACTGCATCAAAAATCCGGATGCTCAGCTCGCCATGTGTCTCTCCGCGTGCAATAGCCGTATAGGTGCCGTCCGGATTCAGGCGCGTTTCGATATACGCAGGGGTAATACCGTCCTGTTCTGCAAAGGTTTTCTGCGCAATCTCGCTGATTTCATCTCTGCTGAGACCGCCCGCGGGAAGCTGCGGCGGCTGCCGGAGATCGCCCTTCATACCGTAATCATCCTGCATCTGAAGCGTCAGCGGATCGACGCTGATCCCATAAAACTGATGATCGGCATTGAACAGGATATCGCACATATGATTCGATTGAAATCCCCAGAATTCAATCTGATCTTCTTCCGGTTCGATGCCGGCGGACGCCTTTGCATATGCCGCCGCAAGCGCAGTCAGCTCTGCTGTTGACGGAAGCTGCGCGAGCACATCCGGCGCATCGGTGATCAGATCAAATGTAAAATATCCGAATCGTGCCGCGAGCGAATTGACCTCGCGCTGCGCATCATCCGGCTCAACGAAGAATGAACCGCCCTGTCCGCCGGATGACAGTACCCCGCTGATTTCCTTGTTTTTCCAGCGGATCGAGATCCAATTTTCGCTGTCGATCGTATAGGTAAACGGTGTATCTTCCGGGCAGTCCAAGACGCTGCTGAACTGGCTGGGATAGAGAATCATGCCGGTCTCGCCGTCATCGGAAAAGAGAAATGTGCCGTCTGCATCCTTCAGCTGATAGAGCCCCGGCGGAACCGCAGACAGCGGCTTCCGGAACAGATTGACATAGCGTATAGCAGACAGCCGTACATCAGTGCCGTATTCGCTCGTATAACATCGCTTCATCTGCGCAGTTCCGCTGCCGGTATAAAGGCTGAACCCCTCATATCTGTCGCAGACTTCGACCTTGCAGCCGTCTTCCTCAAATTCAAAATGCACAGAGAGCCCGACGCTCTGTGGCCCGTTGATATAATTGATTTCAGTGCGCTGCGGCGTATGACCGACTGCTGCCGCAGATTCCGCTTCCGCCGCCTGAATCAGCGTATTGATCGGATAAAACGGTTTCTCTGTCCAGTTTTCGGGATTGTATTCTCTGAAAAGCAGGAATGTCTCGTCGGTTGCATTGTCTGTCAGCTCGCACAAGCCTTCATTGATTATTTTTGTGGTATAATTTTTCACCGCATCAGCCGAATGAAGCTCCAGCTGATTGTTCTTTGCCGTAAAGCTATAGGTCGTGACCGAGCCGTCATAGTAATCCGTAAAGCGAATGAAATGCGGCCCGAACTCCCAGATACCGTACTGATAGTCATGCCAACAGCTTTCGGCTGCCGTCAGCTGTTCCGCGGAATCATCGGTGGTGTCGATCACGGCGAAGTTATAAGCTTCATCCAGCACCGTGATCGTATATTCTTCAAGATCCGTGACGTCATATTCAATCGTCCAGACACCGTCTGCATCCGGCTGCGGCGTGAGAAAATCGCGGAAATTGATTTCCGGATGATCGTCCTGCGTGGAAAAGCCCGCAAGCTCCTGCAAGACAAGCGGCAGCTGATCTGCTGTTTCGCGCTCTCTGCCGGTTGTCCAGGGGTAGCTGCCGCGGTACTGCGTCCCGCCGTAGAACCAGCTGTCGCGCTCTTTGATCCGCGCAGGATTGAGAATCTGATACATCGGTTTATAGATGCCCGTCACGGCGATGCCCTGCAATTTCTGATCGTCCGAAGCGGTGATCGTCAGGATCTGCCGTCCGTCCCGGCGCGAAAAGGAAGCGGAAACTTCCGGCGCGGTGCGGTCCACATGGATCGTACAGCAATACGTCTGCGGATGCACCGCCGAGCCCGGATAATCAATATAGGCCGCAGCCGTCAGCGAATATTCGCCCGGCGGAAGCGCCGACTGGTCAAAATTCAGCTCAAATACATCCTGATAGGACACAGATTTTTCGCTCCATACCGTCTTTCCGGCAGCATCCTTCAGGGTCAGGTCGGCTCTTGCGTCCCGGTATTGAATCAGCTTTATGCCGTAGACCGCATCGGCAATGCTGTCGCCGTTCGGGGAGATCCATGCCTCATTCCGGCCGGTTTCCAGCAGACGGATCTCATCCTCTGATGCGTATTCTTTCAGATTGAACAATTCATATTTCGGGATATCCTCCGGCACACGGCTGCGGATCGTATCCAGAATGCTGTTGTATTCGACCAGCGGCACGCTGCCTGCCTGATAACTCTCTCCGAAGATCGTTGCCGCCATAACGCGGTCTGCATCACCGATCGGGAGCTGTGCCCAGTCGCCGGAAAATCCGAGCAGCGGCATGGAAATATCTGCGCTGTCCGCTGCACCGGAGAGCAGCAGAAAGCCCTCAATGAAAAAGCCTCTGCGGAAGGATGCGGAGAGTTCCGCGTATTGCGCCGGATCGAGCGAAACCTGCACCGGCAGCGTCAGCGACTCCCCTGCCCTGACCGTCACCGGCCCCGTGAAATTGGTTTCACAGCGCAGCGCCTGCTGTCCGGAGAGAATGTCGCAGTTCCGGCGGCTGTCATGCCGGATGCCGTCTGTCGTCAGGCAAAGCTTGGCATCGGGATAGACAACATCCGCGCCGCTGTCATTTTTCAGGATCACATCAAAGGAAAATTCAGCGCCGAGCTGATCGAACAGATTGACCTTTGCTTCCCCGTTCCGGTCAGTCATCCGAACCTTAGCAGCCGCAGCGCGCTCCGGGGATACAAGCCCTGCGCCCTGCCGCCGCGGGCTGACATAGAGATCATTTTCCTGATACGGGATTGCGGTGTTCATCAGCTTTGTGCGGAGCATGGCAGTCATCGCCGCACCGTCCGGCAGATCACTTTTGAGCATTCCGCGGAGCACAGCCGCACAGCCCGCCGCATAAGCCGATGCCATAGACGTACCGGAGAGCGTCCGCGCAGATGCATTGTAGGCCGCGGAACATACCCGCCCGCCGATTCCTAGGAGATCAGGGCGCAGATCGAGCGAATGCTTGACGCCCCAGGAGCTGAATGCGCTGACCGCTGCCGGATGCTCCTGCATCACATTCTCGCCGGTGAATGTCACGGTCTGATCGGCTGCTGCGCGGAGCATCTGCCCTTCTGCATAGGTCACGACCGCAATTTTCAGCGGCGCATTGCTGTATGCATAATCGAGGCCGTCCGGCGTTTCCAGATCCGAAACGATCAGCCCGCGTGCCTGATAATTCTGTGCGCGCTGCGCGATTTCCGAAAGGTTCTGATCGGATGTCCGCTGAATCAGCGCAATCCTATTTGCCGGATTCGCCGCACGGAATTCCTCATTCGTACCGCTGCCGCAGTCCGCATATTCATAGTCGCCGGGCGCAAGCTCCTGCGAAAGAAAATAGAGATTGCCGTCCGCATTCATCGTCGGGCGGTAGATGATCTGCTCTCCGGCAAAGAGGAACATGCCCGCTTCTGCCTGCCCGCCGGATTCCGCCGAACCGACAACGAGCAGCGGAGAGCCCCGCTCCGCCTTATCGCAGATCATACCGGTATCCGGCTGATCGGGCAATACGATTTTTCCGGTCGTGCGCGTGCCGTTATCCTTATTGCCCGCGGAATTGCAGACAATAATTCTGGCGCGGTCTGCTGCGGCGATTGCATCGGAAAACGGATTGCTGCCGTAATACTCCGCAGTTGTGCCCCAGCTCATATTGATAACATCCGCATGAAGCCGGACGGCATCTTCCAGGGCAGCAAGCGCCGCCGAATAGGACATACTCTTGCCTCTTCCGCATGCAAAGAACAGCAGCTGCGCGTCTTTTGCGATACCGGAGACAGACTGTCCGTCCGCTGTTTTGCAGGCGTTTCCGGCTGCGATGCCGCTGACATGCGTTCCGTGATAGCTGGAGGCATCCCGGACGCCGCCGTACGGATCGGAATCCGCATAATCAATGACATAGGGAAGCTTATTGCTGATGTAAGCACGCGCCGGATCGACATTGACATTCAGCGCGCCGCTGTCGATGACGTGCGCGATATCCTCATAGCTGAGTGCCGTTTCGATGCTGTCATCGAGCGGCGCAAACATCGGATGCGTGACATCGAGCTCCGTATCAATGACCGCTATGACCGTACCTGCGCCGGAATATCCCTGTAATTCAGCCGGAACGCCGTCCTGCGCCGCAGCATCCGTATCCGGCAGCAGAAAATCCGGTGTCTCTGTGACGCTGACAACGCCGGGGAGCGCTGCGGTTTTTTCGATCAGTGCCCGGGGCAGCGCACAGCTAAAGCCGTTGTAGAGTGTGCTGTAGCTGTAATCGACGGTCAGCGCCGGATAATATGCGCGGATGCGATCCTGAACGGCCTGCTGTGCGGTTTGGCAGGATGCAGCCTGTTTTGCGGCCGCAGCGGTGTCGAGATCATCCGCATCACGGCACGCGCCGGACTGCATGACCGGTTCGCCGGAAATCTGAATCACAACCGGCACCGGCTCGCTGAGATCTGCCTGCGGGATTACCGCGGCTGCACATGAGAAAATACCGCTGAACGGGATCCATGCACATGCCGTGACGGCTGCCGCAGTCAGGCTGGAAATTTTTCTGTATAAGTGCTGCAATGAAATTACCCCCTGTCGAAAAAGTCAAATGTCTTGATCTGATACCCCTATTGTAAACGAATCCCCCCATTTTGTCAACCTGCGGCAGCGCCCGGTCGGCAGGGCCGACAGCCGTTGATCTAAAGTTCTCCGGTAGGTCAACTGCGACATGAGCCTTGATTCTCTCAACTAACCTCTTCCTATTATAAATCATCGCGAAG
>CAMNFV010000190.1 GCA_946537515.1 uncultured Ruminococcus sp. | reverse complement strand
AATGTGATATAATAGAAATATCAGGAAACGTACAGGCAGCTGTGCGGAAAGCGGTAAGCCACTTTGGTTTCACATAAAAGGAGTAACATCATGGTACATTCAAACTGGAACTGCCCGCAATGTCACCGGCCGAATATCAGCGGTGATCTGATCAAATGCCCGTCCTGCGGCAAAAAGCGCAATCGCTGGGGATACTGGGACTGCCGTTACTGCGGCACAAAGGAAATCCGCGGCGACCATAAGGAATGCCCGAACTGCGGCAAGGCAAGGGACAGGGATGTCAAGTTTTATCTCAATGATGACAGCCCGTATGAATTCGTCGATGAGGTTTCCGGAGAAAGCGCCGTCCGCATCGGCCGTCAGAACTGGATCTGCCCCTATTGCAGCCAGCAGAATGACGACAGCGTTCAGACCTGCTCCTACTGCGGCGCATCGCGTGCGGAGAGCATTGAACGCTATCACGATATCCCGAATCCCAACGGCAGCGCCCCGCCGAATTCGTTCCGCAATTCCGGCAGCCTGAAAAACAAAATAAACAAGAGCGATCTTTTCGTCTTTATTTGCGTCGGGCTGATTTTTCTCCCGTTTATCCTGCTCATTTCGGGTCACATCATTCGGAATGCGCTGGACGGCATTGTCCATACTTCTGATCTGGTATCAGCTTACTGGCAAAGCGATATCAATATCGAGGCGCTCAAATCATTCGAGGACAGCTGCTGGGAAGATGAACTCCCGAAAGATGCCCGCGTCCTGCGGACAGCGATTGAAAGCCGCCAGTATATTCATCATTATGAAGACCGCACCGAGGAAGTGTGGGTCGAAGATTATAACGATGATGATGATGATGATTACGGCTGGGACGACGATGACGACTGGGACTACGACGACGGCGGCGGCTGGGATGACGGCGGCTGGGATGATTACGGTGACGGCCAGTTCGGAATGCTGCAAATGCCGGCTCTGATGATTTGCCCGAAACCGCCGATTGCAGCATTCCATTGGGAAACCCGATATTATCAGGAACCGGTTTATGCCACACGCGAAGATACCAAATGCTATTATGAGTATGATAAATGGGTGACAGCTCGAACCGTCCGGCAAAAGGGCGAAGGAGATGAACATCCGTATTACGGGGAACTGACACTCGCTGAAAACGAGCGTGAAAAGAATCGTGAGATCAAATATTTCGTGCAGATCAATTATAAAAAGAACCAGTATATTCAGCAATGCAGCGAGGAACAGTATTATCAATGCCTCGAAAAAAAGAAAGTGAAATTCCGGGCTGCGAAGGACGGCATTTCATATCATATTTCGATCTGCAACAATCCCTAACAACAAAATCCCTGCGGCAAAAGCGCTGCCGCAGGGATTTATTTTTGAAACCGGAATGAATTGCGAAGTGCCGCATTTTTGTTATAAATTAACGGAAATTTGCGCGGATTTTAAGGAAATATTAAGAAAAAGGCATTGACAATTTCGTCCGAAACATGCTAAAATAAGTACATAGACAGACCGGTACAGCCATTCAAAGCAGTATCATTGCAGTATCACGCTTCGCAAACAGGCAATCAGGCTTCTCCGCAGCGCGGTCTGTTCCAATGTACTACACTCTCTGAAAACAATTCTGCTATGCGCAAATGAAAATGAACTGAACAGTTGCAGCATTCCCCAAAGCAGCAGCCTCGCCGACTCCCGGTGAGGCTGCCTTTTTTATTGCATGAAGACTACTGCGATGAGCAGCAGCGGAATGAGCATTCCGAAATTGACTGCGGAGAAGACGCGGAAATAGCGGCCGGTCTGTGCGCCCTCGGATTTGCGGTAAAACTGAAAGGAAATCAGGCTTGCGAGCGATGCAATCATCGTACCGAGCCCGCCGAGATTGACACCGAGCAGCAGCTTTGTGCCCGCATCGGTAAAGCCTGCGAGCATCACGGCCGCCGGGACATTGCTGATGCCCTGCGAAAGCAGCGCTGAGAGCAGAATCTCATGCCCTGTCAGCAATCCGGAAATCGTTTCGCGCACCGCATCAATCCGCGCAATATTGCCGACAAAGACAAAGAAGCAGACGAATGTCGCAAGCAGCGCATAATCAACCTTTTTCAGCAGCGAGCGGTCGAAAATCAGCGCCGTCAGGACCGCCGCAGGCAGCAGCACCAGATCAGGGATCAGCCGGAATACGCAGCAGAGACAGAGCACAAACAGAATGCAATATGCCGCCGCACGGGGCTTATGAATCTCTGTTTTCTCCTGCTGCGGCGCCGCACAGTCCGTTTTCGGGAGCAGCCGGCTGAGCAGAAGCAGCATCAGCAGACTGACCGCGCCGGCTGGGAGCATCACGCGCAGGAATGTCGCTGCATCCAGATGAAAATAATCGTAGAGATAGAGATTCTGCGGATTGCCGACCGGTGTCAGCATACTGCCGAGATTGGCCGCCGCGGTTTCGAGGACGACCGTCAGGATGCAGCTTTTCTCATTGCAGAGCTGCGCCCGGAGCATCAGCGTCAGCGGGACGAAGGTCAGCAGCACAACGTCATTCGTCACGAGCATCGAGGTAAAGAAGCAGATCAGCATGAGCACGGTGCCGAGCCGCCGGACGGTTCCGGTTCTGCGCAGGAGCATCGCCGTCACCGCATCGAATGCGCCGATGCTGCGGACGCCGGAAACCGCGGTCATCAGCCCGAACAGCTGGATCAGGACAGTGCGGTTGCAATAGCCCGCATATTTCGCATCGGGCGGCACGATGAACATTGTAATCACCGCCGCGAGAAACGCGATCACCAGCACCGGCTGCGCCTTGCAGAAGGACATGAACGCCGCACCGATCTGCTGCGGCTTCGGGAATACGGGAAGTCTCCCGGCATGTGCGGATTGCGTAGACATCGGAACGCCTCTTTCTTATATTTTTTCAGAATCAGCGCGGAATTCCGCCGCTGTTATTTCGCCGCCGGCGCTGTCTTTTTCACGAGCTCTGCCGCGCGCAGCAATGCAGGATCAATATGCGGGCAGAAATTCTCTGCGCCGACTTCGGCCGTCAGACCAGCCTTCTCCATTGCGTGCATCGGCTGCTCATTGACATGCGAGAATACGACAGCAATCTGATTCTTGCGGCATTCCCGGACGATCTCGGAAAGCACTTCCACGCCTGCGGCGTCAATCGCCGGAACATTTCTCATGCGGATGACCAGCACATCAAAATTCTGATCGTCGAGCATGTATTTATACTTTTCGGATGCTGCGAAGAACATCGGGCCGTTGATTTCATAAACCTTTGTCCGCTCCGGAATCTTCTTGTGGCGGATGTGATCGGGGTCGGTCTCCTCATCATCGGCATCGACCCAGGCATGTGCCTCGGTGACATCGGCCATACGCTTGATAAAGAGCAGCGATGCGAGAACCAGACCTGCACCGATCGCGACAACCAGATCGAATACGACCGTCAGCACGATCGTCGTCACCAGCACGGCGATATCGCTCTTCGGGGCGGTTTTGAGCATCGTGCGGATGTTTTTCCAGCCGCACATATTATATGCAACAATAAACAGAATCGCGGCGATCGTCGGCATCGGGATCATGGATGCATAGGGCATCAGGACGACCAGAATACCGAGCACAATGACAGAATGCACCATACCGGCGACCGGGGTTCTGCCGCCGTTCTTGACGTTCGCGGCGGTACGTGCGATCGCACCGGTCGCGGGGATTCCGCCGAAGAGCGCCGAGCCGATATTCGCAATGCCCTGCGCGATCAGCTCCATATTGGAACGGTGCTTTGAGCCGATCATACCGTCGGAAACGACGCAGGAGAGCAGCGATTCAACGGCTGCCAGAATCGCAATCGTGAACGCATTGGGCAGCATGGCGCGGATGCCGCTGAAGGTGACATGCGGCAGCGTGAATTTCGGGGGCGCATTGGAGATCGTATAGAGATCACCGATCGTATTGACATGCATCCCCGTGAGCTTCACGACCGCTGAACAGAGAATGACCGCGATCAGCGAGGCGGGGATCTTCTCAAGCTTCTTCGGCCAGAGAATCAGCACCGCAAGCGACAGCAGGCCGATCAGCAGCGCAGAGACATTGAGCGTCCCGAGACACCGGATGATCTCCGCGACCTTGTCAACGGTTTCGATCGGCGAATTCTGAAAGGTCAGGCCGAGGAAATCCTTGATCTGACCAATTACAATCGTGACGGCAATGCCGAATGTAAAGCCCGCGGTAATCGTGCCGGGGATGTATTTGAGCAGCTTGCCGAATCTGCAAATGCCCATGACAATCAGCAGAATGCCCGCCATGACCGTCGAAAGAATCAGACCGTCCATGCCGTCCGTCGCGACGATTCCGGCAACGATCGTTGCAAATGCCGCGGTCGGACCGGCGATCTGCACACGGCTGCCGCCGAAGAACGATACAAGGAATCCGGCGACGATCGCGGTATAGAGGCCCTGCTCCGGATTGACACCGGAAGCAAGCGCAAGCGCGATAGAAAGCGGCAGCGCTATGATCGCGACGATCACGCCCGCGATCAGATCCTTGACAAACTGCGCCTTCGTGTAGGTTTTCATGACCGAAAAGAGCTTCGGTTTGAGCTTTTCGGCCGTCAGCTTTTGAGCTGTCTGTTCCATTTTCATCTCTCCGTTTTGATAGAATGCCCAGATATTATACTGCAAAAATCCGCCGGAATCAAGTAAAATTTCAATCATTTTGAAATTTTGTAGGAATCCATATATCCTGCGGGAATTGTGGCAGAAAATGCTGTAAAATTTCTGCGCCCGCGCCCGATTTTTCTGTACCGTATTGTATTTTTTGCAGATTTGTGGTACAATAATAGCAATTTACCGAAGGAGGACATTTTATGAAATATTTGGTTGCGGCAGCGGTGCTTCCCGCGCTCGCGCTGCTGTTATACATCCGGAAGCTCGATAAAGTTGAAGCAGAGCCGACCGGCATGATTATGAAGCTCTGCGGATTCGGCGCGCTGACAGTCATCAGCGCGGTGATTCTGGAGGTACTCGGCGGCGCGATTCTCGGAGCATTTCTGCCGGAGGACAGTCTGCTGTATATCGCGCTGGAGAATTATCTGATCGTTGCGGGCGCAGAGGAAGCGGGCAAGCTCTTCGCGCTGAAAAAGGGCACATGGAAATCGCCCGAATTCAATTATACATATGATGCAGTCGTCTATGCGGTCGCGGCGTCGCTCGGATTTGCAGCAGTCGAAAACGTGATGTATGTGCTGGACGGCGGCTTCGGCCTTGCCGTTCTCCGTGCGCTGACATCTCTCCCGGGGCACGCGATTTTCGGCGTATTTATGGGACTTTTCTACGGTGCAGCGAAAAAGGATGAGATGCGCCGGAATGAATCGGGAAAGCGCTTCCACATGGCGGCCGCGCTGCTCGTTCCGATGCTGCTGCACGGCTTCTATGATTTCTGCCTGTCCGTCAGCAGCGGATGGATGCTGCTCCTTTTCTTCGTATTCTTCATCATTCTCATGATTATTTCATTTTTCCTTGTCCGGAAGCTTGCACAGAAGGATGAACCGGTCGTTCAGCTTTTCGCACAGCCGGCCAATCCCGCTGTATCGCCTGCAAATTTCCGTACAGCGCCTGTCAATCCCGCAGCACAGCCGGTCTATCCGCAGACACCGCCTGTTAATCCTGCACAGCCGGTCTATCCGCAGATACCGCCTGTCAATCCTGCACAGCCGGTCTATCCGCAGACAGCGCCTGTCAATCCCGCAGCACAGCCGGTCTATCC
>CAMNFV010000189.1 GCA_946537515.1 uncultured Ruminococcus sp. | reverse complement strand
GGCATCGGCATTGAGATCTTTATTTCGCATCATCTGAAGTAATATACAGCAGAAAAAGCGCCGCTGAAACGAGCAGAAATGTCAGTTTCAGCGGCATTTTTATGATGATATCAATATGGATACAGAAAGCCGCCCCAAGCAGTAGGAGCGGCTTTATCCATATCAATCAGCGCTGCGAAGCTTCATATTCCTTTGCAAGATTCTTGAGGATCTTTGCAACGAACTGATCGACTTCATTGTCGGTCAGGGCGTGGTCATTGCTCTTGAACCAGAGCGAGAATGCGAGCGACTGCTTGCCTGCCTCGATCTGCTTGCCCTCGTAAACATCGAAGAGCTGTACGCGGTCGAGCGACTTGCAGGAGCGCTTCATGCAGGCTTCCAGGTCTGCGCAGATGACCTCTTTGCTGACGAGCAGCGCGATATCACGCTGTTCGACCGGGAACTTCGGCAGCATCTCAAATGTGACCGGCTTGGTGAGATACGGCCGCAGAACGGTCAGATCAAGCTCTGCAAGGAATACGCTGTGATCCGGAACCTCGGCGTCAGTCAGGTCATGTGCGAGCATACCCAGCCAGCCGATTTCCTGTCCGTCGAGCGAGACAACCGCGCTCATGCCCGGATGCAGGAACGGATATTTTGCGGCATCATCCGGCTTTGCATAGGTGAATTCCAGGCGGAATGCATCAGCGATCGCTTCCAGAATGGCCTTGCCCTCAAAGAAATCGAGCTTGCCGCCGTCAAACAGACCGATCGACAGCGCCTCACGCTCTTCGGGTTCGGTGCTCGGGTGCTCCTCTGCGGAGTGATAGGTCTTTGCAATCTCAAAGAGGCCGCCTTCGTCATTGCCGCGGCGGACATTGCGGATCACGGCATTCAGCATCGACGGTGCGAGCATGGTGCGCATGATCGAAAGATCCTCGGAGATCGGATTCAGAATGCGGATTGCCTGACGCTGCGGTGCATCCTGCGGAATGCGCAGCAAATCGAGATCCTTCTGCGAATAGAAGGAGTAGTGGATCGCCTCATAGAGTCCCTGCGCAGCGAGGGTGCGCTTCAGCTTCAGAGTGCTGTTCTGCGCAGCATTTCTGCCGCCGTTTGTGACGGAAGCAGCCGCAAGGAAGGTCGGCTTGATGTGATCGTAGCCGTACATACGGATCAGCTCTTCCGCGATATCCGGCGCATTTTCGATGTCCTCACGATAAGGCGGAATCTGCACGGAAAGCTTGTCGCCGTCGATCTGCGGTGCGAAATCGAGATTTGTCAGGATGCGCTTGATCTCATCATCCGGAACGGTGATGCCGAGCAGCGCATTGATCTTTGCAATCGAAACAGTCAGCGGGCGGGTCGCAGTCGGATCCGCAGAAACTGCCTCGCAGAATGCAGCGGAAGTGACGGTGCCGCAGCCGAGTTCTTCGATCAGGTGCAGCGCACGCTTCAAGCCAAGCTGTGTTGCATACTCATCGACGCCCTTTTCAAAGCGCTGGGAGCTGTCCGAATGCTGACCGAGTGCACGGCCGGTCTTGCGGACATTATCGCGCATGAACTTTGCGGATTCAAATACGACATCCGCAGTATCGTCCTTGATCTCTGAGTTCAGGCCGCCCATGATGCCTGCGAGTGCGACCGGCTTCTTACCGTCACAGATCACGAGGTTATTGGGATTGAGCTTGAATTCCTTTTCATCGAGCGTGATGATTGTTTCGTCCTGCTTTGCTCTGCGGACGATGATCTGTCTGTCCTCAAGCTGACGCAGATCGAATGCGTGCATCGGCTGGCCGATCTCCTTGAGGACATAGTTTGTGATATCGACGATATTGGAAATGGAGCGAATGCCGACGAGTGCGAGTCTGCGGCGCATCCAGGCAGGGGACTGACCGATCTTTACATCGCGGACATAGTGTGCCTGATAGCGCGGGCAGAGATCCGGTGCTTCGACTGTGACCTTGAAGCCGTCGAGACCGGAAGCATCCGGCTGGTAATCAACAGCGGGCATTTTGAGCGGCTTGCCGAGTGCGGCCGCAACCTCACGCGCAATGCCGAGAACGCTCATGCAGTCCGGGCGGTTTGCGGTGATCGAAATATCATACATCCAGTCGTCAAGCCCGGTGACTTCCTTGATATCGGCGCCGACGGGAGCATCATCCGGCAGGACGAGCAGACCGCAGTAATCCGCGCCCGGATAGAGGTCGTCATTCAGGCCGATTTCCACGCCGGAGCAGAGCATACCGTGCGATTCAAAGCCCTTGAGCTTGCCCTTTTTGATTTTCATGGTACCGGTAACGGTCACATGGTCACGCTCGGTCTCATAGACCGTTGCGCCGACGAGTGCAGCCGGATATTTGCCGCCGACTTTCACGTTATCGGCGCCGCAGCAGATCTGGAATGTGCCGTGTTTGCCGCAATCGACCTTGCAGACATGCAGATGCGTTTCGGGGATCGGCTCACATTCGGTGACGAGGCCGACCACAACGCCGGAGATCTCTTCGCCGAGCTGTGTCAGCGTTTCGACCTCAAAGCCGCAGTCAAAGAGTCTGGTTTCGAGCTCCTGCGGCGTGATATCAATATCAACGTATTCTTTTAACCAACTAAGCGGAACGATCATCTTTTTCAGTTCCTTTCATAACAAAGATTTATTATATATTCAGTGAGGAGTTAGGAGATAGCAGTTAGGAGATATGGTATGCGCTGACGCGCATGATTCAAAAATCGCATCGCCGCAAGGCGATACCGCAGCTTCTCACTCCTCACTTCTCACTCCTAACAATATCTGCCGGCTTATTCGTTGAACTGCGAGAGAACTCTGACGTCAGATTCAAACAGCATCTTGATATTCGGGATGCCGTATTTGAGCATTGCGATACGCTCGATGCCCATGCCGAAAGCAAAACCGGTGTAGACATCGGGATCGACGCCGCAGTTTTCGAGCACCTTGCGGTTGACCATACCGGCACCGAGAACCTCGATCCAGCCGGTATCCTTGCAGAGGCGGCAGCCCTTTCCGCCGCACTCAAAGCAGCTGACATCAACCTCAACAGAGGGCTCTGTGAACGGGAAATAGCTCGGACGCAGGCGCGTTTTGACATTCTCGCCAAAGACATTCTGCGCGAAAACATCCAGCATACCCTGCAAATCGCAGAGCGTAATGCCCTTATCGACGACGAGGCCTTCCATCTGCGAGAACATCGGGGAATGCGTTGCGTCATCATCGGAGCGGAACACCTTGCCGGGCGAAAGGATCTTGATCGGCGGCTGGTTCTTCTCCATGACGCGGATCTGACCGGCAGAAGTCTGCGTTCTCAGCAGCAGCTCCGGGCTGACATAGAAAGTATCCTGCATATCACGCGCCGGGTGATCCTTCGGGGTATTCAGCGCGGTGAAGTTATAGTAATCGTTTTCGATTTCCGGTCCCTCAAAGATCGTGAAGCCCATGCCTGCAAAAATGTCGATCAGCTCATTGGCGATCAGCGTATTCGGATGCAGCGCACCGGCCTTGTGGGGCTTTGCGGGCATAGTGACGTCGATCTGCTCGGCAGCATTTTTCTTTGCAAGCTCGGCAGCCTTCAGACGGGCATCCTGCGCGGTAAAGAAATCGAGAGCCCAGGTTTTCAGTTCGTTGACGATCTTGCCGAATGCCGGACGGTCTTCCGGTGCAAGATCGCGCATATTCTTCATCAGCGCGGAAATCTGACCTGCTTTGTTATCGAGGTACTGCTTCCGGAGCTGATACATTTCTTTGGAATCGGTAATGGCGGCAGCGGCGGCTTCGATCTTCTGCCGCATCGCTTTGATCTGCTCTTCCATGTTCGATACCTTCCTCTCTTTGATTTTTCGGAAAACTCCACCCTATAGTATACTGCAAATCCCGAAGATTGTCAAGTCTTTCACAATCACAGAACAGCAAAAAGAACGCCCCCGTTTTTCGGAGGCGTTCCAAGGGATGAGAAATAAAAGACAGAGGGATTCAGATCTTACGGAAGATCAAAATAAGCGGTTGCCGGAGCGACGATCGGCGGAACAGAGGTTGCATAGTTGCTGCCGTAGTGCGTGAACATCAGAGAACCGCTGAGATGAACTCTTGCGGACGGGGTCATACCGAACACGCTGCTGCCGATATATTCGATTCTCGGGCAATAGATGTCTCTGATATACTGACCGCTTCCGGCCCAGCCTGCGGTGTTGAATGCACGATCAGCGAGGATTCTGACATTGCTGCCGAGGGATACAGTCTGGTTGGTGCCGCCGCGCTGATATCTGAGGAGCACTCTGTTATTGTAGCCGATGTAGAGCGCATCGTTGTTTGCACGGTCGTTTGCCCACTTGCTGTTCACGAGGATGTCCTTGCTGATGAACTTGAGCATTGAGGACGAGGAGGAGTTGAAGTTCTGGAGCTTCGGCGTGCGGGCAAATGCGCCTTCACCGATCATTTCCAGCTGCGAGCCGAGGGTGACATTTTGCAGGCCGTATGCCCAGTTGCAGACGTACGAACCGATCTGTTTGACTTTGTTCGGGAACGTGATGTTCTGGAGACCGTCAGCATCATAGAAGGAATAGTCACCGATTGTAATCAGGGCCGAGGGGAGCGTAATACTCTGGAGCTTGTCGCAGTTTCTGAAAAAGTTTTTGCCAATCTTATAGATTGTATTCGGCAGCGTGATGTTTACGATGTACTGTGCGCAGCTTTCGCTGTTGTTGATGAAAGCATTATCGTAGATTGCAACGACCGGCTGACCGTTGATTGTAGTCGGAACGTTGACGCTCTGGAGATGCTGATAGTTGCGGCACTTGGTGATTGCATAGCCGCCCATATCCAGCTCATATTCCCAGTGGCAGCCGTTAATGTAATTGCTGTAGGCAGAAGCTACGATTTCGCTGTTCTTGAAAATGCCGAGGGACGGAGCAAATGCTGCGCCTGCAAGCATCGTGGCAGAGCAGATTGCTGCAAAGATTTTCTTAGTGACTTGTTTCATGTGTAATACTCCTTGTTTTCTTGATTTTTGATAGAATGATCGTGTAAAATGAGATCAAAGTATCGCTGTGGTTATATCTAGATTGTGCCAAGAAAACTGTTCTGTGAATTGGTTTTGTCTGTCAATGTAGAGTGTGATGTCGTGTAGAAATGTCCATTCGGAAGTAAAAGAAATGAAATAAAGAAAGTCAAACAACCAGGCGGATTATGACAGACAGACACTGCCCAGTTTTATTCCCCCTAAGCCTCCTTTCTGTAATGATTATAACGGATATTACTCATAGTTGTCAATCGCTTCGGCACAAAATTAGAAACCTGAATAATCCTTTAATATTTGTGCAAAATACATAATAGTAATCGTGCACAAAAAGTTGTATTTTGATAGTTTGTGAATCATTTAAAAGAAATACAACTTGCAGTAATTTGCAGATGATCCTCCTGAAACCGAAGCCATCATTCAGGTTAAATCTGTAACACGGTGGACTATCCGTCTATATATGCTAAATAATATACAAAAATCTGATCAGTCGGTCTGAGTGACCGGAAGGGGGACTTCCTCAAGCCTCATCTTTCCGAGCCCGAACGCTGGGGTGTTTCGATGCCTGCGGGCATCGACAAGGGCGCTGCCCCTTGACCCCGCAAACTTTTGAAAAAGTTTGATCAAAACTTTTATTATGTGGGAGTGATGAAAACAAGCCGCTCCAATTTGCCTGATAGGAGCGGCTTACTTCTATTCACGCATAAACATGGGGATTCCAAAGGGATTCAATCCCTTTGGCGGAGTTTGAGGCG
>CAMNFV010000188.1 GCA_946537515.1 uncultured Ruminococcus sp. | reverse complement strand
GACACAGCCAAAGGCGACACAGCGACAACACAGTACAAGACTCCGCAGCATGACAACAGAATCCGACAAAAATCAAGACAACGCAGGAACCTGACATAATCTGACAACAAGTATCCCGACACAAGCGCTCCGCAGCGGGCAGTACGTACCCTCTACACCGTACTGCCCGATACGACGCAAACAATGACAATCAGACTGCAACTGCTCTGCACCGACTGTGCAGACACCGCTGAAAGGAATGGAACATGAATACAAAGAGACTGACATCCGCTCTCCTCGCTCTGATGATGACCGCTTCGCTTTGTGCGTGCGGCGATGATCCGGCTGCGGAGAAGCCTGTCAGCGATCCTGTTGAAGTGGCAGATTCTGTGTCTGCCGATTCCGCGGAAACGGCAGCAGAGAGCGAAACACCGACAGAAACCCAGGCGGAAACATCGGATTCCGATGAATCCGCAGATACAGAAAAACAAGGTGCTGCACCTGTAAACGAAGACGAGCTTGCAGAGGTGCAGAGAGTTGCAGATGCATATTTCAAGGCAATGGAAGAGAACGATTATGAAGCTCTTCTGGATGTTTATGATGTTGAAATGCTCTATTATCTCGAAAACGGTGAAATGGGCGACCGTGAGAAATATCTGCAATACCTGAAGGAAAATGTCAATGGGGAGAACGGCAGCTCGGTGCATGACGGAAACACGACATTCGGTGATCCGGTCTGTGCCAATGAAGAGGCCGAATCCTATAATGAATTCTTCAGGATGTTTGACGAACAGAGCGGCAAAACTGCGCTGGCCGAAAACTTCAAGGTGGACGGCGTTTACAACATGCGGATGAAATCCGGCGGCTCGGTCGATACGAGCAATTCAACAGATGAAAGCGGCATCAATATTGATTTGAATGTCAGCGGCGATTTCAATATTGAAATGGATATCCCGATCCTGCACATCAACGGTGCATGGAAGGTCGATCCGGCGATCGGTACGATTATGTCGTTCTATCAGATGTTCTCCGATATGTCGGACAGCCTGGGAGATATTACAATCAATGGTGAAAGCGCGTCCGTCAGCTGACAATACCGCTTCCAAACTACAAATTTTATATGAGCCGGTACGCAGAGAAAAGCGGTGCCGGCTCGTGCCTGTGTTTGACAGCAAAGGACCAGACACGAAAAATACTGCTTGTGATGTACAGAAAGGTTTAACATGAAGAAAAAAACGATTGCTGCGCTGCTGGCGCTTTTGACGAGTGCATCTTTATTTGGATGCGGAGACCCCTTCGCGGAAGCGATGCTCAAGGATGTTCCTGCATATGAGTTTTCGTCATCCGAGGCTGAAACAACCAAATTGACGGAAACAGAAAACTCTGTTGTTTCTGCCGAATCAGAGAATGCTGCGGAAGAATCTGAATCTGCTGAGGAATCCTCTGATGCGGCTGATGAAGCAGAAGCTGCTTCTGAGCCGGAACCCGGTTCTGAAGAGGAGCTTGCAGAGGTTCTGCGCGTAACCCGGGCATATGAAGACGCGCTTTACGCGCAGGATCTGGATGCGCTGGCTGATTGTACGAACATGGATCTGCTTTATTATCTTCAGAATAATAAACTTGGCACCCGTGAGGAGCTGATTGCCTTTGAAAAGGAAATGTTCGGAGATAAGCTGGGTAAGTCGCAGAAACAGAATTCGGAGCATAATCCCATTTTTAAGGATCCGGTATATGCACCGGAAAAGGCAGCGGAGTATAATGCTCTCCTAGAGAAATGCGGTCCAGTATCCAATGTGTTCCATATTGACAGCGTTTATCTTTACAGAATTCAGAATCAGGCAGCCGCAGATGCAGGCGGTCAGGCCGGAAGCGGATTCCAGTTCAGCATGGGTATGGGCGATATGGCATTCGGCATTGATTTTGCAGTAATTCGGATCAATGGAGAATGGAAAATGGATACTGCACTTGCCGCAGCTTCCAGCGTTATAAGTCAGGTAGAAAAAGTACAAGCAGCACAATAACGAGACATGACACCCCGCAAAATGACAACTTTTGCTTTCTGATATATCAGCAGCCGCCGGACAGATCACGGAATATTTCAACAATCATCTTACCGGTACAGCATGATACACGCCGTGCTGTGTTCTGCGGCTGCGTTTATTTTTTATCAATTTGGAGTATTACATGAAAAAAGCATTGACGCTTACAATAATCGCTGCCGGCGCGGTGACGGTTGCTGCAACGGTGATGATCGCCGGATTCAGCGGCCTGCCTGCAAAAAAGCGTGCAGTAGAGCAGTACAGTGAGGCGCTGAATTTTGTTCCGGATGAATATCCGTATGCAAACCTCGAAGTGCCTGCGGATTATGTCCCCTGCAAACAGCAGGGAATCAGCCTGATGATGCCTGCGGAGCTGATGCAGCTTGACAGCGACCCGGACAGCTTTAGATCAGGTGTATATATGAATGCAGACAAATCGGTTCTTGTGATGTTTGAGCAGCCGTATGAATTCGGGGAAATGGATCTCGCAACGATTGACGAGCAGGCGAGTGCTGAGGCCATGGATCGCTTCTGCCGCTCACTCGGGCGCGAACCGATCAAAACCTGGTATGATTTTTTTGATATGATTTATCATCTGAAGCCCGATGACTGCAATATCCACAGCATGAAGCAGGCGGCGGTCTTTGAGGCGCTTTCCTATACAAAGAGCGAAGTGCTGCCGGTCTGCAATGAGCTTTGGGACTGGGAGAATGCCGACGGTGACAAGGGCTTTATCATGCGGATGGATCAGGCATCCGGAGAGGAAGCAGATTCTTCGCGTTACAGTATTCAGGCGGAACTATATGATCCCGATACCGGAAATACAAGCTATGCAGTCATGATCAAAGCACAGGATTCCGAGACCTGCTTCCGCATCGCAAATTCGATCCGGCTGGATAAATAATCGACATTATGCATTACAGAAGGAGTTTCAGCAATGGTCAAAGAAAAAATCAAGTTTGCAGGTACGCTGACCGGCACCCTGCTGCTTGGCATCATCGTCTATATTTTGCTGCATGAATTCGGCCATACGATTGTATTGCTTTCAGCTCACGCAAAAATCACAGAATTCAGCCTGCTGCGCGCACATGTCTATTCAGAAGGCGGCAGCTGGACCGATTTCTCGGATAAGTGGATGCATCTGAACGGGCCGCTGTTCCCGGTTATCATCTTCACGATCCTGATGCTCCTTTATCGCAGCAGCATCAAAATTCCCGTTTACCGGACGGCGCATTTTTTCATGGCGGTCATGTCGGTCTGCACGGCAGCTTTCTGGACGATTGCACCGCTTGTGTGTGCAGGAAAGATCGAGAGCTGGCATCAGGCAGGAAATGTTCCGTATAATGAAGATGTGTTGAAATTCATCTATAATTTCGCCTTTGATTATCCGGTCTGGCTTGTCAGCATTGCGGCGGCTGCCGTGACGGCGCTGCTCCTGCTGATTGCCTGGAAGAAAGGCATCTTCAGGAACATGTCAGAAATGGTCCGCGAAAAAAAGCAATCGCTTAGCGCAAGATGAAAACGGCGCAAATATGCGCTTTCCTATATTTGTAAATAACTTCCTCCGCCGCACCCCGCGTACAGTCAGGCAATTTGTACGCGGGGCCTTGGTGTTTTTTCGCGGCAGCGTCATAGATTCCGATTTCGGCGCATAGACTGGAACAGAAACCGAAAAGGGGAGTCTGATATGAAACAAATGCTCCGGAATCTTCTGTGCTGCACCATTGTGCTGACGGGACTGCACGGACTGCCGGCTGCTGCTGCCGATCCGCCGGAGATCAGCGCAAAGGGCTGCGTCCTCATGGATGCGCAGACAGGCTATGTGCTGTTTGAGCAGAATGCACAGGAGAAACTGCCCATGGCAAGCACGACCAAGATCATGACAACGCTGCTGACGCTGGAAAGCGGCGATCTCGATACGCCGTTTGTCGTTGACAGCGACGCGATCCGGGTGGAAGGCTCATCCATGGGGCTGCTGCCGGGTGATACGGTCACAAAGCGCGCGCTCTGCGCCGGGATGCTGCTGCCGTCCGGCAATGACGGTGCGAATGCGGCGGCGGTCAGAGTCGGGGGGAGTATTCCGGCCTTTCTGGAGCTTATGAACGTGCGTGCAAAGCAGATCGGTATGATGCACAGTCTGTTTGCATCGCCTTCCGGGCTGGATGCAGAGGGACACGGTGCATCGGCCTGCGATATGGCGCTGCTTGCCAGGGAAGCGCTGAAAAATCCCGAATTTGCGGCGATATGCAGCAGGCAGACCATGACTGTCTGCTATGGAAATCCGCCCTATGCGCGCACGCTGACCAATACAAACAAGCTGCTTGGCATGGACGATACGGTGATCGGCGTCAAAACGGGCTATACTGATGCGGCCGGACGCTGTCTCGTCAGCGCGTGCAGGCGGCAGGAGCGCACACTCATCTGTGTGACGCTCAATGACCGCAATGACTTTGCAGAGCACAGCGCGCTCTATGACTACGGTTTTGCGGGTGCATCGGAATATGTGCCGCCGGTTCCGGAGCAGCTTGCGGTGCAGATTGAAGGCGGCACCGCACAGACGGTTTCCGGCTATATCCGTGAGGCGCCGGTGATGACCGCATGGTATGGCATCCCGCCGGAATATCAGGTTACGCCGGCGATTCCACCCTTCCTGACAGCGCCGGTCGAGCGCGGTGAGAAGATCGGGGAGCTGATCTGGCGGAGCGGTGCGGTCGAGATCGCCAGGACACCGCTGTATGCCGCTGAAACTGTACAGCTTGCAGCAGAATCTGGGCAGGAATCATGGTTTTTTCGTATGAAATATTGTATTAAACGGCTGTTTGACAATTACAATTAGTATATTCTCCGTCAAGTTTTACAACTTTGAGGCTCCGAATCTGCCTGCAATGCTGCTTTTATACAAAGTTGTCAAAAACCCCTTGACGAATGAGAGGCATTTTGTTATAATATAAGCAAGGTGAGCGTTTGTAATTCGGCATCCATCCTTTCCTCCGCAATTGATTTATCCTGCTCGCCGTTATTGTGATAAATCAATCGCCCTCTCGAAATTTACCCGTAACCAAAGCAGCCTTCTCATGCGCGAGAAGGCTGCTTTGGTTTTATACAGCAGGACAATATGTCTAGTCACGGCGAAGGCTGTCATTCTGTCATTTTTTTTGAATGATTGCGGTTGAAAGAATTATTCACCTGCTCCTATTGCATTATTTCGCATAATATGATATAATATAAGTTACGCTAAATCGATTGGAGAGACGCTATGGAGTTTGGATTTATATGCAACAGTCTGCTGCTGGGCGCGGGCCTTGCAATGGATGCGTTTACCGTATCGCTCGCAAACGGTCTGAATGAACCGAAAATGCGTCGATGTAAACAGGCGGGCATTGCCGGTATCTTTGCGTTGTTTCAGTTTTTGATGCCGCTGATCGGCTGGATCTGTGTCCATACGGTTTTGCAGTATTTTCGTGCATTTGAGAAGCTGATCCCCTGGATTGCGCTGCTGCTGCTCTGCTTTATCGGCGGCAAAATGCTGCTCGAAGGACTGCGCGGCGGCAATCAGGATGAATTGGAATCGCAGGAGAAAATCGCTGCAATCGGATTCGGGGCTCTGGCTGTGCAGGGCATTGCAACCTCGATTGATGCGTTGTCTGTCGGGTTTACGATCGCGGATTACCGCGGTGCAATGGCCGTTGCAGCTGCGCTGATGATCGGCGCGGTGACATTTCTGATCTGCTATGCCGGATTAAAGATCGGCAAGCGGGCGGGGATGAAGCTTGCAGGCAAGGCCACGATTCTCGGCAAGTACGAGGCAACGAACCCTGGCGGATCTGTGAAGGACCGTATCGCGAAGGCCATCCTCGATGCCGCAGAGGCAGACGGC
>CAMNFV010000187.1 GCA_946537515.1 uncultured Ruminococcus sp. | reverse complement strand
AAAACCCTCTCTATTTTCATGTGGGAACCGTCCGTTCAGGGCGGTTTTCTTTTTGCGGGCAGCGCCCGCGGGTATTGATCTAAAGTCCGCCAGATGCGTCCTGAGAAACACAAGCGTTGTCCGGTTCACACGGCGATGCCGATATAAATAGGTTTGGCTGCGCATTTTGATCTAAAGTCCGCCGGATGAGTCTGGAGCGGGACAGTCTGAAGGATTCTGTGCGGGCAGCGCCCGCGGGTATTGATCTAAAGTCCGCCAGATGCGTCCTGAAAAACACAAGCGTTGTCCGGTTCACACGGCGATGCCGATATAAATAGGTTTGGCTGCGCATTTTGATCTAAAGTCCGCCGGATGAGTCTGGAGCGGGACAGTCTGAAGGATTCTGTGCGGGCAGCGCCCGCGGGTATTGATCTAAAGTCCGCCAGATGCGTCCTGAAAAGCACAGGCTTTGTCCGGTTTCTCCGGCGAAATACAGATTTCATATCATGCGCGTATAAAACGCCATGTAACTATTATAATACAAATCGGCAGGAATTGCAAGACCATGGAATCTTTTGCTGAATCTCTTGACAGTCCGGCGCGGCTGTGATATAATAAAGATTAAAGTATTTGAAAGGCAAACTGCAATCGGAACAGCCCTGATTCGCCGCGGTGTGTTCCGCACCGCCCCTCAGTACGGTGACTGCACGCAGGGTGCTTTTTCTCTTTTCTGCGATGTCGGCGGAATACAGCACTCCGCATCAGAATACAAGAAAGTACGGTCAAAAGACGATGAACCTTGAACAGCAAAAGCGCGCCCCCGTCTATGAGGCGCTCGAACGGCTCCGCAGACAGCGTGTCGTTCCCTTTGATGTCCCCGGACATAAACGCGGCAGAGGCAATCCGGAGCTCGTGAAGCTGCTCGGTGAGCAATGCGTCGGCATCGACGTCAACTCCATGAAGCCGCTCGATAACCTCTGTCATCCGGTCTCGGTCATTCTGGAAGCAGAAAATCTCGCTGCCGATGCGTTCGGCGCGGCACATGCATTTTTCATGGTCGGCGGTACGACTTCTGCTGTCCAGAGCATGATCCTCTCCGCCTGCAAGGCCGGTCAGAAGATCATCGTTCCGCGCAATGTGCATAAGAGCGTCATTAATGCGCTGGTGCTCTGCGGTGCGATCCCGGTCTATGTCAATCCGGATGTCGAGCCGCGCATCGGCATTGCGCTCGGTATGCAGTTTTCGCAGGTTGAGCAGGCGATCAAAGAGAATCCGGATGCTGTTGCTGTTCTGGTCAATAATCCGACCTATTACGGCATCTGCTCGGATATCCGCCGGATTGTCGAGCTTGCTCATGCGCATCAGATGCTCGTGCTCGCAGATGAAGCACACGGCACGCATTTTTATTTCAGCGATAAACTCCCGGTCTCCGCAATGGCAGCCGGAGCGGATATGGCCGCTGTCTCCATGCACAAATCCGGCGGCAGCCTGACACAAAGCTCGCTGCTGCTGCTCGGCCCGCAAGTCAACGAGGGCTATGTCCGGCAGA
Source organism: uncultured Ruminococcus sp. (assembly GCA_946537515.1). Classification (GTDB taxonomy): domain Bacteria; phylum Bacillota; class Clostridia; order Oscillospirales; family Ruminococcaceae; genus Firm-04. The sequence continues at coordinate 4,368 of CAMNFV010000187.1, read as the reverse complement.
TCATCAACCTGACGCAGACGACGAGTGCGTCCTATCTGCTGATTTCGAGTCTGGATATTTCGCGCCGGAATCTGGCACTCCGCGGCGCACAGTCCTTTGCAAAGGTCATCGAAATGGCGGAATACGCCCGCGCAGAGATCAATGAAATCGGCGGCTACTATGCTTACAGCGCCGAGCTCTGCAACGGAACAAGCTGCGTCGGCTACGATGTAACGAAGCTTTCAGTTTATACGCGCGATATCGGCCTTGCCGGTATCGAGGTCTATGACCTGCTGCGCGATGAATATGATATTCAGATCGAATTCGGTGATATCGGCAATATTCTTGCATATATCTCGATCGGCGACCGCATCCAGGATATTGAACGTCTGGTCGGTGCGCTCGCGGATATCAAGCGCCTGTATTCCTGCGATACGACCGGTATGCTCAGTCAGGAATATATCCCGCCGCAGGTCGTTGCGACCCCGCAGGAAGCATTCTATGCCGATAAGGAGATGCTGCCGCTCGAACAGACCGAGGGACGCATCTGCTCGGAATTTGTCATGTGTTATCCGCCGGGCATCCCGATCCTTGCCCCGGGCGAGATCATTACCAAAGATATTATCAATTATATCCGCTATGCGAAAGAGAAGGGCTGCTCCATGCAGGGCACGGAGGATCCCGATATTGAACGCCTGAATGTGCTGAGGTAAATGAATATGGTTGAGATCTCGTTTCCCGGCACGGACAAATGCTCCTTCACCTTCAGCGGGCTTGAAAAGAACGACAATACGCTTGCCTTCTTTCTTGATCTGCTTGCGAAAAACAATATGCTGACGAATCAGCGCAGCACCGAAGGGGAAATGTTCTCCGGATGGTCACACTACGGATGCGTTTGCGGCAATCTCCCGTTCTCGCTGGATTATGACCAGTACTGGGACTGGGTACACTTTTCCGCTGATACGCCTGAAAATGCCCGCATGATCGCTGCTCAGCTCAAAGTACTGATTGAAGCGGAAGTACGCTGAACAGACAGAGGAACGCATCTGCCCGGAATTTGTTATGTGTTATCCGCCGGGCATCCCGATCCTTGCCCCGGGCGAGATCATTACCAAAGATATGATCCATTATATCCGCTGCGCGAAAGAAAAGGGCTGCTCCGTGCAGGGCGCGGAGGATCCCGATATTGAATACCTGAATGTTTTGAGATGAGATGAGAGGACTATGGGACACAAATTAACCGCAGTATTCGGCCATGAGGTGCCGCGCATGATTCTGACAGCCGGCGTCATCAATAACAATAAGATTCCGTTCCGCCCGCAGCTGGACCGGGAGGCTGCCAACAGCGTCATGCCCTATCATACAACGCTGTTCCAATGGGATAAAGAGCAGGATATCTTCTATCTGAATAAAATGGCAGATCTCACATTCCGTCCGTGTACGGTGATTGCAGAGGAATTCAGCATTATGAACAGCACCGGATACAGTTATCTGCTGTTTGTCCGCGTTTCACCGGGCGAAGGCTTCCAGGAGCTCTGCGACAGCATCTCCGCGGTGACGGGGCGTCCGCTTGAAACCTATCTGCGTGTATCGCTCTCTGTCAGCAAGGATCAGAAGCAGATCCGCCAGCAGTATAGGGCGCTGGAGAAATCCATTAAACTGCCGATTGTACTGCCGGTGCGCGGCCTGGAGGTATTCCACATCTGGGATCCGGTACAGAAGGTTCGCTCCATTACCGAAGTCGGCAATATTGCCATTCAGCCGTGATGCTGCGGCATTTTATCATGATATCCCGATAAAGGAGGAACAGAAATGGAATTCTGGTTTTCCGAACTGCACACGGACAATGTCAAGGCGTCGATCCGGTGTGAGAAGCAGGTATTCAGCGGTCAGAGCGATTTCCAGCGCATCGACGTATTCGATTCCGCGGAATTCGGCCGCTTTCTGGTTTCAAACGGCAGCGTCATCTTCTCGGAGAAGGACGAGTTCATCTATGACGAGATGATCGTGCATGTCCCGATGGCAGTGCATCCCGATGTGAGGCATGTTCTGGTCATCGGCGGCGGCGACGGCGGTGTCGCAAGAGAGCTCTCCCATTATGACGAGATCAAAACGATTGACGTCATTGAGCCGGATGAGATGTTTGTTGAGGTCTGCCGCAAGTATTTCCCCGATAATGCAAAGGGACTTGACGACCCGAGAGTCACGATCTACAATCAGGACGGTCTGCGAGCGCTGCGGACCCGTCACGGCGAATATGACCTCATCATCAATGACGCGACCGATCCCTTCGGACACACCGCAGGCCTTTTCACCAAGGAATTCTACGGTCTCTGCTACAAGGCGCTCGAAGATGACGGCATCATGGTCTATCAGCACGGCAGCCCGTTCTATGATGAGGATGAAGCCGCGTGCCAGTCGATGCACCAGAAGGCATACCGCGTCTTCCCGATCTGCCGTGTCTATCAGGCACATATCCCGACCTGTCCGGCGGGCTACTGGCTCTTCGGCTTTGCGTCGAAAAAATATCATCCGCTGCGGGATTTCGATCCCAAGCGCTGGAAAAAGCGCGAGATCAAAACATGGTACTATACCCCGAACCTGCACACCGGCGCATTCATGCTCCCGAAATATGTCGAGGAACTGATGGAGGGCGCCGAGGAGCGCAAAAAATAGCGGGCAGTGCCCGCAGCCATTTTTCTATAGCTGTCCAAAAACCATTCCTATTATCGGGCATTGACTCTTTTCAGCCCATTTCTTCGCAACGGAGCATGGTTTTCAGACGGCTGCAGACAATCGGCTGCCGGTTCTACCGGCTCAGCGCATAATGAACGGAGGTCACAGCATGAAACGTACAGCAGCCATTCTCGCAGCAATCCTGCTTGCAGCATCATGTACGGGCTGCGGCAGCAGCGGCACACAGACGGAAAATCCGGCAGCTCAGAACAGCACAGCCGCAGAAAACAGCGCATCTGCAAATGCGGAAAGCACCGCGCAGGTCTCCGGTGTTGTCACAGACGGCAGCAAATGCGGCATTCTGCAAAAGAGCGCAGAGCAGGATGACTTTGAAATCAAGGGACTGATTCTCACATCCGACAGCGGGCACCACGATTATCCGGCGATCGACGAGCAGATCAAGGACGGATACAAGACCGAAGGGCTTTGCAGCGAATTTTATCTCAACGAATGGATCGGCGTCTATGCGGACTGCAATCAGACGATGAGCCTTTATGTCGTGAAGAATCAACCGGACATAGACTATGCCGCAATGTCTGAACTCGACCTGATTAAGACCAGCGGTGAGTCACAATATCTGATTTATCAAAACAATATCACACCGAATGCAGATGAAAACGGATATCTGTTGAACTTTTATGTGCATCCGGAATCGGGCGAAGGACTTTACAATATGTGCTTCGTTTCCGGCGAAAAAGTCTGCTATGTGGTACAGCTCAGACTGCTGCCGGAGCCCACAGAATAACCAAATAATTGATTCTATCCGCACAGCGGACACCTACAGGAGGAATAATACAATGAGCAGAGTTTTAATCATCGGCTGCGGCGGTGTCGCATCCGTCGCAATTCAGAAGTGCTGCCAGAATGACGCAGTCTTTACCGAAATCTGCATTGCAAGCAGAACCGTCAGCAAGTGCGATGCGCTGAAGGCAAAAATCGAAGCAGAGGGCAAATCGAAAACCGTCATCACAACGGCGGCACTCGATGCAGATAACAAGGATGCCGTTCTCGCGCTCATCAAAGAATACAAGCCGGATGCCGTGCTGAATCTCGCACTCCCCTATCAGGACCTGACGATTATGCAGGCCTGTCTGGAGGGCGGCGTTCACTACATCGACACCGCAAACTATGAGCCGGAAGACACCGACGATCCCGCATGGCGCGCAATCTATGAGAAGCGCTGCAAGGAGCTTGGATTCACCGCTTATTTTGATTATTCCTGGCAATGGGCCTATCAGGAGCAGTTTGAGAAGGCAGGGCTGACAGCACTCTGCGGCTCCGGTTTTGATCCGGGCGTGACCTCTGTCTTTACGGCCTATGCGCTCAAGCATTACTTCGATGAGATCCATTACATCGACATTCTCGACTGCAACGGCGGTGACCACGGCTATCCGTTCGCGACAAACTTCAATCCGGAGATCAATCTCCGCGAAGTCTCCGCAAACGGCTCCTACTGGGAGAACGGCCACTGGGTTGAGACAAAGCCGATGGAGATCAAGCGCGTCTATGATTTCCCGCAGGTCGGTCAGAAGGATATGTACCTGCTGCACCACGAAGAAATCGAATCCCTTGCAAAGAATATTCCGAATGTCAAGCGCATCCGCTTCTTCATGACCTTCGGCCAGAGCTATCTGACCCATATGAAGTGTCTGG
>CAMNFV010000186.1 GCA_946537515.1 uncultured Ruminococcus sp. | reverse complement strand
GCTTCACTGAGGAACAGCCTCGCCAGTGCAACAGCGATGAGATTTGCAAGCAGCATCTGCAGCATGACGCGGACGGTGATGCCCGCACTTCCGAGCGCGGCAAGCGGCGTGATATCCTTTGCCTGTTCGCCGAACAGCGAGACGAATGCAGAAAGGGCAAGTGCAGCGAGTCCGAGATTTCTCAGGACGTTCGTGATGTAATCAGACAGAAATTTTTTCATATTATTTCACTCCCAGTTTTTGTTTGAGCGCGTCCGCATATTGACGCGACACGATGATTTGTTCGCCGGTCTCGAGCGTCAGGCGCAGTCTGCGGTCGAGCTCGGTGCGGAGCGAGCGGATCATCTTCACCTGCACGAGACAGGATTTGCTGATGCGCAGGAATCCGCAGGGCGCAAGCAGCTCCTCGAGTTCATAGAGGCGCAGCTTCGTTTCATGGCATGCAGACTGCGTATAGACAAAGGTTTTGCGGTCAACCGATTCCGCGTAGACGATTTCGGCAGCATCGAGGAAGGCTGTTTCGCCGCCGTTTGTCACGGTGATTTTCCGTTCCAGCAGATGCAGTGCCGCGAGGATTTGCTCGAGCTCCGGCGTGAGCTTGGGGCTGCGTATGAGGATTTCGGTATCTTCATATGCGCCGTCGATTTGCATTGAGATTTTCACGTGATCACCTCTCTTGTGCTTATCATAGCACAGAATCGTTTTCCGCGCAAGCCCCCGTGACGTATCCTGCACATTTTCCTGCATGAAATGCCGCAGGCGGTGCATCAGGCGGATTCACAATCTGCGCATAGATATAATAATCCGCTGAAACGCAGCAATTACGCGCATTTCAGCGGATCATTCTTATTATGCATGAAAAGTTATTGCGGGGATGCATCTGCCTTTGTATCCCTGCAATAGGAGATCATCGCGAGGATACCGAGCAGAATGCCGAGCAGGGGATAGACGATCAGCAGCGGATGCTCTCTGCCGCTGATTTTGATGATTCCGGCCGCGACGCACCCGACAGAACATGCCGCCGTAAAGGCATGGAGCAGGAAGAGCGTGCGCGGTCCGGGCTGATGCTTTCTCTTTGCCGCGAGGAGCAGGAGCAGTCCGGAGATCAGCGGGAAAACAAATGCATAAACCATGTATACGGAGAATACGCCGAAGCTGAAATGCTCATAGATTCCGCCGAAGAGCGCCAGGAAGAGCGCACCGCAGAGGCTTGCCGCCGCGTGCTTCAGGATCAGCTTTCTGCGCGCATCAATATCCGATGTATACAATGTCACTCACGCTCCTTTCCTTGATCGACCGGCCGCTGGTGGTCGGATTGTTGATGAGATTGCCGTTGAAGACCATGGTCGAGGAGCCGCCGCCGTCGAGATTATAGGCGGTCTGCGCGCCGAGGCTCTGCATGAACCATGCAAGCTCGCTGAGCGAGAGGCCGTCGCTGTCCGAGGTTCTGCCGTCGGAGACAACGAAGAGATAGTGCAGATTGTCGATGATGCCGATTGCCGTCCGCGGATTGCTCGCCATTGCGCGCGCGACCTCGGAATTTTCATCGACGGTCACAGCGCCGTTTTCGATCAGGCGCGGGCCGAACATGAAGCATTGCCATGTCCCCATATCGAGCAGATCCTGCGCGGAATATTCAGCGCTGGTGGTGATGAAGAAGCTGCCGTCGGCCATGATGCAGAGAAAATCGGTATTGTCTCTGGGGATATCGCGGTAGAGGACGCCGTTCCGGATGACATAGCCGGAATTATGCGTGCCGTAGAAATCGCCGTTGATCGCGAGAATCGCGTTATTTGCTGCCGCAATTTCCGAAGTCTTTGCGGTGATATTCTTGCCGTATGTATCGTAGGCAAAGGCTGTTTTCAGGAATTCCGTCGAGCTGACCTGCACATCCGCGACATAGATCGAGGTATCATTCTCGATATACTGCGAGATCGAGATGCTGATATTTTCATCCTGATAGGTCGTGTCATTGTTGAGATATTCGATCGGCGGATCGGTTTCCTCTGTGGTTTCAGGGGCTGCGGTTGTTGCAGGTGCAGTCGATGCAGAAGTGGATTTTGTTGTGTTCTCGGACGCTGCATTTCCGGCGGTTGTTTTGCCGGAAGGCTCGGCAGCGGCATTGGATTTCTGCGATGCGGCCGCCTGTTTCGATGTACTGCCGGCAGTTGACTGATCGGTTTCGGCATCTGTTTTTGCGGCGGTGCTGCCGGAAGTTTCGGTGCCGGATTCCGCGCTGACTGTCGTACCGGATTCTGAATGTTCGGCTGTGGTTTCCTGTGATGCCGGTGCTTTGGTTTCCGCCGTAAAAAGGGCACGGTTTATCTCTGTTGCACCGGTTTGCGCTGCGGAGCTCCGCACAAAGGTATCGAGCATCAGAAAGCCGGTAAAGCCGAGCAGCAGTGCGCCGTAAGCGATTGCCGCAGCTTTATAAGATCTGGCCATATGGTTCCTCCTTTTTGCATTGCCCCATTTTCCATTTATATTCTACTCATATTATGCACCTGAAATATGACAATTAAAAGAAAAACAGATGAAAAAAGCGGTGAGCGTCGGGTTGGCGCTCACCGTTCTGTTCAGATATCGGTCGGGGAGATCGTCTGGACAGGCCCCTTTCCGGCAGAGGTATAGAACCGCTGATAGCTGGAAGGCGTGCAATGCTTGATCTCCTTGAAGATGCGGTTGAAGGTCGAGAGGCTGGAGAATCCGGCCTGCATGGCAACCTCTGTGATCGGGATCGTGGGATCCAGCAGGAGTGTCTCTGCGGCGCGTGTCCGTCTGAGGTTGATGTACTGCAAATAGGACATCGAATTGAACTGTTTGAAGATGCGGGAGAAATGAAATTTGCTGTATCCGGCAATTTCAGCGAGGGTATCCAGCGAAATATCATACATGTAATTCTGGTCGATATATTTCAGAACCTGCTTGAATTTCTCATTATACTGCACCATTTTGTCCTTGGCGCAGGCGAGTGTGACGCGCGCCTGATCGAGCTGGAATTCGCGGATCGCAACGAGCATATTGACGAGATTCATATAGATCTTGACATCGGAAATTTCCGAATCCTCGTAGTAATCCGAATAGATATCGAGCATGGCTTTTTTGGCGCGCAGATAGAGATCGCGATCCGTATCCGGTGTGATCTGCAGGGGTGTATTGAAGACAGACATGACGGCTTCCAGCGCCTGGTTGCTGATCAGCACACCCTGGTCGCACTGGAAGATGATGCGTCTGCCGGGCTGAGCGGGGAGCGTATGCAGCTCGCCGGCCGGAATGATGAGGATCTCGCGTTCATTCAGCCGGTATTCGGTGCCGCCGGTTTCGACGACAAATCCGTTTTCGATCGGCATGATAATTTCAATGGCATTGTGCCAATGTGTCGGATAGAATTCCGTTTCCACATTGTCATACAGCATCACAAATCGTTTATCTTCATACTCAACGGTCTCAAAGTTATCGTTCAGATGCTTGATCATATCCGTTCCCTCCTTTTTCGCAGTCTCGCGGTACCCTTCCGCCCTCTCAAACAGCAATAATTGACCATATATGTATATTATATCGCAAAAATTGAAAAAAGTAAAGCATTTTTACCGTTTTTTTATCAAACTTTCAAAAACAGATGTATATGCTGCTCTCCACATTCTGCGGGTTCGCATAAAAACAAAGTAAATACGAAACTTTTCTGTGTTTGTTCAAAATGACAGCGTTGTAACGGATTTGTCATTTTTGGAACAGAATTTGGCGAAAATGCAAAAAAACCGGAGCGCAGCGGCTCCGGTTTCAGAGATCAGTAGAAGGTTGCGACGGGCTGTTCCGGTGCTTCCGCATCGGTCAGCTTGGTGATATGGAGCATCGGGACGAACACGCCCTGCATCTGATTGAAGCGCACCTCAATCGTGCCGGTGACGGTCACCCAATGGTCTTTATGCGGCACAAAATTGCGTCCGTACTGTGCGGCGATCCAGCTGTACTGGATATCCTCGACGCAGCAGGTCATGATATGCCGCCCGACCGCAAAGATATTCGGCGGGAAGGTCTTATTCTTGACGGCCAGTCCCTTGAATGTGACGGTCTTGTTCTCGTATTTCTTCGTATCCTCCATGAGGTCGCGGTAGAAGAGCGCAAAATCGCGGTCCTCAATGACAATATTCTTCGCATTGACATCAAAGGGCAGCGGATCCTCGATATCATCAAAGACCGCCTCGCCGTCCGGATACTCATAGTAGATATCCGCACGCCGCGTGACGCCGCGAACGATCTGATGATACTCCTTCGGGTCGAGATCCTTTGTGAAGCGGTTGAAATAGACCAGCTCGCACATATTGAGCTTATCGACCACGAGGCTGCGCATATTCGCGTTATAGTTCATGAAGGTTGTCGCATCGGCAAGGAAGATCGCCTGATAGACCGCCCAGTCATCGGGCATATTGTCAAAGAGCGTCTGAATCTGCCACATGCCGTTGTATTCGAGCATGACGCGCTCCGCCCTGCATTCCTTCGCCATGCGTTCCAGGTTTTCCGGCGTCAGCTCGCTGACATCCTCAATGACCTGCATGGTGATGTCATATTCCTTGAATTTGGACGTATCATATTCCTCGACGCCCTCCTCGCAGACGAGCAGAAGCGTGCGCTCACCGTTTGCAAAGTGCGCATCTTCGAGCGCATCCTGAATGAACATGGTCTTGCCTGCTTCCAGGAATCCGAGAAACAGATATACGGGGATAAACTCCTCCTGATTGTTGGGCATTTCGTCCTCCTTATTCTGCACAGAACAGCTTTGCGATGTTTTCCTCATTCAGCTTGGAACCGATGACGCAAAGTCTGCCGGTCGTTTCAGCGCTGCCGGTCCGGACATCCGGCGTACCGGGGACATAGTCGAAGTGAATCCACTGGCCGTTCTCACCGGCGACAATGCCCTTTGCACGCAGTACCAGGCCGAATTTTTCCTCATCGGAGAGTGCTTCGAGCGCTGCGGTAATTGCCTCTGCGGTATAGGTTTTCGGTGTCTCGATGCCCCAGCTGGTGAAGACCTCATCCGCATGGTGATGATGATGCTCATGATCGTGGTCATGGTCATGGCAGCCGCAGGTGCAGTCCGGGCCGTGGTCGTGGTGATGATGCTCATGTTCATCGTCGTCATCATCGTGGTCATGGTGGTGGTGGTGATGCTCATGTTCATCGTCATCGTGGTCATGGTGGTGGTGATGCTCATGTTCATGCTCGTCATCATCGTGGTCATGGTGGTGATGATGCTCATGCTCATCGTCATCGTCATCGTGATCGTGGTGGTGATGATGATGTGCAGTTTCTTCTTCGAGCAATGCCTTGAGCTCATCATCGAGTGTATTCTTCTGCGTCATGGCAGCGATCAGCTGAGCGCCGGAGAGCTCATCCCATTCGGTGGTCACGATCGGTGCAGCCGGATTGCATTCCCGCAGACGGGTGACAGCATCATTGATCTGCGATTCGGTCAGGCCGCCGGTGTGGCTGAGGATCAGGCAGCTTGCGTAGGTGATCTGGTTATTGAAGAATTCGCCGAAATTCTTCTGATACATCTTGCATTTTTTCGCATCGACAACGGTGGTAAAGCCGTCGAGCTCGACATCTTCCATATGCAGATTCTGCACGGCGCTGATGACATCGCTGAGCTTGCCGACGCCGGACGGCTCGATCAGGATGCGGTCGGGCTGATAATCTTCGAGCACCTGACGGAGCGCCTTGCCGAAATCACCGACAAGCGAGCAGCAGATGCAGCCGGAGTTCATTTCGTTAATCTGGATACCGGCCTCTTTGAGGAAACCGCCGTCAATGCCGATCTGGCCGAATTCATTTTCGATCAGCACGAGTTTTTCGCCCTTGAAGCCGTCCTGAATGAGCTTCTTGATGAGCGTGGTTTTACCGGCACCGAGGAAGCCGGAGAAAATAGTAATCTTCGTCATGATGATGCACTTCTTTCTATGGGATTTGCCGCTGCTAACGGCCTCAACTATATATTATACCATATAA
>CAMNFV010000185.1 GCA_946537515.1 uncultured Ruminococcus sp. | reverse complement strand
CTGCGGCAGAAGTTTTGATTCTCTCACCCGACTATTATATAAAACATCGCGAAGCGATACCGCAACTCCGCACTCCTCTTTCCTAACTCCTAACTACCGCCTTTCTCTATATCAGCACGTCTTGCTTTTTACGCCGTAATATGTTATAATATGAAAATAAGTGATTCGGTCAGCGCAATACTGAAAGGGGATTTTGTATGTTTCATAAACATGATATCACACGCGATGCACTCATGCTTCACGGTCTGCTGCGCCGTCAGGGCTATGACTGGTGGTGGCATTCCTTTACGGCACAGGATGCTGAAACGGGCGAAGACAGGCCGTTTTTCATTGAATTTTTCGTCTGCAATCCGGCGCTCGGCGAGGATACGCCTGTTCTTGGACAGCTCCCGGCGAATCGGGCCGCCGGAAAGAAGCCGTCTTACCTCATGGTGAAAGCCGGCACATGGGGCGAGGATGCATGTCAGCTGCATCGCTTCTTTGCCTGGAAGGATTTGGATGTACACGGCGCTGCACCCTACCGGATCGCGGCGGCGGACTGCGTTGCAAGTGAAAAGGTATTGAAGGGCAGCGTTGCGATCACGCCGGAGGAATCCGCAGCGCATCCGGAATGGATGTGCGATTCCGGCAGTATGAAATGGAATCTGCGGCTCAAAAAGAAGATCGCATTCAATGTCGGTTATGGTGCGAGCCTGCCGCTGCGCGAAGCGGAAGCCTTTGCGATGTACTGGCACGCAGAAGGCATGAAAACCCTCTACAAAGGAACGATTGAGTATAACGGCAGAACGTATATTGTCACGCCGGAGAAATGCTACGGCTACGCTGATAAAAACTGGGGCCGCGATTTTACAAGTCCGTGGGTCTGGCTTTCATCCAACTGCTTATTCAGCAAGAAGACCGGCAAGCAGCTTCATAACAGCGTATTTGATATCGGCGGCGGCCGGCCGAAGGTTTATTTTGTGCCGCTGGACCGCAAGCTGCTCGGCGTGTTTTATTACGAGGGAAAGGAGTATGATTTCAATTTCTCGAAACTGCACCTGAAAGTGAAAACGGATTTCAGCTTTGAGGAGCGCGCAGAGGAAGTGGTCTGGCATGTCCGACAAGAGAATATTCATGCCGTCATGGAGACTGAAGTGCATTGCATGAAAAAAGATATGCTCTTCATCAACTATGAGGCACCGGACGGCAGCAAAAAGCATAATCGCCTCTGGAACGGCGGAAACGGCTTCGGAACCATAAAGCTGTATGAAAAGCAGAACGGGCGACTGAAATTGATTGATGAAGTCAAAGCAACGCATATCGGCTGTGAATACGGAGAATATGACAAAACCTGATCAAAAAGCAGCGCCCCAAAATATGAGGCGCTGCTTTTTTCATTACATGAAAATGCTGGCAATATGATACACAATGCAGGAAAGAATCAGCGCATTGCAGATGTAGAACAGCGCAACCTTGACCGTCCATTTCAGCGAGTGCGATTCCTTGTAGGTCGTGGAGAGCGCCATGAGGCAGGGGATATTGAATGTCGTTGCGAACATGAATGCAAGTGCTTCTGCCGGTGCAATGACCTGTGTCATGGCAGAGCCGAGCATTGCAGTATCCGCCTTAGCGGTCTTGGCAAAGAAGGTTGCCTCCATGAGCGAATTGCTGCCCATGAATACCGCATTCAGCGTGCCGAGGACGGCTTCCTTTGCAAATGCGCCGCTGACGAATGCCATGAAGGTCTGCCAGCCCATTCCGAAGAATCTTGTAACCGGCTCAATGAATGTACCGACGCGATAGAGCAGACTGTTATCGACATTGCCGTCCTTGCTGAACGACAGCACATAGAACAGGATCGAAACGAGCGTAACTGTGCCGAGCGCGCGCTTGAAGATATCCCATGCCTTGAAGAAGGCTTCCTTGATGATATGCTTCCAATGCGCCTTATGATAGGGCGGCAGCTCCATGATCATGCCGCTTCTGGTCTCCTGCGGCGCGAGCTTTCTGCTGAATACTTTGGAGACTACGATCATCGTGACAACCACGTACAGCAGAATGCCGATGCACACGAGCATCGTCTGCCACCATGAGAAAAACATGCCCGAAATCACCGGAATAATCGACCAGATCGACGCGCAGGGAATCGCCCAGACAATCGACATTGCAAGCATTCTCTGTCCCCAGTTGTCCATGACTCTGGTACCGCAGGCGCCGCCGATTGTGCAGCCGAAGCCCATGAGCATCGGGCAGATTGCCTTGCCCTGCAGGCCGAGTTTGGAGAGCAGCCCGTCAAACTGATAGGCAGCGCGTGCAAGGAATCCGGTCTCTTCCAGAAAACCGAATACAATGTTGACGCCGAATACAAAGCTTGCCATCGAAATGACAAAGAAGAGCACATTCGGGAGCATTGTACTGAACACCGATACAAGCCACGGATGCACATTCCAGCCGGTCAGCAGCTTATCAACCGGATCATGCAGCACGCCGGGAATCATCTCACCGATGCCCATAAACGGAATCATGATAATCATAGCAGCCAAAAATGCAAGCAGCACCACACCGATGCAGATGATCTTGCCGAGCACCGGTCTGATCATAATGCGGTCAAATTTTGAGAGCTGATAGACCTTGTCGCCTGTCTGTGAAACGCCGGAAAGCAGCGCATCCACCCATTCAAATTTCGACTGACTGTCCGCCTTTACGTCCTGATGCGATTCGGGCGGCGCAAGCTTCATTTTATGCGGCGCTTTCAGTTCTTCCGCGATCAGTTTCTTCAGTTTGTCATAGTCCTTCGTATCGGTCGCATTGAAGGTCAGGACCGGAATCCCGAGTTTTTTGGCAAGCGCCTGCGCATTGATCTTTTTGCCCATATCCTGCGCAACATCAATCATATTGAGCACCAGAACCGCAGGCTTATCAAGCCTTGCAAATTCCGCGAGCATGAACATACTGCGTTCCAGCTGTGATGCATCAACCAGCACGACGGTCAGATCGCTCTGTCCCGATTTGATAAAATCCGTCGTGATGATCTCCTCATCGGAGTTGCCCGAAAGTCCATAGCTGCCCGGCAGGTCGGTGACGGTATATTTTGTCCCTTTGAATGTATAGCTGCCTTCGTTTTTCTCGACGGTCTTGCCGGCCCAGTTTCCGACATGCTGCCGCGAACCGGTGAGATTGTTGTAGATCGTGGATTTGCCGGAATTCGGCTGTCCCAGAAGTGCAATGCTGTTGCTCATCGCTTTTCCACCTCGATTCTCTCCGCATCTGCGCGGTTCAGCGAAATGAGTGTCTCGCGCAGATAGATCAGCAGCGGCATTTTCTTGTCATTGCGCACCGTCTGAAACGGTGTCCCTTCCGTGATGCCGATTGCGGTGATCCGGTTCATGAAATGATCGTCGCCGCCCAGCGATTTGATCCGCCCCTGCATATCCGCAGTTGTTTCCGTGAGCTTCATATACTTCCTCCTCCATCTATTCCGCAGACTTTCGTCTGACAGTTCCTTATGGTTAGTTTAGGCTAACTTTTCTGCAAATGAATATCGGCATAAAGCCGATATTGCATTTATTCCATACCGCAGAGCCACTTCCAGCCCTTTGAAAAAAACGTATTGATCGTTTCCGCATAGTGCATTGCTTCCTCCCGCGTAAATCCATGCCGGATCGGCTGCAATACCGCCTCGACATTCGCGGATACAAGCAGATGAAATTCCTTGCGGTCAAACGCCGGAACATGATCACCGTGTCTGCGCAGCGCCTCGATATATTTCAGAGAACTTTCCTCTTCCAGTTCCGCGAGCTTATGCGCATAGTTTTCATAGCGTGTTCCCTGTGAGCAGCAGACCAGCAGCCTGAATGCATCCAGATGATCATAGATGAACTCCATGGTGTAGAGCGCATCCTCATTCAGAAACGCCGCCGCTGCGCCGACCTGTTCGATCGCATCGTGCTCCTCCTGCTCTTTTTGCCGGTAGAGCACAAAAAATTCGTCCAGCATCGGCTGAACCAAATGGGCAAACATCTCCTCTTTATTCGGGAAATGCTTATAGAGCCCGGACGCGGTGATGCCGGCGTTGGCTGCAATCCGCCGCATAGAGGCATTTTCAAATCCGTAGGTCAGAAATTCATCCTTCGCCGCTGCTACGATTCGTTCATGGCTTTCTGCTTTATTTCTAGGCATGATGATTACTCCTGTTGGTGAACGATGTTCTCTTGTTCTTTAGAATACACCGTTCTCTTTCATTTGTCAAGCAATTCACATGAAGATCGTGATTTTGCATAAGCCGGAATCAAACAATTTGTGAAAATGTATCGCGAATCATACAAGCAAAATCCCTGCCGATGCATCTGTTCTTGACAGATTGTCTCTGATGAGATATAATAACAGGTAAGAACAGGCTTCTGCCTGCACAAGCATCTGAACAGAGGTGAGAAACATGAGAAGATGCGCTGCTGAAGCTCCATGCAAGGTTTGAGGGAACTGCGTGGAGCATAACGGAAACCCTCGGGCTTTGCATTTCTGATGATACAATTCTATCAAAAGGAGCAAAGTCAAATGAAACAATCTCTGAAAGAAATCAAAACCTATCTGCTGCTTTGGAGTACGCAGTCTCTTTCTGCGCTCGGCAGTTCCATGACAAGCTATGCGCTCTCGGTCTGGCTGTATAAAAACACAGGCTCTGCGCTGCAATCGGCGCTGCTTACCGTCTGTGCATATGCGCCCTATGTTCTGATGAGCATATTCGCCGGCGCACTCAGTGACAAATGGAACAAAAAGCGCACCATGCTGATCTGCGATCTCTTCGCCGCGCTCACAACCGTTGCGGCACTTCTGCTGCTTCTGACAAATCATCTTGCGCCGTGGCATCTGTTCCTGATCAATGCGCTCAACGGCCTGATGAATACCGTTCAGCAGCCTGCGAGCGAGATCGCCGCGACACAGCTGATTCCGGAAAATGCCTATCAGAAAACAGGCGCGCTGCGTTCGCTTTCGCAGTCCATGACGACAATTCTCACGCCGGTACTGGCAACGATGCTGTTCGCATTCGGCGGAATTTCGACCGTGATCCTTGTGGATCTCCTTACTTTTTCTGCTGCATTTATTACGCTGCTGTTCTTCATTCAGATCCCCGAGCCGCAGCATGACGGGAAAAAGCGGGAATCCCTGTTCGCATTGGTAAAATCCGGGCTTTCCTGGCTGAAAGCGCATCCGCTGATCCTCAAGCTGATCTTCTTTTTAGCGGGCATCAATCTCGTTGCATCGGCAAATCAGGCGGCAATGTCCCCGCTGATTCTCTCCAAAACTGCGAACAACGAAACCATTCTGGGCACCGTCAATTTCTTTGTCGGCGCTGCAACTTGCGTCGGCAGTTTCATCGCTTCCGCCGCATCCCCGCCGAAAAATCGCGTAAAGGCAATCTGCTTTTCGCTCTTTGTCTCGATGAGCACGGAGAACTTCATTCTCTCGTGCAGCGAATCTCCGGTGATCTGGTGTATCGGCGTGGTATTCGGCTGGATTCTGATTCCGTTCATGGGCGCAAATCTCGATGTCGTATTCCGGAGTACGATTCCCGCTGACATGCAGGGGCGTGTCTATGCCTGCCGGAATACGCTGCAATTCTTCACAATCCCGATCGGCGGTTTATGCAGCGGCGCACTGATCGACCATTGCTTTGAACCGTTTATGGCGCATCAGGGCAGCGACAGTCTGCTCTGTACCGTTTTCGGCACAGGAAAAGGCGCGGGCGCGGCCTTGCTCATGGCGGTTCTCGGCGCAGCAGGCCTTGCGGTCTGCGTGATCTTCAGTCTGCTTCTGAAACATGAGGCAGCAAGCTGATCTGCACAAAACAACAAGCCACTCTGAATACTGAATCAGAGTGGCTTGTATCTTTATTCCGTGCAGATGATCACGATTTTTCCCGAGGTGATGATCTTCGCATATGCATTCAGCGTTCGCTCTGCGTCGGAGAAAGTTATCCCGGATAGATGTCAACCATAAAGGATTGATCATGATAAGCCGCTTTCACGTTATAAGGCAGCTCGCAGATGCGTGATCAGTCACAAATAATG
>CAMNFV010000184.1 GCA_946537515.1 uncultured Ruminococcus sp. | reverse complement strand
TAGAGTAACTGGCTACGAACCAGTAGGTCGGGGGTTCGAATCCCTTCCGGCGCATTCTGAAACCCACTCCGTTTGGAGTGGGTTTTGTCATGTCCTGACGCAGAAAGTGAGGCTTTCATGCATCTGAAAAAAATCCTGCCGCTGCTGCTGACCATACTCCTGATCGGCGGCATGACGGCGGCAGCGGAATATCTGCATAACCGGGAGATCATCTTCCCGGAGATCGCAGCGATCGCGGCCGGTGCCCTGCTGACACCGAAGCGCGCCTGGAATACCGATTCCAAGCGCATCTTTTTGTCGATCTCACTCTGTGCGGTGCTCGGTGTCCTGATCGTCCGGCTCTGTCCGTTCGGAACGGCGCTGCAAATGTGTCTGGCTTTTGTAATCGCACAGGTACTGTTTCTGTATTCGCGCACGACCTTTGCACCGATGATCTCCGCGATCGTCCTGCCGGTGCTGCTGCATACGGAATCGCCGGTCTACATTGCAGCCGCCATGATCCTGACCTTGCTGATTCTGCTCTGCCGCGGACTGCTGCTCCGCCTGCGGATTCTTGCCGATACACCCTACGAAAAGCTGCCGCTGCCCGATCCCGCGGCGATCTCTGATATGCTGCTCGGGATGCTGCTCGGCTGCGGCTGGATTTTGCTGTCACAAGCGCTGCATCTGCCGTTTCTTGCGGCACCGCCGCTGCTTGTCGCGTTCACGGAATTCCGCAAGCCGGATGCTGTTTCGCGCAGAGAGCCGCTGCGCGTGATTTTGCTGCTGACGGCCTGTGCCGCATCCGGTGCGCTGCTGCGGATCCTGCTCTGCATCCGGCTCGGTCTGCCGCTCTGGGTCTCCGCCATGGTGACGATCGCGGCCGTTTACGGACTGATGCGCGGCTTCCGCCTGACAATCCCGCCCGCTGCGGCGATTGCAATTCTCGCTGATCTCACCCCGCAGGATGCGCTGCCGCATTTCCCGGCACAGATCGCCTGCGGCATTGCAGGGTTCGTCCTGCTCTCCTTCGCATTCCGCCGCAATGACAAAGCAGTTTCCGGCGGATCGGCAGCAGTTTCCCTGACAAAATCATAACCGGATATCACCGCTGAAATGAGCGCAGCAGCTTGTTTCAGCGGTTTTCTGTTTTATGGCAGCAACACGCTCCATTGATTTTTTCCGGCGGCTATGTTATAATGTATTTACCGAAACGAGATTTCCGGAGGTAGTTTTATGCAGTCTTTCAAGCGATTTCTGACGCTCACAGCAGCTGCTGCGCTGCTGAACTGCGGCATCCTGTCTGCACTCCCGCAGCAGCCGCACAGTCTCCCGGATTCTGCGCAAATACGCGCTTTTATACAGACACTCTCGGCACTTCCTGTCCCCGCGGAATCGTTTGCGGCACTCACATTCGACCGCAGCGAACAGCAGCTCTATTCAGACGGCGTACCCGTCGGGACAAGCTATGCAGGCTTCACGGTCAGGGACGGTCAGCTGACTGTCTCTGCACAGGCGCTCGGCCTCGATTCCGCCGACACGCTGACGCCTGCGGAAGCTGCCGCAGAAGCCGGTCTCGAATGGACAGAGGATGCCGACGGCTGCACAACAATCCGCGCACCGTTTCAGAGCAGCCGCCTGATTGTCCGCTGTGAGGATGCGCTGCCGGAAACCGCACTCTCTGAATCGGTCGCCGGATTCCGTGATATGCACATTCTGCAATATGATTCACCGGCAGAAGCCTATGAAGCTTATCAGCAATTCCAGTCCGACAGCCGCGTTACGCAGGTTCAGCCGGATCAGATTTATCATGCAGATATGACAATTTCCGCAATTCCGGATGCACAAAAGGATTCCGCTGTCAGCGAGATCGGCGCAGATGCATTCTGCAAACGGCTCCTTGCAGAAAAAGATACACTCCCGGAGATCAAAGTTGCCGTCATGGATACCGGTCTCTTTCAGGAGCATGTCTGGTTTACGGACAGGATCGCGGAGGGCGGCATCGCCATGATCACCAACGATTCCGATACCTTCCATGATGCCCACGGTCACGGCACGCATTGCGCCGGTATCATCGCGGAATCCACGCCGGATAATGTCAGCATCCTGCCGATCAAGGTGCTGAGTGACCGCGGCTACGGCTACGATACCGGCATCTACTGCGGAATGCTGTATGCGATCGAACAGGGCGCGGATGTCGTCAGCATGAGCTTCGGCGGAAACGGCGAGAGCTGGCTGATGAACGAGGGCATTGCTGCGCTGACTGCTGCGGGAATTCCCTGTATCGCAGCCGCCGGAAATGAACACGAAAATGCAAAATATCATCATCCTGCGAGCAATCCGGACTGTGTGACCGTTTCTGCGGTGATTCCGTGGGGAGAAACAGGGGGCTACCAGCGTGCAGAATTCAGCAATTTCGGCAATGCGATCGACTTCTGTGCGCCGGGCTATCAGATCATCAGCGCGCTCTGTGACGAGTCGGATCCGACAGCCACCGGAATGATGAGCGGCACAAGCATGTCTACGCCGTTCGTTGCGGCTGCCTATGCCAATCTGCTCTCCTATAATCCTGCGCTGACGTCCGCACAGATCTATGAATGCCTGAAAGAAAACGCGGCCGATCTCGGTACGCCGGGATTCGATCCGGATTTCGGCTGGGGTATGATCAATCTGGACGGCATCGAAATCCCTGCCGCAGACGCTCCGGCGCCTGTGCAGACAACAGCCCCCGATGTCTCCGCGCTGCTTCCGGCAGAGCCCGAACCGGAAGCACCCGATCTGAATTCTCTGCGCACCCGCATCCTGCCGGATGTTCCGTTTGCACATGCGGCGCAGAAATATTATTTCGTATTGCTGCAGGATGCTTCGCTGTCGCTGAAAATGCAGTCCGGCGCGCCTGCAATCGGCTATATTGAGGGCATTTCCGACGGTTCCACATGTGAAATCACAAGCGCAATGCCCGTCACGCTCACCGCCGGAACTTATACGATGAACATAGAAGCAGAGGAATCCGACGATCCCTTACAGCAGGAAATTTATTATCTGCATACGGAAGCATTGTCGATCTACATGGCAGAGGTCGCTTCGGCGGATGCCTTTTATACCGGTGAGCCCGTCACGCCGCATGTGCAGGTTCGCCTGAATGATCAGCTGCTGCGCGAGGATATCGACTACATCGTCGAGAACGATACAGCGCTCATTGAACCGGGCTGCTATCAGCTCAATATCAGAGGCATCGGCAGATATTATGACAGCTGCGCCTTTACCTTCCGGATTATGCAGCCGGCGCAGGCCGATACCCCGCTGCTCACAGAGGGAAGCCTTGCGCCTGTGATCGAATCGCCCGGGACTTCGTATCTCTACCGCTGGATCCCGGAGCATCCGCAGTATTGTTTCAGCCGGACAGACACGCGCCCCGGTACCATTCGCATCCTGGATGCTTCCGGCAATCTGACGGGCGCGCTGTGCGGCATGGAGCAGCAGAATGTTGTTGTGGATGTGACACCGGGCGCAGAATATACGGTCAGCGTTTCGCTGGAATCCCGGACGCTCACCGGCGCATTTCCGTTCTCGCTGACTTCGGATTTCCGGCTGCTCTCCGACTGTACTGTTCAAATGGCCGACCGTCATCCGCACGCTGCCGGCATCCCGCAATATGGAATCTACGACGGTGATATACTGCTGACCGAAGGCACCGATTATATACGCTTCGGAACAGGCGGCGAGAAACAACCCGGTACGGCAATCGCTGTATTCCGCGGCCTCGGCAAATATTACGGCACGGTGGAGCATTATTATACGATCTGCCCTGATTCGCTGAATCCGGTGCCGGTCGGAATACCGGAATCTGTGGATATCCCGCAGGACAGCACGGTCTCCGCAACACGCGAAACGCCCGGTTCTATGCGGCTGTTCCGCTTTGCAGCACCGACAGACGGTACCTATCGGGTTATGCTGCCGGATTATGAGACAACCGGCGTGACGGCATTTGTCTATGACTGGCAGGGCAATCTGGCGGAAGAAGGACAGACGGTCTTTTCGCTGAAGAAGCAGGAAGCGCTGCAAATCCTCTGCGTGACGCTCACACTCGGCACGGACTTTGAAAATGATGATGTGTTCACGGTCAGAGTCGTTCCGGAAGAGACCAAAGACATTCTGAATGCGGACAGCATCCGCTGCCGACTGCAAAGCGACGGTACTGCCGCAGTCATCTCGGCAGAATTTGATACTTCCGGCGGAATTCATATCCCGGAACAGATCACCGATCCGCAGACCGGCGCAGTACTGGCAATCAGCGGCATTGCGGCAGAATTGCGCGCTGTCATCGCAGAGACACATACGATCTACGGAGCCCGCGGCGGCAATCTGGAAGCATACTGCGCCGCGCATGGCCTCTGCTTTGCAGCAGACACGCTGACAGATCCGGTTCGCGGCGATCTGACCGGCGACGGCATTGTCAGCACGGCCGATCTTCTGACGCTGAACCGCATCCTGAGCGAATGCAGCGGCATGGTATTCAATGATGCTGTCATGCAGGCTGCGGATCTCAATGCTGACGGTCTCCTCGATCTGATTGATGCACGGCTGCTGTCGGCGCTCTGTTCATGACGGGAAAACCTGCCGCTTCTGCATATGCTGAAAACAGAAAGCCGCTCCGGTTTTGGGAGCGGCTTTTCATCATAACAGATCAATGATTCGCAATCTTATTGGCAATCGTGAAAATCAGCTTGACCGGTGCAGGCAGCAGCGCCTTTTCGGCGTTTTTCAGCTGCTTCCGGATTTCAATATGCTGCGGGCAATGACGTTCACACTTGCCGCATCCGATACAGCGCGTCATGTCGCTGCGTTCCTTTTTGAAGGATGTCACCTGGAAATATTCGCGGCGCACGGAGTTTTTCTTTTCGAGGAACATTTTGTTATAGCAGCTGAATGTCGTCGGAATATCCACACCCTGCGGACACGGCATACAGTAGCCGCAGCCCGTACATCCGACCTTTGCTGCTGCACGGATCGCATCCCGCACCTTCCGGATCAATGCACGATCCTGCTCCGTAAACTCCCCTGCCCGCACCGTATGCGCAATCCGGACATTCTCCTTGAGCATCGGCAGAGAGTTCATGCCGGAGAGCACACAGGTCACTTCGGGCTGTTCCCAGAGCCAGCGGAGTCCCCACTCTGCCGGAGAACGCTTCACCGGATAGTTCTCGATTGCTTTTTTTGCATCTGCGGGCAGATTGGTGACGAGTCTGCCGCCGCGCAGCGGTTCCATGATGATCACCGGGATGCCCTTCTTGGCTGCATACTGCAAACCGCGGCGTCCCGCTTGTGTATGTTCATCCAAATAGTTATACTGGATCTGGCAAAAATCCCAGTCATAGGCGTCGATCAGCTCGATAAAGGTATCGGTGCTGCCGTGGAATGAAAATCCGATCTGCCGGATGCTGCCTTCTTTTTTGCGGGCCGCAATCCATTCCTCAATGCCGTATGCTTTCATGCGCTCCCAGGACTGCAAATCGCTGAGCATGTGAATCAGATAGCAGTCGATATAATCCGTGCGCAGACGCGAGAGCTCCTCCCGGAAAAAGCCGTCGATCGCAGCGGGAGATTTTACGAGATAATACGGCAGTTTCGTCGCAATCATGATCTTTTCGCGGCAGCCGTTCTTTTCGAGGATTTTGCCAAGCGCCTCTTCATTGCCCGGATAGACATAAGCCGTATCAAAATAATTGACACCGCAGCGGATCGCCTGCATCACCTCACGTTCCGCTTTCTCCATGATAATACGGCCGTTGCTTTTGGTAAAGCGCATACATCCGTATCCAAGCAGCGAGATCGGTTTGCCGTTCCGAAGTTTCCGGTATTGCATCATCCGACACATCCTTTCTGAAATATACTTTTGCTTCATTATACCATATCGTTTCGCAAATATCAATGGATTATACGAAATTAGAAATGAGAAATTGCGGTGTCTGCCGGCACGGACGATTGTGATAAAAGCAGAAAGCCGGATATTGTATTTTGACAAATTATATGCTATAAGCCGGCAGTGCCGGCCTCCATTGATCTAAAGCTCTCCGGCAGCG
>CAMNFV010000183.1 GCA_946537515.1 uncultured Ruminococcus sp. | reverse complement strand
GTTTCTGCGCAGAACGGTACAGATATGCGTTTGATGAAATCCAAGCGCCTGCGCGGTTTTTGAAGAACCGATATTCTGCGCATGGCAAGCCCAGACCGGAGTTTTTCCCTGCGAAATAACAGCTTGCATGACTGCTGCGGCTGCACAGACTGCAAGGCCTTTCTGCCGGAATGCTTCCCGTGTTTCGACGCCGATATCGACAAATTCCGCTGTTACTGCGGCGCTGAATGCCCAGGCAGCGACTTCATCGCCATGAAGCACGCAATAGCCGATGCCGTTCTGCAAATACTGTGCATCGCTTTCCCATGAGAAAGCCGGGACAATCCGTCCTTCCAGCCGCGGCAGAAGATCCGGTGTGACTTCTGACAGCGAATAGCCTTCCGGTACCGCGATCTGCGGTGCATGATCGGCACGAAAATACAGCCGCTGCTCTGCGGAAATGGCAGGATTGCCCGTATAATATGCAGTGATATTCGGCTGATCGGTAATGAGCAAAAATCGGCGGCTTGGTGCCGGATTATCAAAAAACTGCGCTTTGATTTTTTCCAGAAAAGCCTGCTCCGGATTCCCCGAAAGATACGCAAATCCGCAATAATGATGAAACATCACAGCATCCCCGTGCGTATAGATTTCGCCGGATTGCCGGCCCTCTGCGATCGAGCGGGGATAAACAGAATCCCCGGCAGCTGCTTTTGCCTGCTGCAAAAATAAATGGTAGTCTGTTGGATTGATTTGTTTCAAAGCGAATTCCTTTCTGTTGGAACATTATGTACGCAGAAGCGCACGTTTCATGATAGACAGGTCGGCGGCGGTCAGCTGACAGTCTCCGTTCAGATCACCGGCCTTCCAGTTTTGCAGCCGGATCGGTTTGCCTGCGAGCCAGGCGCAAAGTACGGCTGCATCTGCGGAATTGAAGCTGCCGTCCGCATTGATGTCGCCGTACATCGAAGCACAAAGATCAAAGAAATCGCGCTCATACGCAGCATATTCCGGATTTGCCGCCGCATGGTAATAATGATTCCATGAGAACAGAATATGCGCCTGCGCACAGCCGGTCGCGAGATAATCTGCCTTCAGAAGCGCCGCAGATTTTGGCTTCATATCGCTTCCGAAGCTCTCATTATTCACCCAAACGCAAACTGTATCCCGCAGCGCATACTGCATTGCGGAGATCCATTCGGAGATGATTTCCGGCGTATAATCCCGGCCGCCGCCGTCCTGCGGTGCAATGATGTCCGTCGTGCGCATTCCCGCCGCAGCGATAATATCATGTATAAAATGCGTATATTCTCCCGGACTGCTGAGTTCCGCATTATAAAACGGACTGACAAGAACCGGATGATCTGCGGCGGCTTCGATCGTTTCATGGAGATTCGCGCCGAGCAGCTTCGCGTATTCGCCCTGATCGCGGCCGGCGCAGGCATCGGGAATATTCCAGAGCTCGTTATGAAAATAGTATCCGGCGATCTGTGCACGATACTGCGCGCCGTATTGTGACTGAATCTCTTCGATCAGCGCAGAACAGGCCGCGGCATTCTCATTCAGCCAATCGCGCAGTCCGTCATCGGGCTCGCTCCAGCCGTAATTCCACCAGCGGTCATCGCTGATCGTCCCGATCCAGATCTGCATTCCGGAGTCCGCAGCGGCTTCCAGCGCATATTCGAGCGCATGTGACTGCGCCGAACCGCTGACCAATGCGGTCGGGCAGAGCGCATTGGCCGCTTGCAGCGTATATGCATCCGGATCCGTTTTCGGCTTGCTGTTGTCAGTATAGCTGTAGGCCAGATCGACTGTCGATTGCAGAATGACGGAACGGAATCCTGCCGCTCTCATTTCAGCGAATTCCGTATGCCAGCGCGCGGGCTGCCAGTCGCGGCAGAGCCAGCCCTGCAAAAATGTCGCTTCAAACAGCGGCGATTCCGGTATGACCGTTTCCGCGCCGGACGGAACCGTGAGCAGCACCGCGGCCATCAGCATACAGAGCAGATGCTTCATCTTTTCACTCCGTTTTATCTCGGATTTATACTATTATAAATAGTATAACAGGCCCCGCGGATTGCAGAGCCTGTTTGTAACATAAAAATCAAAACGGTCCGGGAAGGAACCGAACCGCCTGATTATCTAATTATCACAGTACCACTTGCACGGGTTCGCGATACTGCTACGTCATATTCTATATTCATGCTGTTCGTTCTCCGCTCTTTTACGTCGTTCATCGAACAGGCTTCTGATTCGGCTGCATTGGTGCCACATCCTTTCAGGCGGTCAATCGGTAACATACCTCGCTGTCGTGCACATTGGAAACACACCCTTTTCAGTTATTCTTGATTCAAATCCGGAACTTATCCGAAACTGTACTTCTGCATCGGAAGCACACCCTTTCTTTTGATGATAGCAACTTCTCCAAAGAACTTAGCCCATTGGTAACGCCTCCTCTTTATGATGTATTCTAAGCTATTGTTCTTTGCTTCTGTCTGTATTATATCATACTGTTGATAAAATGTCAATAGGTTTTGTGATAATTTTATATATTTTTATGTTTTAATTATATCGAAAATCAGAATACAATTATATTGTGAAACGAATTTGCAGAAGGGGCTGAATTTTGCCCATTTCACGCGGAAAACTCTGGAATTGCCGTGTGAAAATTATCCAAAGGGGAACAATCAAAAATATGCAGTTTGTCGAATCTAAACAATTTGAGCAAAAAGACTTGCTTTTTCGTGAGAAGGATGCTATAATGTCAATATGTATATGTGGCTCTATACATCTATACTCCTCCGCCTGCCTGTGTTCCCGCTTTCAGGCTCTCGGAAAGTGCCGCATTCTGTACATAATCTTATATTACAAAGGAGAGGTTTGAATGAAATCACTTTTCAAGCGCACAATCGCAGCAGCATCCAGCTCTGTTCTTGTTCTGAGCCAGATTGCGACCCTCGCTGCGAACGTCAATGTCAGTGCAGCTGATGCAGCTCCCCTGAACATCGACAAGAAGTTTGTCCTTGACGTCCCGGTAGACGAAAAAGATCCGCTCAAGAGCGGTCAGTTCTCTGACTGGAACGATGAGGCGGAGAGCCTGATCCTTGCAGTCGGCGAAAAGACCGTTACCGCAAGCACCGCTAAGGCAAAGGAAACTGCACGCAAGTATGCAAATAAGGCAGCTAGCAAGTATGGCCACATTTCTTCCGCAGAGATCGACGAGATCCTGGCCGGTATTGCTGATACCGCTACCATCGAGATGGACGGCAAGGGCGGCTACAAGGCAACTGCTACCTGCGCAAACGTCGGCCCGACCATCGGCAAGATCGCTGAGGACGAGCTCGCAAAGCGCGGCTATCCCGCAAAGAATGCTGACGGCGAAGATGTTGCAATCGACTGGTCTTCCTTCAAGGCCAGCGGCTCTATCATCGTTGAGGGCAAGTTCGATTTTGCAAAGAAGTCCTTCTCTTATGAGACCACTCTGATTGATGAGAACGGCACCGCTTACAAGGGCGACAAGGGCATTCAGGAGTATGCAACTAAGAAGGCAACTGAGGCTTACGAGCTCGTAAACTCTCAGAGACAGACCAAGGTTGCTTCTACAACTGAGAAGCTTGAGGACTGCAAGAAGTATGTTGCTGATAAGGTCGGCGTAATCAGAGAGCTCGCAGACGCAATCGCAAAGGTTACCGTTACCGGTACTGATGTCGATAAGGTCTACACCGACTATGTCGCAGCTGTCGAGGATGCTGCCAAGACTGTTGTCGCAGCAAAGTATGTTGACAAGGCTGCTGCAAAGTTTGATGAGAAGAAGCCGGAAACCGTGAAGGCTGCTCTCACCAACGAAAAGGTCAATGATTACTATGATGTCTTCGTTGAGCACGCAAATACCGTACTCGACGGCAAGGCAACCATCAACTTCGCAACCGCTGATGCTGTTGCAATTCTTGACGAAGGCTATGACTTCGATATCAAGATCAATGGCTACTCCGGCGAAGCTTCCTTCAAGATCGCTGATGATCAGGCTGATGAGCTGCTCGCAGCTGTTAAGGCTCTGAACAAGGATCCGAAGACCTATGCTGATGCTGGTTATGTTGTAGAGCTCGAGGACGGTTCTGTCCCGACCTTCTCTGATGAGTATGAGTATGCGTACAAGGAGATCGTTTCTGAGAAGAAGGTTTCCGCAAAGGCTGATACCGAGTACGGCGTCAAGGGTACACTCTCCTATGATGTTGAGCGTATCATCAAGAAGATCATTCTGACGCAGACCAAGAAGACCACCGAGACCACTACTTCCACCACTCCGTCTACCGAGTCTACCACTTCTACGACTCCGACTACTGAGTCCACTACTTCCACGAAGCCGACTACTGAGTCCACCACTTCCACCACTCCGTCTACTGAGTCTACCACTTCTACCACCCCGGCAACCTCTGTTTCCTTCGAGATCAAGGGCATTGAGGATCAGGGCCTTGTTTACTGGTCTGAAGAGGACGGCACATTCGATCTTTCCAAGCTGAGCATCACGCTGCACTTCTTTGAGAAGGGCCAGGATACCGGCAAGAGCGTTGATGTGACCAACGCATTTGCACCGACCGCTACCAAGTCCAGCGACCTCACTCTTGAAGCAGGCACAGGCCTCTCCGCAACTCCGATTTTCTTCACTCTGAAGGACGCAGCTGCTGTTCAGAAGGCAGTTACCGATGCTGGCTACGATCAGGCTCTGATTGATCAGGAAGAGCTGAAGGAAGGCAAGCAGGCTGGCAGATTCACCGTATTCCTCGTTCTCCGCGGCGACGCTGACCTCAACGGCGAAGTTGATGTTATCGACGCACAGTTTGCTCTGATCTACTACACCGAGACCATCGTTACCAGTAACTCCGCAAAGAAGGTTCTGGCTGAGGATCCTACTTTCCTGAAGAATAAGAACGACAAGAAGGAAGCTTACTTCCCGTTCTCGCACTATGCAATGGACGTTGTCGGTTCCAGCGATCTGAAGGGTGATGACGTTAACTTCAACGACGGCATTATCACTGTTGAGGACGCACAGCAGATCCTGAACTACTACACCGTCTTCGTTGTTGCTGAGAAGACCGGCGACTGGAGCCATGAGGAAGTCATCGGCAGAAAGATCACCGTTAAGGATGTGCTCCATGCTTCTCCTTGCGAACTCGATCCGTATGCAACTGATTACAAGGGCTTCGACAGAACAATCGCTGAGTAATCCCTAACGGATTCACAAAAGGACACAGCTTCGGCTGTGTCCTTTTTTACTCTGAATTCAGATGAGATTGATATAAAAAAGCATCCGCACGGTATTTTCCATGCGGATGCTTTTATTATAGGCGAATTGTGAATGTCGTCTGATCGTTGTTCCAATGGATATCTGCGAACGGATCATCAGCGGCATTCGGATCGGAGAGCTTGCCGTCGGTGTTGGCGTCGATCTTCGGAATATCCGGCTCAGAATCGGCTGCAGGCTCTGCACCCTTACGCTGCGGCATCTCATCGACGTCCGGCAGATCATCAAGCAGTTCCGCGAGGCGGCGGGCTTTTGCTTGTTCCGGCGATTCCTTTGCACGGCGTTTGGGTTCACGCTCTTCCGGCAGATCCGGGAGATCATCCAGCAGACTTGCGCGGTGACGTGCCTTTGTTTCCTCCGGTGTTTCCTTAGCGCGGAGCTTCTGCTCCAGTTCTTCCGGAGACAGTTCACGCTTTTTGCGCTTTTTCTTCGGCTTTTCAGGTGCGGGTTTTGGCTCTTCCTGAACCGGCGGCAGCTTGACACGCGGATCGCCGAGCACAGATTTTTTTCGCGCCTCCTCCAACTCACGCTTCACGCGCTGTGCATAATTCTGCTCTTCTTCCTCATCGAAGGTGATGATTTGCTTCTTTGGCTTGGCCGGTTTCTGCGCCTCCGCAGGCTGCTTCGGCTCCGCAGCTTTCTGCGCTTCCGCAGGCTGCTTTGGCTCTACGGCTTTCTGAACTTCCGCAGGCTGCTTTGACTCTACGGCTTTCTGAACTTCCGCAGGCTGCTTTGACTCTACGGCTTTCTGCGCTTCCGCAGGCTGCTTCGGTTTAACGGCTT
>CAMNFV010000182.1 GCA_946537515.1 uncultured Ruminococcus sp. | reverse complement strand
GATCCGCCGGCGCATTTCTTGCTGCTTGCGTTTTTCGCGACTAAAAGATATACCGAACAGTACAAAATATTCACTTTATTTTCAATTCTCCCATTGCGTTTTTCGCAATAATATGGTATACCGGGCAGTGCCCGGCTCCGTTTTAACTCCCAGGCAGCGAATTATTCACTTTATTTTCACTTCTCCCATTGCGTTTTCTGCAATAATATGGTATACCGGGCAGTGCCCGGCTCCGTTTTAACTCCCAGGCAGCGAATTATTCACTTTATTTTCATTTCTCCCATTGCGTTTTCTGCAATAATATGATATACTATTTTTTGTATGCCGAATCCTGTATTTTCTCCGGGCAAAAAAAAACACGTATCATTCTCTGTGAATGAACACAGAGAACGACACGCAAGAGGGTTGGTGCCCCCCTTGCGGATGCATCGGGGAGCAACATGAAAAAAGGGGGATTTGGGAGCGGCATTAGCCTCCCTGAGAAGTGATAAACAATCCTGAGGTCCGGCTCAGTGAACCGGATGATAGAGAAATCTGCCGATTGCTTCATTCAGCTTTGCAATCTGTGCCTCATCGGTCACGGAAGCTTCCAGCTGAATCTGCTGATCACGGTCAAGCGTGAAAATTCCCATGATGGATTTTGCATCCACGGAATAATTTCCGACATGAAGCTGTGCTTCAAAGCGGAACTGGCTCATGACGTTGACGAACTCGGCAACATCAGCAATTTCGGGAAGATAAACGGTGGTTACGTACATCGTTCTTACCTCACTTTAGGCCTATTGAATCAGGCAGATAATTAAAATCTGAAAAACATGCGGTGTACGGGGATGCCGCGCGCACAGCGTGACGAGAGGGGGATGCACGGCTGGTTATCTTGCCGCTTGCTCCCGCGCACCTTTAATCTTTTGGAGGGTTGTCATGAATCACCCTAAGTAAAATATACATCAGAAGCTGCAAAAAGTCAAGCAAAAATGGACTATTTTGTACACCTGACCGATTTTTGCAGATACTTTCGCATTTCTTTTTTGCACCTCAAATATACTGTAGGAGATGCACAAGCTTGTGTTGTTGAATTTGTGCAACTTGCATAGGAGATTTTTATGAAATTCAAGATCCTGACACTCGGCTGCAAGGTCAATCATGCAGAGAGCTCCGGGCTCGCCGCTGTCCTGCGCGGAATGCAGCTTGAGGAAGCAGAAACGCCCGCAGAGGCGGATATTCTGATTGTCAACAGCTGCGCCGTAACAGCAGAATCCGTCCGCAAAACCAAGCAGCTCCTGCGCAGTCTCGGCCGGAAGAATCCATCCGCCAAACGAATCCTGACCGGATGCTGGCCGCAGGCCTTCCCGGAGGATGATTTCGCCGGCGTGGATTTTGTCACCGGAACCAAGAACCGTGAGGCGCTGCTGGAATGGATTGCAGAACGCAATCCGGCGCCGCAGCAGAATATTCCGACCTACAGCAGCGGCGATGTTTTTTCCACGCTGCCCTGTGCCGATACGACGCGCACACGCGCTTTTCTGAAAATTCAGGACGGCTGCAATCAGTTTTGCAGCTATTGCATCATCCCCTTTGCACGCGGCCGCTGCCGCTCCATGCCGCCGGAACGCCTGCGCAGCGAGATCAAGGCGCTTGCAGATGCGGGCTTCCGCGAGATCGTGCTGACCGGCATCAATATCGGCTTCTTCGGAATGGAAACCGGCCAGACACTCGCCGATGCGGTTGAACTGTGTGCAGAGCAGGAGGGCATTCTCCGCGTGCGGCTCGGTTCGCTGGAACCGGAACGCATGGATGCCGAAACGCTCCGCAGATTCGCTGCCTGTGAGAAATTCTGTCCGCAGTTTCATCTCTCGCTCCAAAGCGGCTGCGACGACGTCCTCAAGCGCATGAACCGCCGCTATGACACGGCGCAGTACCGCGCACTCGCAGAAGAGATCCACCGTCTGTTCCCCGATGCCGCCCTCACGACCGATGTCATTGTCGGATTCCCGGGTGAAACAGATGCGCAGTTTGAGGAGACCTGCCGCTTCGTTCAGGAGATCGGATTCACGAAGGTACATGTTTTTCCGTATTCCGCACGCGAAGGCACCAGAGCGGCCGGATTCCCCGATCAGGTCCCGCAGGATGTCAAAATGCGGCGCGCCGGACAGCTGACGGCAATCGCCGATGAGATTCGCCGGGCACACCTCAAGCAGTTTGTCGGCAAAGAGGTCAGCGTTCTGGTCGAGGGTGAGAAACAGCAAAATGCACAGCGGTTTTACCAAGGGCACACGCCAGATGGTACACTTGTGAAAATTTTTCCGGAAAATGCAGAAAAGGGTTTGCAGAATTCCGCGATTTGTGTTACAATAGAGAAGTATGAGGATGATTGTCTGTGCGGTGTCCCGGCTGCGGACTGATGCGGGGCAATCTCCGATTCCCTCACCATAATATATGACAATGGAGGCTGATTCGTTCATGGCTGTTTATCGTATTTATACCGAGAAAAAGCCGCAATATGCCGTAGAGGCGCAGTCTGTGCTCTCCGACCTGCGTACCGCGCTGCGTCTGGATGTGCAGGGCATCCGCGTCCTCAACCGTTACGATGCCGACCGCATCGACGCAGAGGATTTCCAGAAGGCAATCCCGACCGTGTTCTCGGAACCGGCTGTCGATTATGTCTATGAAAAGCTGCCGCTGCTCTCCAATCAGGAGCGCATTTTCGCGGTCGAATATCTCCCCGGTCAGTTTGACCAGCGGGCGGATTCCTGCGAGCAGTGCATCCAGATTCTCAACGGAAAAGAGCGCTGCAGAGTCCGCAATGCACGTATCTATATCGTTTCCGGCATCCTGACCGATGCGGAATTCGACAAGCTCAAGGCATATCTGATCAACCCGGTCGAGAGCCGCGAGGCTTCGCTGGAGACCGTTGATACGCTTGATATGAACTATGCGCTGCCGGAAACCGTTGAAACACTCGACGGCTTCTGCGAACTCGATGAGGCAGGCAGAGAGAAGTTCCTCGAAACCTATGCCCTTGCAATGGATTACGACGATATCACCTTCTGTCAGGAATATTTCCGCGATACCGAACACCGCGATCCGACGATCACCGAGATCCGCATGATCGACACCTACTGGAGCGATCACTGCCGTCACACCACCTTCCTCACCACGATCGACAAGGTCAAGATCGAGACACCTTATATCAAGGATGCCTATGAGGACTATCTGAACATCCGCAAGGAGCTCGGCAGAGAGAATAAGCCCATTACGCTCATGGATATGGCGACAATGGCTATGCGCAAGCTCAAGGCAGACGGCAAGATTCCGGCACTCGATGAGAGCGAGGAGATCAATGCCTGCTCCGTCAAGATCAAGGTCGATACGGACAAGGGCCAGGAAGACTGGATCCTGATGTTCAAGAATGAAACCCATAACCACCCGACCGAGATCGAGCCGTTCGGCGGCGCTGCGACCTGTCTCGGCGGTGCGATCCGCGATCCGCTCTCCGGCAGAAGCTATGTCTATCAGGCAATGCGCGTCACCGGTGCGGCAAATCCGCTGATCCCGGTTTCCGATACGATCCCCGGCAAGCTCCCGCAGAGAAAGATCACCGTCGGCGCGGCAAACGGCTACAGCTCCTACGGCAACCAGATCGGCCTCGCAACCGGTCATGTCTCTGAGGTCTATCATCCGGGCTATGTCGCAAAGCGCCTGGAGATCGGTGCGGTCGTCGGCGCAGCACCGGCTGAAAACATCCGCAGAGAGCGCCCCGTTCCCGGCGATATCATCATCCTGCTCGGCGGCAAGACCGGCAGAGACGGCTGCGGCGGTGCAACCGGTTCTTCCAAGTCCCATACGCTTGAATCTCTGACCCATTGCGGCGCAGAGGTGCAGAAGGGCAATCCGCCGGAAGAGCGCAAGCTGCAAAGACTCTTCCGCGATCCGGCTGTCACAAAGCTCATCAAGCGCTGCAATGACTTCGGCGCGGGCGGCGTTTCCGTCGCGATCGGCGAGCTGACCGACGGCCTCGATATCGACCTGAACGCAGTTCCGAAGAAATATGACGGCCTCGACGGCACCGAGCTCGCGATCTCCGAATCGCAGGAGCGTATGGCAGTTGTCGTTGCGCCGGAAGATGTCGATGCATTCATGGCAGCAGCGGCAAAGGAAAATCTGCTCGCGACTGTCGTTGCAAAGGCAACCGATACCAACCGTCTGCGCATGAACTGGAACGGCAGAACCATTGTGGATCTTTCGCGTGAATTCCTCAATTCCAACGGCGCAGAGAAGCATACCAACATCATCGCAGCAGCCCCGAACGGTACACCGCAGCGCGACGAGCGCTTTGAGGATACGCCCGACGGCTGGCGCGATCTGATGAGCAGCCTCAATATCTGCTCGCAGAAGGGCCTTGTCGAGAAATTTGACTCGACGGTCGGCGCAGGCACCGTTCTGATGCCCTACGGCGGCGTCTATCAGCTGACACCGGCACAGGCTATGGCCGCAAAGATCCCGGTTCTCTCCGGTGAGACTTCCACCTGCTCGATCATGGGCTGGGGCTTCAATCCGGTCATCTCCGAGCACTCGCCTTATCACGGCGCGATCTATGCTGTCATCGAGTCCGTTGCAAAGGTCATTGCAGCCGGCGGCTCGTGGCATCAGTGCTGGCTGACCTTCCAGGAATACTTCGAGCGCACACAGAATAATCCCAGACGCTGGGGCAAGCCGTTCTCCGCGCTGCTCGGTGCATTCCGCGCACAGCTGGAGCTTTCCTGCGCATCCATCGGCGGTAAGGATTCCATGTCCGGTACCTTTGAGAATATCGACGTCCCGCCGACGCTCGTTTCCTTCGCAGTTTCCACCGCAGATACCAAGCGTGTTGTCTCCACCGAATTCAAGGAGACCGGCAGCACGGTTATCCGCGTAGCACCGGAATATTCCAGCAGCGGCCTGCCGAACTGGCAGAGCGTCCGCGCCGTCTTTGATTATGTCGAAAAGCTGGTGACCGAGGGCAGAGCAAAGGCAATCTGGTCCGTCGAGAACGGCGGCGTTGCAGAAGGTCTTGCAAAAATGGCATTCGGCAACCACATCGGCTTTGAATTCACAAAGGTTCTGCCGGAGCGCATCCTCTTTGAGCCGTGTGCAGGTTCCTTCATCATCGAACTGAACGGCCCGGCAAAGAAGGGCGAGGAAGTCATCGGCCGCACGACAGAGCAGTATAAGATCTTCTCCGATACGCAGACGATCAGCCTTGATACGCTTCAGAAAGCATGGGAAGGCAAGCTCGAATCCGTATTTCCCTGCCGCATCAAGACCGCTTTCGCAACCATTGAACCGTATACGCATAAGGCAGTCACCCGCCCGGCTCCGGCTGTCAAGGTCGCAAAGCCGCGTGTGCTGATTCCGGTTTTCCCGGGCACGAACTGCGAATACGATACTGCGCGCGCCTTTGAGCGTGCAGGCGCTGTGCCGGAAGTGCTGGTCATCCGCAATCTCACGGCATCCGCGATCGAGGAATCCGTTGAGGCAGCCGTCAAGCTGATCGACAATTCCCAGATGATTATGATTCCGGGCGGCTTCTCCGGCGGCGATGAGCCGGACGGCTCCGGTAAGTTCATTACCGCATTCTTCCGCAATCCGAAGGTCACCGAAGCAGTACACAATCTGCTGAAGAACCGCGACGGTCTGATGCTCGGTATCTGCAACGGCTTCCAGGCGCTCATCAAGCTCGGCCTCGTCCCCTACGGCGAAATCACAGAGATGAGCGAGAACTCCCCGACGCTGACATTCAACACGATCGCACGTCACCAGAGCATGATGGTCACGACGCGCATTGCATCGAACAAGTCGCCGTGGCTCGCAGGCTGTGAGGTCGGTGAGCTGCATACAATCCCGATCTCGCACGGCGAGGGCAGATTCATCGCATCCGGCTCGCTGCTCCAGCGTATGGCCGGCAACGGTCAGATCGCAACGCAGTATGTCGATCTCTCCGGCCGTCCGACCATGGATATCCGCTTCAATCCGAACGGCTCCGTCGATGCAATCGAAGGCATCACCTCGCCGGACGGCAGAATCCTCGGCAAGATGGGTCACAGCGAGCGTATCGG
>CAMNFV010000181.1 GCA_946537515.1 uncultured Ruminococcus sp. | reverse complement strand
AGAACTTTAGATCAATACCAGCGGGCGCTGCCCGCCTTTAGATCAACGGCTGTCGCATGTTTGCCAGAGGCAAACTGCGCAGTTTCGCTTTGCGAAACGTGCGGCTCTGCAGACCGGGCGCTGCCCGGCTCTCTTGTATCACAGCAGAACATTTGACTGCGTGTCAAAGACGAGAATGCTATTTCGTTTTTATGGTTCTGCTTTCGGTGCGGAATCGGCAGCGGGCCCTGTGAGGGTTTGATGGATCAGCGGGGCGGGGGCAGGCTTTTCTGCCGCGATCACAACCGCGCCGCGCAGCATTGCCTCGGCCTCATCCAGCTGCGATTCCTTTGACGCATACATCGTCAGGAGCGCATCGCCCTTCTGTACGGCATCACCGTTTTTGCGGCAGAGCCGGATGCCTGCGCCGGGATCAATCGCATCATTCTTCGTCATACGGCCTGCGCCGAGCAGAACGGATGCACGTCCGATCTCTTCACTATGCATGGCAGAGATCCAGCCGTTTTCCGCAACCTTGAGCGTCCGGGAGCAGCCGGAAAGCTTCAGCAGCGCCGGATTCTCTGTGACGCGCGCATCGCCGCCCTGTCCTGCGATCATCATGGCAAACCGTTCCATAGCAGCGCCGCTCGTGACCGCTTGCTTTGCCATATGCAGACATTCTGCCGGTGAGCCCTTTCCGGCCATGCGCAGGATTTCCGCAGCGAGCGTGATGCAGAAAATGCCAAGCTCGGAATCCGTATCGCCTGCAAGTACCTCGATCGCCTCGCGCACCTCGATCGCATTGCCGATGCACATGCCGAGCGGCCGATCCATATCTGTCAGGATCGCGGTGCAGTCTTTTTTGTCCGCATTCGCCGCGGAGAGCATCCGGCGCGCAAGCTCTGCCGCATCCGCATCATTTTTCATGAATGCGCCGCTGCCGACCTTGACATCCAGCAGAATATGATCCGCACCGGTCGCGAGCTTTTTGCTCATGATGCTCGCGCAGATCAGCGGGATACTGTCTACCGTTTCGGTGACATCGCGGAGCGCATAGAGCTTTTTATCAGCCGGTGCAAGATTACCGGTCTGCATGGCAACGGCAAAGCCGGCCTTCCTGACGAGTGCCAGAAAATCCTTCGGGTCGAGCGCCGTCGAAAGCCCCGGGATGCTCTCCAGCTTATCAATCGTGCCGCCGGTATGCCCCAGACCTCTGCCGGACATCTTCGGCATATAGACACCGCATGCTGCCGCGATCGGCGCAAGAATCAGCGTGGTTTTATCGCCGACACCGCCGGTGCTGTGCTTATCCGCAACCGGACCGTCCAGATCCCAGTGCAGGACCTGTCCGGAATCGCGCATAGCCATTGTCAGTTCAGCTGTTTCCTCATCATTCAGCCCGGAGAAGCAGACAGCCATGAGCCATGCGGCCAGCTGATAATCCGGGATCGGCGGCTCTGCGGTCACGCCCTGCACCAGCTGCCGGATCTCCTCTTTGGAGAGCGGAATCTTCTGTTTGGTTTTGCGGATACATTCACCGATATGAAATACTGCCATGGTACGCCTCCTGTTTCTGAATTTGTTTCATGTGTACGGACACACCGTCCGCATATATGCAAAAGCCGGCACTCAGAAATCTGAGCGTCGGCTTTTGAACGTATCTGTCGCTGAGACTTACAGCTTTGCCAGCTTTTCCTTGAGCAGCTCTGTCGCCTCAACCGGATTTGCCGCGCCCTTTGTCCGCTTCATGACCTGACCCATAAGTGCCTTGATTGCAGCCTCTTTACCGGCTTTATAGTCCGCAACTGCCTTCGGATTTGCCGCAATGACTTCATCTGCGACCGTATTCAGCAGGCCGGTATCCTGCACCTGTTCGAGTCCGAGCTCCTTGACAAGTGCCGCGACTTCACCGCCCTTTTCGCGGTATACTTCCAGGATTTTTGCCGGTGCCGAGCGGTTGATCTTGTTATCCGCGCAAAGATTTGTCAGTTCTGCCCAGATCTCCGCCGGAATGCTGACGGCATCGGAATCGGCAAGCATCAGATTTGCAAGCAGCTTCGGCTGTCTGACCTGATCTGCCGCTGCCTGATAGAGATTTGCAAGCTTCGGCTCATCGCAGAGCGTCTTAGCCGTTGCCTCGGGCAGCTTATATTCATTGATATACTTCGCGAGGCGTTCCTCCGGCAGATCGGGGATCATTGCGCGCAGTCTCGCGTGATCCTCATCCGTCAGAATGATCGGCACGAGATCGGGATCGGGGAAATAACGATAGTCATTCGCATTTTCCTTAACGCGCATCGAATAGGTCTTATCCTTCTCGGGATCATAGCGGCGGGTTTCCTGCACGAGCTCTCTGCCTGCTTCGGTCTCGTCGATCTGGCGTGCTTTCTCGGCGTCAATCGCTGCAACGATATGCTTTAAGCTGTTGAGATTCTTGATCTCGGTACGGGTATAGAGATTCGTATCACCGACCGGACGGATCGAGAGATTGACGTCGCAGCGCATGGAACCGGTCTCCATCTGGCAGTCGGAAACGCCGACCCAGCGGATCAGTTCGCGCAGACGCTCAAGATATGCCCTTGCCTGTGCGGCGGTACGGATATCGGGCTCGGAAACGATCTCGATCAGCGGTACGCCGCAGCGGTTGCAGTCCGCGCCGGAGCCGGAATCCATATGCACGAGCTTACCGGCATCCTCTTCGATGTGGATGCGGGTGATGCCGATGCGCTTTTCCTCGCCGTTGACATTGATATCAATATATCCGTGCTCACAGAGCGGATGATCGAGCTGCGAGATCTGATAAGCCTTCGGCAGGTCGGGATAGAAATAGTTTTTGCGGTCCATTTTCGAGAAATGTGCGATCTCGCAGTTGAGCATCATGCCGGCTCTTGCAGCGAAATCGACAACCTGCTTGTTCAGCACCGGCAGCGTACCGGGCATACCCATACAGACAGGGCAGCAGCGCGTATTCGGATCGCCGCCGTGGTCTGCCGGGCAGTCGCAGAAAATTTTGGTCTTGGTGCGCAGCTCAATATGCACTTCCAGACCGATGACACTTTCATATTTTGCCATGTTATTTTAGCTCCTTATTCAAATTCGCCTGATCTGCTTCAATGATCTGCCGGACGATCTCCGGCGTAACGATATCCGGCAGCGGAACCGGCGCTGTACATGCTGCATCCCGTTTCTCCGGGCGCAGGCAGGAATCCAGCGGGAAACACACCTGCCAGGACAGATCCTCTGAAAAGATATGCAGCTGTAACATCTTTCCGGTCAGCCACATGTCGTCATAATTCGGTTTGACATACCAGTAATAGGTTTTATTCTGACAGATCAGTTTGCGTTTGTTCTTGGTGTTGATTGCCATTTGCGCCCTCCGTTTCCGGTATCGGCATCATATAGCGGCATTTCGGGAATGCAGAGCAGCCGTAAAACCGATTGCCTGCATTCGCGCCCTTTTTCGCGGTTCGCAGGACAAGAGCCGCGCCGCATCTGGGGCAGATCCTGTCCGGTTCGGCAGATTGTTCCGGCTTTTCCGGAAGCACTTTCTGTTCCTGCGGTTCCTTGACAGCATCTGTATGGAACCTGCGGTTGATATCTTCGATATGCGCCTGTTTCAAGGCTTCATCTGCATTTGTGAGGATAATCAGCTTTTTCTGGATTTGCTCAATCTGTTCATCACTAAGCGAATCCTCTATATTCTTCCACTGATACATCATTTCGCTGATCAGATCATCTCGCTTGATCACGCTGAGATTATCCGATTTTGCGTTTACCTTCTTCAATTCGCACCGATTGGAAAAGACAATCAATGAATAACAGAAAATATCTTCTCCCAGATAATTCTTCAGCCATTTAATATGTGTTCGGTTTTGTCTGATCGGATTATAGAAACGGTTTTTCTGTTTATTCGGAAGTGACTGCGTCCAGTATTGACTGTATTCATCGCCGAATATCCAGCCGGAATAGTTCTTGCTCTCAATTACAAAAATTCCCTTTTGCGTAATATACACAAGGTCAATTTCCGATGTGCCGCCGTCTTCTTTCGGGATATAAATATTTTTCAGCGTAATGCCCTTTTTACCGAACAGCTTAACCCATCCCAGTTCAACTGCGGTTAGTGCTTCGCCAAATGAACCGGTATCACCTGTAAAAAACGCGCTGACAACATCACCAAGCAAGCCCATATCAATTACTTACCGCTTTCATACGCCGCCGCCGCCTGATAGAGCTTTGCCTCGGA
The DNA here is from genome assembly GCA_946537515.1 of uncultured Ruminococcus sp. Taxonomy (GTDB): domain Bacteria; phylum Bacillota; class Clostridia; order Oscillospirales; family Ruminococcaceae; genus Firm-04. Next base: position 1,876 of record CAMNFV010000181.1, on the reverse strand, counting down.
GAAGGCGGGGCCGATGAGCTGGAAGCCGACGGGGAGATTTGCGCCGTCCTGTGCGACATGGCCGCAGGGGACAGAGATCGCAGGCAGACCGCCGAGGTTGACCGGCACGGTGCAGATATCGCCGAGTGCCATTTCCATCGGATCGCCGGATTTCTCACCGATCTTATAGGCCGGTGTCGGCGCGACCGGTGCGAGCAGCATGTCATACTGCGCAAACAGTTCCTTGAATGCACGGATCAGCAGCGTTCTGGCCTGCTGTGCCTTCTTATAATACGCATCGTAATAGCCGGCGGAAAGCACATAGTTTCCGAGCATGATTCTGCGGCGGACTTCCTTGCCGAAGCCCTGTGTCCGCGTCTTGCGGTAGAGCTGTTCGAGATCTTCGATGCCCTCTGCACGGAAGCCGTAGCGGATGCCGTCAAATCTGGCGAGGTTTGAGGATGCCTCGGCGCAGCAGAGTACATAATAAGCAGGCAGGGCATAGCTGACAGCCGGCAGCGAGCATTCTTCGATCTTTGCGCCGGCGCTTTCGAGCTGCTTTGCCGCATTCTGCACGAGCGCTGCGACATCCGCGTGGATGCCCTCACCGAAATACTCCTTCGGCAGGCCGATGCGCATACCGGAAAGCTCCTTGCCGATCAGCGCAGAATAATTCGTATCGAATTCGGGCAGCGAGGTCGAATCGCGGCGGTCGTGGCAGGAGATTGCCTCAAGCACCTTTGCATTGTCCGCGACTGTTTTCGTCAGCGGACCGATCTGGTCAAAGCTCGATGCATATGCAACAAGGCCGTAACGCGAGACTGTGCCGTATGTCGGTTTCATACCGACCACGCCGCAGAACGATGCCGGCTGACGGATCGAGCCGCCGGTATCGGAACCGATTGCGAATGCGCATTCATTCGCAGCAACAGCCGCCGCAGAGCCGCCCGAAGAGCCGCCCGGTACATAGTCGGTCGCTGCGGGATTGCGCGTCACCTGCAAGGCGGAGTTCTCCGAGGAGCTGCCCATTGCAAATTCATCCATATTGGTCTTGCCGAGCATGACCGCACCGGCTTTTTTCAGCTGCTCTGTGACGCAGGCATCATAGACCGGCAGCCAGTTTTCAAGCATTTTGGATGCACAGGTCGTGCGGACGCCCTTTGTGCAGATATTATCCTTCATCGCAAAGGGGATGCCGGTCAGCGGACCTGCGGTGCCGTCTGCGAGCATCTTGTCAGCTGCTTCTGCCTGACGGTATGCCTCTTCTTCCGCAACGGTCAGATATGCGCCGATTGTACCGTCGGTCTCCTTGATCGCGCCGAGTGCATCGGCAGCGAGCTCCTTTGCAGTAACTTCTTTCTTTTGCAGCAGCGCAGAAAGTGCTGCGATATCCATTTCATTGTATTTCATATCCGCGCTCCTTTCAGCCGATGACCTTCGGCAGGGTAATCAGACCGTCCTCGGATTCCGTACCGGAAAGCAGCAGGTCACGGTCCAGACGCGGCGAAAAGGGTTCATCCTCACGCAGCACATTTGTCAGCGGCGCGATATGTGCCGTCGGCTCTACGCCCTCGGTATCGAGCGCGGAAAGCTGCTGGAAGAAGGTCAGCATCTCGGCAATGCTGCCGGAGAGTGCTTCTGTTTCGTCCTCGGGAATGTCCAGTCTGGAAAGCCATTTCAGCGTTTCCAGCGTTTTTGCATCTATCTGCATAATCGTTCTCCTTCAAATTGAAATCGGAATTTGCCTATCTTATTTATTATAGCACATTAAAAGCAAAAACGCAATAATTTAGAATGAGAAAAAAACGCAATAATTTAGAATGAGAAATTAGAAATGAGAAATGAGAAATTGCGGTGTCCGCTGCGCGGACGATTATATAAAGATAGGAGTTAGGAA
>CAMNFV010000180.1 GCA_946537515.1 uncultured Ruminococcus sp. | reverse complement strand
AACTTTTAATATGGGCGAAATTAAAACTATTTGTTTTAACCTTATTTTTCCGACCGCGCCCATTGCACTTTTTGAGATAATATGCTATAATATAATTGATGTCCCGACTATCTCTTGCAGATATCTGCTTGTCTTTTTGCCTTGCCTCACGACAAAAATCCTGCGCAACTGTTCTTCAGGATATCAATAGCAGAAACACGGAAAGGAGCATTCGGATATGTACGGTTCCGCTCTGGCCGCCGGACTGATCCGGCTCGGCAATGCACGCTATTTTCTCACCGGAATCACACTCCTGACAGCCCTCGGGCTGATCCTCCGTGCAGTCAGCAGGCTCCTTGACCCGTTTACACGCTGGCGTACCTTTCACGGCGTCTGCGCAGAGGCCGACGGAACCGGTACCCTGACCGTCACCTTCACCGACACGCACCGCCTCACACATACCGCAGCATTCCGCTCGGAAGAACCCGGCGCTGCTGCGCTCCGACCCGGTGATCCGGTCGTATTCGCGATCCGTGCAGAGGATTTTCTCGCGGGCAGCTATCCCGAAAAGCTCGCAGATGCCGAGCCGCCCGGCCGCTCCGTCCTGCTGCGCACCGAGCAGCGCAGATATCTTCGCCGTGAGCTGCTGCGCACCGCCGCTGTACAGGCAGTGACCTGCGGCATCGCCGTAGCAGTGTTCCTGCTGACCAAGCAATTCTGCTTTCCGTAATTCTATTGCCTTTGGGGAACGCATATCATGAAAAGAAGTCACTTGAAAAAAGGGAGAACCAATATGATCGCTACTGTCACAATGAATCCCGCTGTGGATTATACGGTTTCACTGGAAGAGCCGCTGATGAAAGCGACCGTCAACCGCACCGACCATGAACGCATCACAGCGGGCGGAAAGGGCGTCAATGTCTCGCTGATTTTGCAGCAGCTTGACGTTCCGACGACTGTCTACGGCTATCTTTCCGGCACGACCGGCGCGATGATCGCGGAGCAGCTTCAGCGCACGCAGATCCCGACAGACTGGATCGAGGTGCCGAACCAGATGAACCGTATCAATCTGAAGATTCGCGAGAACAATACGGTCACGGAGCTGAACGGGCGCGGCGTGTCCGTGACAGAGCAGGATACGGAGCTGCTTCTGCAAAAGCTCCGCCGCTGCGGGGACGGGGACTATATCGTGCTCGCAGGCAGCATCCCCGCCGGTGCGCCCGCAACCCATTATGCGGATGTGATGGCCGCGCTGGAGGATACCGGCGTGCGCTTTGCAGTCGATGCCGCCGGTGCGCCGCTGCGTGAGGCGCTGCGCTGTAAGCCGTTCGTCATCAAGCCGAATCTTCCCGAGCTCTGTGCGCTGTTCGATTCCGAGATTGATACATGGTGGGATGCACTGCCTTACGGCAAGAAATTGCAGGAAATGGGTGCGGAAAACGTGCTCCTTTCCCTCGGCGGCGACGGTGCGCTGCTGTTTACCGCCGAGAACCGCGTCTGGCATCTCTCGGCGCCGCACGGCGAGGTCAAGAATGCCGTCGGTGCAGGCGATTCGATGCTCGGCGGATTTCTGGCGGCAGTTGTTCAGGGAAAGCCGCTGACGGAGGCACTCCGCATGGGTGTTGCGGCGGGCTCTGCGACTGCATTCAGCGAGTGGATCGCGAACCGCTCCCGCATGGACAATCTGCTTCGCACGCTGCCCGAGCCGACGGAGCTGGTCTAACGGAGCGTACATCAAACATACAGCCCGGAGGCGATGCAGCACCTCCGGGCTTATTTTGCGCATGACCGTTTGCGGATGTTAAAGACTTGTTAAGAATTTCTGTGTTATAATCAGGCCATAGAGAAACAAAGCACTGCCCCCCAAGACACTGAAATGAGGTACACATTATGTTTTTCCGAATCCTGAAAAAAGACCTGAAGCGCAAAAAGACAATGAACATCATTCTGCTGCTCTTTGTCATCCTCTCAGCAATGTTCGCGTCCGCAAGCGTCAACAACATCAGCGCAGTGACAGGCGGCATTGATCACTATCTTGAGATCGCGAATGTGCCGGATATTGTCGTATATACGATGAAGGACTGCAAGGCAATGGAGGAGATCGAAGCGCTGCCCTCTGTGAAAGAGACGAGAATCGTAGAGGCTGTGGATATCTGGTCTTCCAAGCATTTTTATCATCAGGGCAAACAGCTCGAAACCTTTATCAATTCCGCGGCGCTTTATCCGGTTGATGACTTCAGCATCCGCTGCTTTGACAGCGACAACAACGTGGTCGGGGAGGTTGAAAAGGGCAGCTTTTACGCGACCTCGCAGTTTATTAAGGACACTGACATCAAACCGAACGATGATGTGACAATCAAAATCGGCGATACAGACATCACACTGAAATACCGCGGCACGATCAAATGCCCGGTTTTCTCGACAGAATCCCTTTCCGGACCGTGCCTGCTGCTCAATCATGCGGATTACGATGTGCTTTACAATGAGCCGGAGGTCATGCACGCCGGTATTCAGATGAATGTGAAAACCGATGACATCAGGGCCGTTGAAGATATCGTTGCAAATTACCCCGCAGATGCGTCCTGCATGAAAAAGGAAGACTACAAGGGATTGTTCCTGTATGACATGCTCGCTGCATATATCCTCATGGCAATCAGCATTCTGCTGATGCTGACCGCATTTGTGGTGCTGCGGTTCTCGATCGGCTTCACGATCAGCGAGGAATACCGCGAGATCGGCGTCATGAAGGCGGTCGGTATCGACAACAGCAGCATCCGCAAACTGTACATCGCAAAGTACCTTGCGATTTCCGTTCTCGGCGCTGTAATCGGCTTCGCAGGTTCGATACCGCTCGGCAGCACCATGATGAAGACTGTATCGAAAAACGTGGTGCTCGAAGGCAAAAACAGTGTTGTGCTCGGCCTGATCAGTGCAGCAGCAGTCGTTCTCATCATCCTGCTGTTCTGCTACACCTGCACCCGCAGGGTCAAAAAGCTCTCCCCGATCGACGCGGTGCGCAGCGGGCAGACCGGCGAGCGCTTCCGCAAAAAGAGCATCATGCATCTGGGACGCTCAAAGCTGCCCTCGACCGGCTTTCTCTCTGTCAATGATGTTCTGAGCGCACCCAAGCGGTTCGGCATCATCACATTGGTTTTCGCAGTCTGTCTGCTGCTCGTCACCTGCATGTCGAATTTCGTTATGACGCTCAAGAGCGATAAGATTCACATGTACTTTGAAATCCCGGAAACCGAAGTACACATTCTGGACGCTGAATTGTTCGCGCCGATGATGCTGGATGCGGCGAAGAGTGAGGAGCTCGTCACCGGCGTGGAAGAAACACTCCGTCAAAAGGGAATCCCCGCTTATTGTACAACCACACAGATGATTTTGGCAGAAACATCTTACGGAGACAAAAAATTCGGTGTTATGGTCTCAAAAATGGTAGGCAAAACGGATTATGAATTCCCGGTCGCGGAGGGCAGCGCACCGCTGAAGAACGATGAGATCGCTGTGACCGCATCGGTACTGGATGCGCTCAACGCACAGATCGGCGACCGGATCAAGGCGCGCATCGCCGGCAAAGAGTATGAATTCATCATCACCGGCAGATATGAGACATTCATGTCCCCCGGCGCAAGAGTTTCCGCAGACTTCGATTGCGGGCACGCAGAGGTGAACGGTTCGACCGGCCTGAATATTCATCTGCTCAACCGGAGCGACAAAGCGCGGATCCCGGAGATCAGCGATATCCTCAAAAAAGAGTACAGCACCGACAAGGTCTACACGACCACCGGCATCATTGAGGCCCTGACCGGCATGACCGAGACGATGCAGGGCATGAAGCAGATGATGCTGATCCTCACGGCGGTCGTCACCATTCTGATCGTCGTGCTGATGGAGCGCTCGTTCATCTCGAAGGAGCGCAGCGAGATCGCACTGATGAAGGCGGTCGGCATTTCAAACGGCAGCATCATCGCGCAGCACACCCTGCGCTTCGGCATCGCCGCAGTCATTGCCTGCATCCTTTCCGCGGCGGCACTTTTCCCGCTGAGCAGTGCGCTGTTCAGCTTTGTCTGCAAGATGATCGGCGATGTGACGAAGATCGCTGTCGATTACGACGCCGTTGAGGTGTTCGTCATCTACCCGCTGCTGCTGATCGCCGCCGCCGTCATCGGCACATTCTTCACCGCGCTTTACACCAAGAGCATCCAGGCAAGCGATACCGCTTCGATTGAATAACAGGAGGAACTGAAAATGAGCACGAATACTGTATTGGAAGCAAAGGGACTTTGCAAGACCTATATCGTCAACAAGCACCAGAACAATGTCCTGAAAAACGTCAATCTGACTGTCAGTGAGGGCGAAATGATCGCGGTCATGGGGCCGTCGGGGTCGGGGAAGTCCACGCTGCTCTACTGTGTCTCCGGTATGGACAGAGCAACGGCCGGTGAGATCTTCTTCAACGGCCGGAGCACCGCAAAGCTCAGCGACAAGCAGCTCACCCGCCTGCGTCTGGATGAGATGGGCTTCATCTTCCAGCAGATGTACATGATGAAAAATCTCTCGGTGCTGGATAATATCATCCTGCCGGCCGTAAAATCGAAGAAGAACAGAGAAAGCCGCAGGGCGATCGAGGAGCGCGGCCGTGCGCTGATGCACCGCCTCGGCATCGACGGGGTCGGCGGAAATGATATCAACGAAGTCTCCGGCGGTCAGCTTCAGAGAGCGTGCATCGCAAGAAGCATGATCAACAATCCGAAGATGATCTTCGCGGATGAGCCGACCGGCGCACTGAACCGTGCCAGCTCGGACGACGTGATGAACGAGCTGCTCTCGCTGAACCGCGACGGCACGACGATTCTCTGCGTCACACACGACCCGAAGGTCGCGGCGAAGTGCAGCAGAGTGCTGTATATCGTGGACGGCGGCATCATGGGCGAAAAAGAGTTCGGACACTTCGAGGGCGGAGACAAGGAGCTCCGTGACCGGGAACGCGATCTGAATAACTGGCTCATGGAGCAGGGCTGGTAAGGGAAAGGAGTTTGTGAAATGAAAAAGGCAGTTATCGGCATCATCATCGGAAGCATTGCCGCAGCAGCGGCAGCAGGCGCCGGTCTGTTTGTGTACGGCCGCGAGGAAATCAAACAGGATACGGTTGAGATCCGCGAATTCTCGGAGCTGACTGTTGATGCGACCAGTGCGGATATCATCCTGAAGCAGGGCAGCGAAAACAAGATCAGCTACCGGCTTCCGGAAAGCCTTGTCCCGAACATCAGCGAGGACGGCGGCAAGCTGAACATCACCTCAAAGCCCGGGAAAAACCGCCTGTTTCACATCAATTTCGGAAGCGGCAGAACCTATATTGAGATCACCGTGACGGCAGACACGCTGGAGAAAGCAAAGATTGACGTGACCTCGGGCGATATTGAAGCAAACGGCATCAGCATCACGGGCAGCATCAGCGCAACCTCCGGTGACATTTCGCTGAACGGCTCCGATCTTGGGCAAGACCTCAGTGTGCATACCACGAGCGGCGATCTGTCGTTCTCTGACTGTGTATTCGGAAATCTGGACTGCGATCAGACCTCCGGCGATATCAAGCTGAAGAACGTGCAGTGTGCGCAGTTCTCCTCCGAAACCACAAGCGGCGACATCTCAGGCGAGCTTGATGCAGAGGCAGTCAGCCTGAACGCAACCTCGGGCGATATCGGCCTGCTGCTTGCGGGAACGGAAAACGACTACAGCATTGACTGTTCCTGCACCGTCGGCGATATCACACTCAGCGGTGAAGATCAGGGGAGCCGGTGCCGGCTCAGCCCGGATGATGCGGAACGGACATTCTCCGCTGAAACGACCTCCGGCGACATCACCCTCAGCTTTGCGGGGTAAGGCGCATTCTGTGAACAATAAAAGCCATCGTATCCCGGGTGTGGATACGATGGCTCAGTCTGTCGAAAAAGGTATCGCTGCGCGATGATTGATATTGGGCTCCGCCCAAACCCGCCAAAGGGACATTGTCCCTTTGGAATCCCATTATAAACAAAATGAAAGAAAATGCGTGATTTTTCATTTTCTTCTATCAATGGGATTCTTAAGGCAACACCGCACAGAGCTGGTGGTGCAGATGCGCAGTCAG
>CAMNFV010000179.1 GCA_946537515.1 uncultured Ruminococcus sp. | reverse complement strand
AGGAGCTGCCGGGGAGATAAAACGGAGCCGGGCACTGCCCGGTTATAACATATTCCTACGCAAAAAGCAAGATAAGCGTGTTCCAAAATATGCAAAAAAAGTGCTGCCGGCGGACTTTAGATCAATGGAGGGCGGCACGGCCGCCAGCCGCAGTTTACCTACCGGCGGACTTTAGATCTATACCAGCGGGCGCTGCCCGCCTTTAGATCAATGGATGCCGATTCTACCGGCCGGGCGCTGCCCGCCCGCTTGACAAAAGCCGGCTCAGATGCTACAATGCAGACAAAGAAAAAATTTTTTTAAAAGCTTTTAAGTTTTCCGGCGTTTCGTTGTCTTTATGGATGAAGGCAAAACGCGAAGGGCGGTGATTGCCATAGACGACAAAAGAATTCTTTTGATGCTGAATAACAGAGATGAGCAGGCGCTCGCCGTGATCACGGAACAATACGGAGCGCTCTGCCGGACCGTTGCACGCGATATTCTGGGCAATGAGCAGGATGCAGAGGAGTGTCTGAACGATGCGCTGCTGCAAATCTGGAATGCAATTCCGCCTGCACAGCCGGAAAACTTCTGCGCTTATCTCATGAAAACTGTCCGCAACCATGCTCTGAACCGGTATAAAGCCGGACACCGGACCAAACGCGGCGGCGGTCAGCAGGCTGCTGCGCTGGACGAACTTTCAGAATTGCTGCCTTCATCTGAAAATGTACTCTCTGAACTGGAGCGGCGTGAACTTCTGGATGCAATCAGCAGATTTCTGCAATCGCTTCCGGTCAAAAAGCGAAACCTGTTTATCCGCAGATACTGGGGCTTCACTTCCTTTTCCGATCTTGCGGCGGAATTCGGAATGCGCGAAAATAACGTGCAGGTGACATTGTCGCATATCCGGAAAAAACTGCTGGCATATCTCAGAAAGGAGGGATTGCTGTGAATGCGATAGAGCTTTCTGAATTGCTGAACGAATTGCCGGATCAGATGATCGTTTCTGCATACAGTCATTCCCGAACCGGCAAAAACCCGGCTTCTGCTGATAATGCTTCCGCAGCTGTTTCGGCAGCGAACTCCGGCGGCTATATTGCCGATTCACACAGAACTGCCGCAGTCCCTCGCTGGACAATCGCAGCTGTCCTTGCCGCCTGCCTGCTGTTTGCGGTCGGATTCGGTGCAATCTTGCTGCACGGGAATCAGAATGATCTGATCCCGCAGCAAAGTCAGGTCGATTCGATGCTGGATGAAGTAACTGCGGCAGCCACATCCGCCCTGACTACAACCGCAAAGCCCGTAACCGTGACAACGCAGCGCACAGAGCAAGCAAACACCTCGACTCCGGATTCCGGAACAACACAGCCCGTTTCCGCATCAATTACAAGTGAAGCATCTATTTCCATTGAGACAGAAGCCGCAGAATCAACAGGAGAAATTCAAACTGCTGATCTGCCCGGCACAACTGAAACCGCCGCAACTGTCACGGAGACTGAAACAACAACTGCCGCGTCCGCGACAACAGCGCCGCGTGAACCGCACAAAATCATGCAGATGACTTCTGTGGAGGAAGTCGAGCGTGAGGGTGACCGCATGGTCGGTGTATATGAGCGGAGAATCGCGGAGCTCAAAGGCGAGATCAGCGAAGATGCACCGCGCATCACCGCAGAGGAAGTCGTGCAGATGATTGGTGACGGCATGGATTTCCGCGCTGTCTTTCAGCGGCTGCACGAGCTGTATCCGTATCCGGATTATAACGGCGGAAGCGGTGTCAGCAATACCGAATACTGGCTCGATGATTCCGGTACGGATTTCATTCTGCTGACGATTGAATCCGAATCTATTGTGCATATCGTACACGCATCCGACGGGACCGCAAATGTGTATGATATCCTGAACAAAAGGAGGTAAACCATGAAACTGACAGCTTTCTTATCCGCATTGATCTTTGCGGTATCGCTCTGGACTGCTGCAAGCGCAGCAGAAATCCAGGAGAACAACATGCCCGGTACAGATGAACCTGCCGTGACCATGCCTGCGGAATATCAGATTGCTGAACCGCAGCCGGAATTATACGGATTTGCGCCGGAAACACCGGAGATTACGCTGGAAACCGGGGAAACCTTCCGTCTGCGGGCGGTCTGGGATGCAGACAGCTATCTTGCAGAATCCTTGCAGTTTGCTTCTGACAACGGGACTGTTGCATCGGTGACGGCGGACGGCATGATCACAGCCCGTGAAGAGGGCTCCGCACAAATCCGGCTGACAGCAAAGCTGAATCCGGAAACGGTCAGCATTGCGCAGAAAGACAGCGGCATCCGGACTGTGACGGCATTGGTCACAGTCACCGATCACACCAAAACAGATGAACAGAAAGCACAGCTCAAAGCGCTGAAGGCCAAAGAAAATCGTCTGTTCGGAGAATTCCGCCGGGCACGCGCCGTCATTCTCGGTGAACTCGCTGCGGATGCACCGCGAATCACAATGGAGCAGATCACCGGCATGATCGCGGAATCGGAATCGTTTGATGAAATCATGCAGAAGCTGGGTGCCGCACATCCCTATCCCGATTACCTCGGCGGCAGCGGCATGACACTGATCGAATACTGGTTTGACGATCTCGGCACAGAGAAGATCCTCGTTACGTATGAGCAGGCGGATGTCATCTATATCCGGCTGGATGAGAGCGGAAATATCGCAGACTGGCATTTCCTGTATCCTGATAAACAGCCGCCCGTAAACGCACCGGACACCGGAATATTCAACAGAACATATCTTGCATATCACGGCGCATTGCAGAACGGCGATGCCAACTGTGATGACAGCCTCGATGTTTCGGATGCGGTGCTGACTGCGCGCTTTGTCGCAGAGGATCACGATGCAGTTATCACGGCACAGGGCAAGCAGAATGCCGACATGAACCGCGACGGCAATCTCACCGGAGATGATGTGATTGCCATTCTCTGCAAAATTGCAAAGTTTGATTGAAGTGAATCCTGACGGGCAGCCGCCGGTGCGTAAAAAACACCGGCGGCTGCTTCTTTTCTGCATCATTGACAACCGGTACGATAAAATGTTACAATCAGGTGTAAGATTTTTGCGTGAATAACGACTATGCGTACAGAGGGGGTGAAGCAGATATGCAGGATCACCGAATCATTGAGCTGCTGCAGAAGCGCGATGAAGCGGCCATATCTGAAATCCGCAGCAAATACGGCAATCTGTGCTTTAAGATCGCGGAGCAGATGCTGCATAATACCGAGGATGCGGAAGAATGCGTCAGCGAGATGCTGCTTGCTGTCTGGAACAGCGTTCCGCCGCAGGAGCCGCGCAATCTGGAAGCGTATCTTGTGACTTTGCTTCGCCGTGCCGCGACGGACCGGCTGCGCAGTCTGACCCGTTTGAAACGCGGCGGTGCACAGATTCCGGAAACGCTGGACGAGCTTGCAGAGGTCATCCCCGCGAAGGATAATGTGGAATCGGAAGTGGATCGCCGTGCGCTGACAGCCGCACTCCGCTTGTTTCTGGACGGTCTGCCGGAATCATCCCGACAGATTTTCATGGAGCGCTATTATTTTAATACGCCTGTCCGGACAATCGCGGAACGGCACCGGATGCAGGTCAGCGCCGTCAATGTGCAGCTTCACCGCATCCGGAAGAAGCTGAAAAAGCATCTTGAAAAGGAGGGATTCTTTTGAAACCGATTGACATTCTGGATGCGCTGAGTGATCTGCCGGAGGAATACACCGCGTTTGCGGCGCACAGCGAGCCGGAACAGGCAGCATCCGAAGACAAAACCAACACGCATACTCCCCAAGTAGGGATCATTATGAAAAAGAACGCAAAATCGCGAGAATCAAAAATTCATTTCAGCAGAGCCGGCATTGCGGCGGCCGTTGCGGTCTGCATCGGGCTGAATGCCGCGCTGATCTACGGAATCTCCCGTATGAAGCAGGATCCCGGTATCACCGCATCCGGTGCGGCGCCGGATGTGCAGGAAGTACAGGAATCTGACAGAATCTATATGAAGATACATGAAGATTGTGAACCAACGCCGACCGGTGTGCTGATTCGGGTTTGCAATATGACTGCTGAAAATCATCTTGCAGTCAATCCGGACTACAATCCGCAGTTTATTGTGATGCAGGACGGCAAAAAAGTCGCGGACTGTGATCTTTGTCCGGAGAGCATTTCGCAGATTTCAATCGGTGCAAATTGTCAGCAGCTCTGCTTTGAGCGGCTTCCCGCAGGCAGCTATACGCTTGTGAATCTCGCTGCGGACGGCGAATCAGAGGGCATTCTGGGGCATGTGGATTTTGAGATCTCCGCAGATTTTGACAGCATGGTCTGGATTCCGGTTGTCCGCGGCATGGATTTCGATGAAGCAAAGGCTCTGCTCGAAGAAAAGGGCGTAAATGTAGAAAAGAAATACGTGAATCACAGCAAGGACAGCTTTACAAATCAGGTCCTGAATATGCTGGTTCAGCCATACAAAACCGAACAAACAGAGGACGGCGAAAAGGGATTTCTCCACGAAGACGGCAGGGGCTATTGGGTCAATGAAGGCGATGTGATCACGCTGACAGTCAATCTCGGAAACGACAGCGAAACGGAAATCGTGCCGTATGTCATCGGACAGGATTATGAACAGGCAAAGACCGCGATTCTGGAACAGGGATACTTTTCTATCGACAAGCGCTCCGCATTTTATGACGATGTCCCTGCCGGAACGGTTGCAGAGGAAACCGTAGAGGACAAAGCAGTACCGGAAGGAGGACTGGAAGCGCCGGTCGGCAGCTATATCCGGATCACGGTCAGCCTCGGCAAAAAAACGGACGCGACTGCACAGGATTCCAATACAGACGCCGATGATACTGAAACAGTCACCGTTCCGGATTTCACCGGCTTAGACTGGGAAACCGCGCGGCAGCAGGCGGCAGAGTTCGGGCTGCGCCCCGGCAAAGTATACTTTGATTCGCAGGGCGAGCCTGCCGGAACTGTCACATTCCAGTCGTATCTGCCCGGTGACGAAATACCCAAAGGTCTTGTTATCATGTTCCATGTTGCAAAAGATCCGCAGGATAATCCGATGCACATGGATTTCGGGATACCGGAGAATATCAAATTCTTATTCTATATTTATGTCCGGGATGCGCAGGGGGAGATCATTGGCGTCAGCTTCCCGTTCGAGTCGAACGGGTATGGAGGAACACAGTCCCTTTATCCGGACTGCGCTGCGGAGAATACCAAAGCGGAAGCGGTGCTCGTAAACTGCGAAACAAAGCAGGAAGCCGTGATCGGCAGCTACATCCTGCATCCGGAAACCGGAACCTATGAGACAATCTCAGAGGACACCGAAGCCGCATTCAGACAGGTTCAATAATCAGAAGAAAGGGCGCTGATTTCTGCATCAGCGTCCTTTCCGGCTTTGTTGTTTGGAATAAAAAAGTGCTCTGCCCGCTTTCTCAGAATAACGTACAGATCCAGGCAGCAAGTGCGGATGCAGCCGGGAAAATAACCAGAAGCTTCAGCAGCTGACTTTTCAGATTATACCCGTATTTTCTGCCGTTGTATACAGGCTCAATTTCCGGAAAATAATACTGGAAGAAATGAAATCTGCAAAGCAGAAACCAGTCAAAAAAGGTCATGTCATATACTTTATAAATCGTAAAGATCAGGACAAACCGCACGAAGAAGCCCGCGAATCCATACCCGCTTCTGAAGCCGTCCCAGATGGAAATCACACCCACACCCAGGATCATCAGAAGGCTTATGGTCATCAGTACCCAGCCCATTTTCCGCGCACCGTAAAACAATTCGGTATCTCTTGGTTTGAGAAGCGCCTGCGCCTCTTTCGGTGCGGACGAGAAGAACTTTTCATTCTGAATAAATGCCACCGCAGAGATCAGCAAAATCGTGATCGCTGCACAGAAAACAATCGCCAGAAAAATCGTTAACAGCATAATGAGATACCTCCTGAATGACTCATTTCGCAAGCAATAGTTACTTACCGCTAACTTCATTATATCACATTATGTTGAAAAAAGCAAGACGTAACTATTATATAGAAAGTCAGGAGGTAGGAGTGAGGAGCTTATGATTCAGAATCACCCGTCAGCTTATAAAGAAGCAGTCCGATGAT
>CAMNFV010000178.1 GCA_946537515.1 uncultured Ruminococcus sp. | reverse complement strand
ACCCGTGAAACCCTCTTTTCATGAATTTTGCGAATAATACGGCGAAGGAGCAGTGTGGTCGCATTTTTTGAGAATCGGAGACACAGTTGCCATTTCAGACGGATTGTGCTATAATACCATTGAATACTATCGGAAAGGACGTGCCTGACGCATGGAAAAAAGACAGATTCTGATTGTAGACGATGAACTGGAACTGGCAGAAATCATGGCGGAAATGCTCGACGAATGCGGGTACTGTGCAGATATTGCCGGGAGCGCGGCGGAAGCCTATGATATGCTTTCACGAAAAAGCTGGCATCTGGTCATTCTGGACATCAGTCTGCCGGACAGCACAGGATTTGAAATCTGCAAAGAACTGCGCCGCGTCTCCGGCGTTCCGGTCATATTTGCAAGTGCGCGCAAAACAGAAACCGACCGCATCAGCAGCTTTGATATCGGCGGAGATGATTATCTCGAAAAGCCATATTCCATGAAGGAACTGCTCTCCCGCGTCAATGCACTGATGCGGCGCGCATATGGCTCGGAAACGGATGTGAAGCGCTACACATTCGGCGATGTAGCAGTCAATCCGGCGGCGCGAAGCGTCACAAAAGGCGGAAACCCTGTTCAGCTTGCGCAGCGTGAATACGATCTGCTGCTTTGCCTCTGCAGATATCAGAATACTGCCGTACCGAAGGAAAAGCTGCTGACAGAGGTATGGGGCGCATTTTCAGAAGCGGAGCCGTCTACATTGACGGTTCACATCCGCTGGCTCCGCGAAAAGCTGGAGGACAATCCCGCCGCGCCGCAGTACATCAAAACTGTCTGGAAGCTCGGATATATGCTGGAGGCTGACACATGAAAAAGCTGATAACAGCGGCAATTCTGTTCGCGCTGCTGCTGCTCGGGATCAGCGGTGCGGCTGTTCTGCGGGAGCGCGGAGCTTCGGAACGGAATGGGGAATATGCCGTCCGACTCAATGAAATCGAACAGCTTGCCAAGCGCGGCGATGCCGAAGAAGCTGCTGAATGTGCGGCGGAACTTCGGAAGGAGCTTCAGAATGCGGAGTCCGAAGGAAACAGCCGCACTGTCCTGCTGATGTGCGGCGTTTGTCTGTTGTTCCTGAGCGGCGTGACAGTCTGCTGCATTGTCAGCGTTGCCGTTCCGCTTCGGCGGCTGAGCGGATTTGCAGAGCGCACTGCCTGCGGCGATCTTGATACGCCGCTGAACTTCAAACGAACCGATCTGTTCGGAAAATTTACATGGGCGCTTGACAGTATGCGGAAGGAAATCCGGAAAGCGCGCGCCTGCGAACAGGAAGCGATCGAGAACAACAAAACCGTCATTGCATCGCTTTCCCATGATATCAAAACGCCTGTCGCTTCTATCCGCGCTCATGCGGAGGCACTCGAACTCGGCATGGACAGCAATCCCGAAAAACGTGCGAAGTACATTGACACCATTCTGCGGAAATGCAGCGAAGTCGCGCAGCTGACCGACGATATGCTGACGCACGCGCTCACAGAACTGGATCGGATTCAGATTGTGCCGGAGCGCTTCGATCTGAATGCGGCGCTGACCGGTATTCTCGCCGATCTCTCAGCCGGCCGGGATGACATTCACTGTCAGACGCCTGACGCGCCCGCATGGATTTGCGCGGACCGGACCCGGTTTGAGCAGCTGGTCGGGAATCTCGTGAACAATGCCCGAAAATATGCAAAGACGAAAATTGACATCGCCGTCTCACAGGAGGCGGACACCGTTTCCATGCAGGTGCGCGATTACGGTGCAGGCATTCCGGACAGCGAACTGCCGTTTGTCTGCGGGAAATTCTACCGCGGAAGCAAAGCAAAACAGGAAAAGGGAGCCGGACTCGGCCTCTATATCGTGAAGTACATTGCAGAGCAGTCCGGCGGAAGCGTCGCCCTGAAAAACTGCGCGCCGGGGCTGGCCGTAACAGTCAGTTTTCCGGCAGCGGATCAATTCATGGGAGAAGATTCCTGCTCTTAAGGACTTCTTAATCTGCGGCGCGCTATAATGTGCATAGAATACGGCTGAAAGGAGCATGCACATGAAAAACGCATTGATTTCTGCCAAGGGGCTCTGCAAAAGCTTCGCGCACAACGGCGGACAGATTCACGTCCTGACAGGGCTGGACATTGACATTTACGAGGGCGATTTCACGGTTATAATGGGGGCATCCGGTTCCGGAAAATCCACCATGCTATACGCCCTGAGCGGCATGGACCGGGCGACCGGCGGACAGGTGCTCTACCGCGGCGGCGATATTGTCAAAATGAAGGAAAAGAAGCTTGCGGAGCTGCGGCGATCGAGATTCGGCTTCATTTTCCAGCAGATGCATCTGGTCAGCAATCTCTCCATGTTTGAAAACATTACCGTTCCGGGCTATCTGAACCGGAAGCGATCTGCCGCCGAAACCGACCGGCGTGCAGAGCAGCTTATGACGCAGATGGGCATTTCGGACATCCGGACGCATCTTCCGGCACAGTGCTCCGGCGGCGAACAGCAGCGGTGCGCCATTGCCCGCGCGGTTATCAACGAACCGGATATGCTCTTTGCAGATGAACCGACCGGCGCACTGAACCGAAAGAATACAACGGAAGTGCTGAATCTTCTGACGGATCTCAACCGCAGCGGCCAGAGCATTTTGATGGTCACGCACGATGCACGCGCAGCCTGCAGAGCAAGCAGAATCATCTATATCTCCGACGGCAAGGCAATCGGAGAACTGGAGCTTGCGCCCTATGCCGCGGAAGAGGAAAAGAGCCGCGAAACGCAGATCAATGCGTGGCTTTCCGCAATGGAATGGTGAGGTGCGCCATGAGAAGTATTCTGAAACTCACATCCGCCGGCATCCGTCGCGGCAGGGGCGCATTCAAAAGCATTATTCTGCTGATGATGCTGATTACGTTCTCATTTTCCGGAACCGTCAGCAACGCCGACCGGCTGCGGGAAGCTCGAACAGAACGGTTTGCGCAGGCCGGCGTGCCGGATATCATAGTATCCATCTACGGCGACCTGCTGACAGATGAAATGCTCCGTGCGGTGGAAGAAGACCCGAACGTGCAGGATTACCGTCTCAAGCAGAGCATCTTTCTGATGAAATCCCCGCAGGCGGACGATCAGGAAGTCAAAATCACGCTGACACTGTTCCCGCATACAGACGATCTGAACGTATTCAGCGATAACGGCTGCCGTTTTCTCGAAGATAATTCGCTTTCAGACGGCGAAATATTCCTTCCGTATAAAATGAAGATGACAAAGGAGTTCCAAAAGGGCACCGCTATCAAAATTCAGACCGGAAACGGATTCAGCGAAAGCTTTACGGTCAAGGGGTACTACGAAGATGTCATTCAGGGCGTGACAACATCTGCCGGGAACTACTGCATCATCACGCAGAATGACTATGACCGCATTGCAGCCGAATATACGGATTCCATCTTTGATTCGGAACGGTATGCCGTAGTCATGTCCCATCTGTACATCAACGGAACCGGAGCGTGTTCTCTGTCGGAGCTTCGCCGGGAGCTCGGCGAACGCTCCCCGCTGATCAGTTCGGCAAATATGGCAGTTACCCGCGAGATGCTCGCCGCCCATGTCGAAATCTTTTCCAACATCGGAACGCGCATCATCGCCGTATTTGTATTGCTCCTGCTGATTGTGGTACTGATTACCATGCACAACAGCATCCGTTCGTCCATTGAAATGGATCAGGCAGAGCTCGGCATTCTGAAATCGCAGGGATTCACCGCCTTTCAGATCAGTCTGGTCTATGTATTTCAGTATGCGGCAGCGCTTGTCATCGGCGCCATTCTCGGCATTGCCGTTTCGGTTCCTGCCTGCCGGTATCTCATTTCTATGTGGAAAAATCTGACCGGCATCATGTCCGGGACGAATGTTTCCATCCTGAAATGTGCTGCACTGAGCATCGCAATCATTCTCATCTGCACGGTGTTCATTTTCATTTCCACTTCAAAAATCGGCCGCATTTCGCCTGTCCGTGCAATCGCGGGCGCCAAGAGCGAGGTGTATTTCGACAGCCGGCTGAATACCCGCATCCGGAAAAAGCCGCTCTCGTTTTTCCTTGCCCTGCGTCAGCTGAATTCCCGGAGAAAAAGCTATCTCGGAACGGTGTTCATCGTGATGCTGCTGTCCTTTTTCGTTATCAGCATTATGATTATCACGAAGGGACTGGATATGGAGCAGATGCTCACGGATATTACCGGTGAAATCAGTCTGAACAGCATCAGCGGATTCTGCATGGACGATTTCACGGAAGCCGAAGCCGCAATCCGTGAAATTGACGGCGGCGCGGAGCTTCTGACAGAAAGCTTTCACCGGATGCTCGTGGAAAGGGAGCTGATTGCCGTACACGCATACAATTCGACCGAAGAAGTATTTAAGCCGCTGAAAGGGCGTGCACCGAAGTATGACAATGAAATCATGCTGACAGAATCCGCATCGAAGAGCACCGGAAAGCAGATCGGAGACACGCTTACGGTCACATATATGGACAAAAAATGCGAATTCATCGTCACAGGCTCTTTCCAAACTGTCTGGGAATTCGGGCTGCTCACGGCAATGACGCCGGAAGGAATGCAGAGGCTCGGTTACGGGGATATTGACGGTGCGTTTGTTTCGCTTTCCGATCCGAACAAACAGCAGCAGGTCATTGATTTGCTGAACGACCGCTATGCCGGCAAGCTGCATGCAGAGCCGTACACCGAAAACAGCACGCTGGAGACATACAAAAAGACCGCAAACATCCTGATGGGTTCGCTCTCTTATGCCATTTATGCAGTATTGCTGCTGTTTGCGGCGGTAATTGTCGCAATGGTCTGCAAGCGGACATTCATCCGGGAACGGACGGACATCGGCATTTTCAAGGCGGTCGGATTCACTGTTCCTTCGCTCCGGCTGCAGTTTTCGCTGCGCTTTCTGCTGATTGCCCTGCTCGGTTCGGCGGCAGGCTGTGCAGCAGGCATGCTCTGGTCGCGAAAAATGATTTCCTATATCCTGCGAATCATCGGTCTGACGGATTTCACTGCGGACTATATGCCCGCTATGTTCATTGTGCCTTCTGCGATCCTCTGCAGCTGCTTTTTCCTGACCGCATGGTTCGCGTCGCATCGGATTCAGACCGTCAATGTCCGGGATCTTGTCACGGAATAACGCTCTTAACATCAACGCGCCCGCCGAACAGCGGGAGCTTTCTGATGCGCTCTGATTGACTTTTTCGTAACAAAAAGCACAGTTTTCTGGTCTTAGTAAAAAAAGGGGGTGATAAATCCGCTAAAACGCATTCAATTATCCACTTAGAATCACGTTATTCGACATCTTTGAAAATGAAAGGAAATGAAAAAGTGCTCTTCAACATTAACCTCAATCACAGAAGCGGTTATACAAGTGTGATGAAAACAAATAGTGGTGATATTCTCAGAAAGGGAGAAGAAATAGCTGCGATTAACGGATCGAATGCAGACACAATCATGCATGAGATTTGCCATCTGTTCGGTGCATATGACTATTACCAGCAAGGTATTTCTAAGTCCTTTAGCAAAATGCTTCGGACAATCGGTGCAACATTGTTTACAGATCTCATTAACGCATTTCCTATTTTAGATGACTTAATGTTTAGTCATGATGGAAACACATCCATTAGTCCATTAACCGCTTACTCAATTGGCTGGCGAGATAATCTTGATTGCCGTGCATATGTTAAAACATACAGAGTGTTTTTCAATAACAGTCTTTATTGATCCTAAAATTATATCTTAAATCTTTTTCAAGCTAATATATAAAAACAGCAAGGAGATCCGAGAGTCACACGGTGTGACTCTCGGATCTCCTTTCGTTATCTTGACGAAAAAGAACTGGAACTCAAAACAAGAATCATGAAAGTACGTGCTTTTCATATCGGCTAGAAAAGCAAGGATTTGTGTAACACGCTGAAATTCAGAGCATCAAAACAAACGTAAATACGCTAATTTTGAGCTGAAATGCAGTCCGAAAATTTGTGTTTCAAGCTCAGATATGGTATAATATAATTGTTCCCGGGGGCAAATACTCGAAGTGCAGGAAGGAGAAAAGTTCAATGATGAATTTTACGTAGGCGATCTTTTAGATCACGCTTACCCCGTTTTCATTTGATT
>CAMNFV010000177.1 GCA_946537515.1 uncultured Ruminococcus sp. | reverse complement strand
AGGGGAATATGCTTGGGTTCAGTACTTTGCTAAAGGACAGGATGATGCTGATTTATGTATTGTAAAAACGCTAGCAGATTATGCTGCTTACACCCTGGTTTTTGATTTCATGAAAAAACAGGGTTAAGCAATGCAGAATCATGTCGAAAAAGCAAGAATAAATCAGATGGTTCTTTCTTCTATATCGAAAACTCTCTTGACATCTTTGGCTTTTTTCGATATAATATTAGAGAAGGGAGTGATTCCGAATGATTCTTCGTCCTGATTATATTGAAGCCCTGAAACCGTATATCGACGCACCGCTGGTCAAGATTCTGTCCGGTGTGCGCCGCTGCGGCAAGTCCACGATTCTGATGATGCTGGCAGACGAACTGTGCGCACGCGGTGTTTCATCTGAATGCATTATCGAACGCCGATATAACGAAATGAAATATGACGGCTTTACAGCAAAAGAGATGTATCATGACCTGACGGACGTGCTTACCGGAAAAGGCCGCTGTTATCTGCTTCTTGATGAGGTACAGGAGATTGACGGCTGGGAAAAGGTGCTGAATGACCTGCTCGATCAGAACGCAGCCGATCTCTATGTGACAGGCTCGAACAGCAAACTGATGTCTTCGGAAATCGAAACTTATCTGACCGGACGCTATGTTTCGATTCCGGTTTATACACTCTCTTTCCGCGAATATCTGACGTTCCGCGGAAAGGAGAATGCCGATGTCGCAGCCTTTGACGAGTATCTGCAATATGGCGGTTTTCCGGTCATTGGCATCAGCAATTTTGACACGCAAACAGCCTATCAGGTCGTAGACGGTATCTATGCATCCGTCATTACACGCGACATCTCCAAGCGGCACCGTATTCGCAATAAAGAACTGTTTGACCGCGTGGTGCGGTATATCATTGAAAATGTCGGTATGACCTTTTCCGCGAATACGATCGTTAAATATCTCAAGAATGAAAAACGCACGCTGTCTGTCGAAACAATTTACAACTATCTGAAATGGCTTGGAGAAGCGTTTATCATTTATCCGTGCAAGCGGTATGATCTGCAAGGCAAAGAGATTCTGAAAACGCAGGAGAAATATTATCTTTCTGACATTTCGCTGCGGTACAGTCAGATGGGATTTGACAGCAAAATGCTTTCGTCAATGCTGGAAAACGTTGTTTTTCTGGAGATGAAGCGGCGCGGATTCGATGTGTATATCGGCAAGAACCAGACGAAGGAGATCGACTTCGTCGGTGTGCGGCGCGATGAGCGAATCTATGTACAGGTCTGCGACCGGCTGCCGGACGGCTCCGACCGCGAAACGGCGAATCTCATGGAAATCCGTGACCATTATCATAAATATGTGGTCTGCCGTGATCCGCTGGCTTCCGGCAATGAGAACGGCATCGAAATCGTGACAATCACAGATTTTCTTCTGCGGAATGAATGGTAAAATCCGGAGAGGAGAAACGCTGTGAAATCTGTTCAGGATTATTGGCGGGAATTGGGATAGAGAAAAGCTCATCCATACTTTTCCGGCAGAAAACCCAATCAACTATGAGGAATGGAAAGTAAGGGTAAAATGTTTCGCGTCTTCCCCTCCGGTGTCAAAAATGGTATAATGGAATCCTAAGCAAGTCATTGGACTTCTTTAGATTTCATCTGATTCTGTGCGTGTCTGCACGGTTTCGCAGCATCAGAATCAGAACGATATGATATAATCGAAAGGATTGTAAATGATGAACCAACAGCTTTCTCAAACAGAAATCACACAGGAGGAATATGCTTTCTCGGTCTGCGAGCAGGAACCGCTCAGACCGGAGCGTATCCGGGAATTTGATATTGTCGTGGTCGGTGCAGGCGCAGCCGGTGTACCGGCAGCGGGCTGGGCAGCAGAACTCGGCGCGAGAACTGCTTTGCTTCAGAAAGAGCAGAATGTCGTATCGCAGGGCAACTGCGGTTCTGCGATTATCCGCTCCCGCTCCACAGAAGGCGGTATTGCCAGATGGATACACCATACAAACAGCCTTTGCGGCTGGCGTGCGGATGTGAAGCAGCTCCGTGCATACGCGGAATACTCCGAAGCGGCGATGATCTGGTTTCTCAACCGTGCCGGCCTGACATCGGAAACGGAATACGGTGACGGCAGCCGTGTGGACAGCAATACCGAGAGTGCAAAGCTGCTCAATGACGGCGGTCAACTCTGCGCGTTCCGCAGTACCAGCGGTGATTTCACCGGGCTCTGGCGGGATCGCGGCAGCACCTATGATTACGGCGATGAGCATTGCTATTTCTGGGCGCCATGGATCGGACCGAAGCCGCTGAATGTCGGCAATGCGCTGCGCAAGGTCGTTGACAATGTGCATGCGGCGCATCCGAATCTGGAGCTGTTTTTCTCTACGCCCGCGGTGCAGCTTGTGACGGAAAAAGGCAGAGTCACCGGCGTGATCGGCAGGGAACAGGACGGACGTTATACATTATTCCGTGCGGAAAAAGCGGTCATTCTGGCAACAGGTGACTACACAAATAACCCTGCGATGGTGGCACGCTGGTGTCCGGATATCGCGGAATTTGATAAAAAGCAGTTCGGTAAAACCGGTGACGGCCATATTCTTGCGGTTTCCGCTGGTGCACAGATGGAGCCTGTCGGACATACCAAAATGATGCATGATTTTGATTCTGCGCTGATGTTTGAAGAACCGTTCTTGTATCTGAACATGCAGGGCGAACGCTTCACCAATGAGGATACCGGGTTTGTCTATATGGGCAATCTGCTGCGCGAACAGCCTGCGTATAAGGGAAGTATGCTGGACGCAGACCATGCAGACGGCTCAAAGGGCTGGTATTGCGCAATCTATGACAGCAGTTATATGAACTGGGAGAAGGATTCGTTTGTGGACGGTCCGGTTCCGCCGTTTGTCATGGAGAAGTTTATACCGGGCGCAGTTGAAAACCCGCAGGGCGTATTCAAAAACCTGATTGATCTGCACAGATGCGACACGCTGGAAGCGCTTGCGGCTGAGCTGGATATCCCGTGCGAAACCATGCTGCAATCGGTTGCGCGGTACAATCAGCTCTGTGCGCAGGGCTGTGATACGGATTTCGGCAAGCCTGCCAAGTATCTGCATCCGATTGTGCAGCCGCCGTTCTGGGGTGCACGCAAGCATATCCGTGTATCTGCGTGTGTGTCCGGCGTCCGAATCAATGAATTTGCGCAGGCACTTGGTGCGGACGGCAATCCGATTGCGGGACTGTACTGTGCCGGCAATCTTGGCGGACCGTTTTTCGGCGGTAGCGATTATCCGTTCCACCAGACAGGGCTTTCGCTCGGCAGATGCTATACATTCGGCATGATCGCAGCCAGACATGCACTCGGCGGAGCGGCCGGTTTGGATTGATTCGGTGTACAACTGATAAAACGAAGCAGCGTCCCATTGCGGGGCGCTGCTTTTGTATCCGGCATTATTTTGCCTCTGTACGCATAGCTTCTTTCATTCCGGAAAGATGCGCGGCGTTTTTGTTGCCGTCCGTATCAGCGGAGCAGCTTCTGCTTGAGCAGTGAGAGATCGGCTGCATTCAGAATCCCGTCTCCGTTGAGATCGGCGCTTTGCCAGTTTTCGAGCCCGACTGCTTTGTTTAACAGATAGGATTGCAGCATTTCAGCGTCTTCGTGATCGAGCATGCCGTCGCCGCTGAGATCGCCCGGCTCGCTGCCGAGACGGATTTCATTTTTACTGAGGATTGCTTCTCCGGACGAGTAACAGCCTTCAACAAAGAATGCAAGCTCAGATATTTTGCCGCTCATATCAATGCCTGCATTTTCCCAGGCTTCGAAGTGTTTGTCCATGCTGATATGATGTCTGCACGGTGCAGCAGGAGCGGGTGCAGCCTGATTATCCTCGCTGCGGATGACGCTCCAATACTGATAGAGCGGGGAACCTACGCCGGTGTGGATCGTCTGGTAGATATCATAGGTGCAGCCGTCAGCCGTGACTGAGGCCAGCGGGGTTTCGCAGTCGTTCGGCCGCCAGTCGCTGAAGCCGTCAACGATATAGAATTCTGCCAGTTTATGCGCATCTGTTCTGTTGCTTTCAACCCAGCCGTGCATACCGAACCAGGAAGTGCCCTGCGGGGTATATTCCAGCGCATAGTCACAATCCGGATGCCCGAACGCTTTGTACGGTGCTGCTTCCGGAATGACAGGGCCTTTCTGGAAGAAGCAGCTTTCGGCGGAATTCCATTTGCAGGAAAAAGCGCCGCTGTTCTGTTCCGTTCCGTCCAGAGCGGTTTCTCCCAGACCATTGGGATTCATGGCTTCTCCGTAGGCGGCAAAGCAGCCGTTCGCTGACTTGGCTGTTTTCTGGTAATTGGGCTCTCCTGAGCCGTCAGCAAAGGATTCCGGTTTTGCCGGATTTGTAAATTCCGGAACGGGTTTCGTGCTGCTGCCGAACGTGATTTCATTCTGACTGACCGCTGCATATCCGGAGGATTGCCAGTTCCAGATCTGGAACGAAACATCTTTCAGTATTCCGCTCATAACCATCCCGGCTTTGTCCCATGCAGCAAAGTGATCTTTGATGCTGATCCGGCTGCGGACTGAAACAGGTTGATCTTCGGAAGCGGGATTGTCTTTTTCGGAGATCACGCTCCAATACTCGATGCGTGTTTCTCCGCCGACTAGGTCGCCGCCGAGAGGAACATGCTGTTCGTAAATATGATACTCGCGGCCGTCAATCGTGACTGTGGTCAGCGGCCGTGCATTTCCGGGCGGTTCCCATCCAATATAGCCTTCTACAATATTGAATTCCGTTTCCGTGTTTTCAGACGCGCTGTCCTGTATCTGGCCGTATATGCCGTAATAGGAGATGCCCTGTGCCTGATAATCCATTGCATAGGAACAGCTGATTTTGTCAAAATCCTTGTATGTGCTGCCTGCCGCGGGATCCGGCTTTCGTCCCTTGAGGAATATGGAGTTGCGGGTATCGTTCCATCTGCATGTAAACGCACCGCCGTTGATTCTGGCACCGTCAAACGAAACTGTTCCGAGACGGCCTTCGTTCCAGACTTCATAATCATAGGTGCCGTCGGGTGATTTGCCGGTGAGCCGGTAATTCTTGTCAGGGTTGTATTTGAAGGTGAGCTCATTTTTTGTGACCTTTGCTTCGCCGGAGGACTGTGCGCCAAAAACCCAGAATGAAACTTCGCGGAGCACACCGCTCATGTCGATGCCGGCCGATTCCCATGCCTTGAAATGCTCGTCAAGGCTGATTCGGTGACTGAGCAATGCGCTTCCTTCGGTCGGAACCGGATTGTATCCGGGTGTCACGATACTCACATATTGATACCTGACCTGACTGGGACTGGTCGGTGCATCAAGGGAGTCGGTGCAGCAAATGCTGTAGATTTCGTAGAGGTATCCGTTTAGCCGGACTGTTCCGAGCCGCTTGGTATTCATTCCGCCGCCGGACCACGGTCTCCATGTGCTGTAGCCTTCAATGATGAAGAATTCCGCTATTCCGCAGTCATAGCTTTCCTTGCTTTCCACCCAGCCGTGAATGCCGTAGTGAGAGATGCCCTTCGGCGCGTATTCTATGGCATAATCACACTCAATGTCGCCGTATTCACTGTAGGACTTTTCCCGTTTGCTGAGATCAAGCCCCTTGCTGAAAGTTGCATCCCAGACGCTGTCCCATTTGCACGAAAATGTACCGTCATCTGTCTCTGCGCCGTCAAAGAAGATTTCGCCTTCTCCGTAATCATTTGTGACCTCGTAGATATACCGGCCGTCCGGCGTTTTGCCTTTGACCGGATATCCTGCGGATTCGTCTTCGGCTGCTGATGCAGGCGGTACAGATGTGCAGGCCAGAACGGCTGCGCTGATCAGTCCGAATATTTCTTTTTTCATATAATCCCTCCCAAAAATGAATTTCGTACTGCCGCTCTGTACAACAGTACAACTTCATTTTAGCATATTGCCGGTATGAAGTCCAGTACTTTTTTGCGCATTTTATCCCGTTTCTTGTACCATTCTTTCCCATGGGATTTTGAGACGTAACCGCACATCGGGGCCGGATACGAAAAACAGGACGGTCAGCGCAGCGGCTGACCGTCCTTATCTTTGTTAATCGTCCGGAATATATAAGCTGTACCCGACCTTTTCCCCGAGTCCGATATAACCGAAATAGATCGGCTCGTCTGAACCGTGGGAATATCCGTCCGGCACAGATTCAACGCGGACAAGATACGACGGATC
>CAMNFV010000176.1 GCA_946537515.1 uncultured Ruminococcus sp. | reverse complement strand
CAGGGGACTGAAAATCCCCGTGTCGTTGGTTCGATTCCGACAGGAGGCATTCAATGCGGATTTAGCTCATCTGGTAGAGCGCCACCTTGCCAAGGTGGAGGTAGCGGGTTCGAGCCCCGTAATCCGCTTATCGCGGTTTGGAAATATCCTTATCGTGAAAAAAATCCGGAACCTTGTGTTCCGGATTTTTTGTTTACTCCCCTATTTTTACTTTTTCGGTCTGCATTGTAGGATTCCAAATGAAATAGTCGTTGTCAGAGATGCAAGTGCATCAAGCTTTGCAATATCTTTTTCTGACGTCTTGTGAATATACGGTGTCATAGCAAATAGTGCCTTCAGATGCTCCGCCGGTACGGTAATTGTATCCGTGAGTGATTCATAAGCATCCAGTTCAAAGCCATCAGGCGCTTCTGTGACTGGTTTATTCTCATACGGCTTTTCGTATACAGCCTCTTTCAGCTCCCAGAGATGTTTTTCCAGCGGAATCACGCGCAGCAGTATCCCATTCGGCTTTATGATACGAAGAAACTCCTGGGGCTCACAGGGCGCAAACAGATTCAGAATGCAGTCACAGCTATGAGCCGCAGCGGGAAGATGATTGACCGATGCGACCGCCCAGTCTGCATCCGGAATCCCCTGCTGCTTTGCGCGTACTGCTGCAAAACGCAGAATATCCGGTGAAATGTCCACGCCGCAGAGCGCTGTCTGACAGCCCATACTGCGCAGCGCAGCCGTCACGGCACAGGAATACCAGCCTTCGCCGCATCCGACATCCATGATCTCTGCGGGCTGTTGCTGCGCTGCGATCGCACAGATCCGGTCCAGCAGTTTCTGATAGTAACCCGCATTCAGAAAGATCTGCCGCGCCTTTGCCATTTCGGCATCATCTCCGCGCTGACGCCGGCTCTGCCGCTGCAATAGATTGACATAGCCGGATTTGGCACGGTCAAAGCTGTGTCCCTTCTGACACAGATATCGTTTCGGTTCCGGCGTCAGTTCGCCGCCGCATACCGGACAAATCAGTTTCATATTGTAATCCACTCCTGTCATGGAAAAGCAGTACAGAGCAAGCGTTCTGTACTGCTTTTTTGTTTAGTCAAGCGGCACAATCACATAATGCCGTGTACCGAGGCCGTGTTTTTCAGCGGCCTCAGCCGTATGAATCGCATTGCGCGAATCCATACGCTCAATCAGCGCAGCTTTACCCGGATCATCTGCATTCTTGACTGCATCATAGCACGCCCAGTCTACTGCAACCGGATCAAGTGATGCAAAAATACCAAGATCGGCCATTTCCGGTTCTGCCGGATTGCTGTCACAGTCGCAGTCAACAGAAAGGCGGTTTGCAACATTGATATAGACAATGTTTTCAGCGCCCATATAGTCTATTACCGCAGAATCAGCATCAGCCATACTTTCAAGGAAAGAATCATGATCCGCAGACCAGATTTTGCTCACATCTCCGGCGCCGTGGATATTTGCTTTACCATGTGAGGATGCAACACCGATCGACATATTTTTCAGCGCACCGCCAAAGCCGCCCATCATATGTCCTTTGAAATGCGACAGCATCAGCATGGAATCATAATTCTGCAAATGCGTACCGACAAAATTCTGCGCAATATGGAACGGATTGCGAACCGGAATCGCCATTTCGCCCTCTTCATCCATAATATCACAGGGCGCAATATCAAGGAAACCGTGATCTTTGATCGCCTTCCAATGATCTTTGGCATTGCTGCGCGGCCCGCCGTACGCTGTATTGCACTCGACGATCGTACCGTTCAGCTCTTTCACAAGCGGCGCAATCAGCTTCGGATTGAGGTAATTATGGCCGCCGGGTTCACCGGATGAAATCTTGACAGCCACTTTGCCTTTCAGCGATACGCCAAGCGCATGATAGATCTTTTGCAGCGATTCCGCGGTGATTTCCTTTGTAAAATATACCTTTGCCTGCTCCATGTCACGCCTCCTCCTTTGCAAGTTCTGTACGGACCTCACGGAGCGTCAGTCCGTGTTCCTTTGCGATCTTTGCAAGATCGTCATATTCCGGTTTGGCTTTTGTCACGCCAAATCCCTTTACTTGTTTTGTTCGCACTTTGCCGTATGCTGTATTCTGCTCTGTGAGCTGTCGTTCCAGCGCATAGCGTGCGCAGTTATGCATTCGCACGCCGATTGTCGATGTATGCTTAAAAATCAGACGGAGCATCTCCTGACGCTTGTCTTCCGTGCAAAGGCATACAAGCATAATACCGGGCCGACTCTTTTTCATTGTAACAGGAACCGTAAAGACCTCGCGTGCGCCGGCATCCAGCAGGATCTCCTGCGCAAAGCCCAGTTCCTCCCCTGTCATATCATCCACATTGCAGACAAGCTCAATGATTTCTTCACTTTCATCCTGCATATCGCCAATGAACGCACGGACACAGTTCAGCCGCTCGAATTCCTTTTTGCCGAATCCGTACCCGATCTGTTCGGTCTGCAATGCGGGCATCGGGATAAATTCTGCGGCAAAATGGCGCAGCAGCGCAGCACCGGTCGGCGTACAGAGTTCACCCTCAACCGTACCGCCGTAGCTTGGAATACCGCGGAGAATATATGCAGTTGCCGGCGCAGGAACCGGCAGCACACCATGTGCACAGCGTACATATCCGCTGCCGACATGCACCGGTGATGCAAGAATCCGGTCCGGATGCAGCATTTCGATCAGCAAACATACACCGACAATATCTGCGATTGCATCCTTCGTACCGACCTCGTGGAAATGGATCTCTGAAACGGGTTTTCCGTGTGCGTGGCTTTCCGCTTCTGCAATCAACTGATAGACAGCAAGGGCATTCTGCTTAACAGATTCTGATACATCCAGCGCACCGATCATTTCCGTCACATCCTGCATAGATGCGTGATGGTGGTGGTGCTCATGATCATGGTGCTCTTCATCGTGGTGATGATGCTCATGGTCGTGGTGCTCTTCATCGTGGTGATGATGCCCGTGGTCATGATGTTCATCGTCGTGATGATGATGCATATGATCATGCACATCATGAGATTCTTCTTCTTCACCGTGTATCAGAACATGCATTTGTGTTCCGCTGATACCGAGCTTTTGTGTGGATTCAGCGGAAATCGTCACGCCTTCCAGTCCAAGTGCATTCATCTTTTCGAGAAAAAAACTGCGATCCGGCAGAAGTTCCAGCAGAGCAGCTGTCAGCATATCCCCTGCTGCACCCATGCCGCATTCAAGATAGAGTGTTCTCATTGGTTCCTCCGATGTGGTTGATCTGGCTTGCCTGATATCCTGCACCAAATCCGTTATCAATATTAACAACGCTGACACCGCTCGCGCAGGAATTCAGCATTGAAAGCAAGGCTGATACGCCGCCGAATGCTGCACCGTAGCCGATGCTCGTCGGAACAGCAATGACCGGACAGTCGGCCAGTCCGCCGACTACGCTTGCAAGCGCGCCTTCCATGCCCGCTACGGCTATGATCACCGAAGCGGACATAATTTCATCAGTATGCGCAAGCAGCCGGTGCAGCCCGGATACCCCGACATCATAGAGCCGGATGACGCGATTTCCGAGTGCTTCAGCGGTAAAAGCTGCTTCCTCTGCAACCGGCTGATCACTTGTACCGCCCGTTGCAATCACAATGCTGCCGTGACCGCCCGGCTCCGGCATCCCGCCAATCAGGCCGATTTGTCCCGCTGCATGATACTGAAAGGCGCAGACAGCCGAAAGCGCATCCGCCTTTTCCGGGGAAATTCTGGTAATCAGTATTCGATTCTGACCGTTTGCCTGCATCGCCTGAACAATCCCGATAATCTGTTCCGCAGTTTTGCCTGCACCATAGATCACCTCCGGGACACCTTGCCGCAGGCCGCGGTGCAGATCAATCTTCGCATAATCAATATCAGCAAAAGGCGCTTGCTTCAGCGTCAGCATCGCCTGTTCCGGTGCGATCTCATGGGATGCAACCGCACGCAGCAGCGCAAGGGTTTCCTGCTTATCCATTATGTTTCTTCAGAATGGCTGCATGAACGGTACCCTTCGGATCCTTGACAAGCACGATTGCAAGCCAGATCACAAGGCCGAGTGCAACAACAGATAATCCGAGATAACTGTCATTGAGCATATCTTCAGCTGCCGGCGTAAAGAATTCTGCACGCAATTCCAGATATTCCGCAACAGCATCGACAAGCCACATCAGAGATGCGCCCCAATACATCAGACAAAGCGTACCGATTTTCAGCTGACGCGCTTTCTCATTTGTATACCAGATCACAGTCGCAACGATCGCAGCAAAGCATGTAAGCAGAAGCGTCATGACTGTACCTCCGCCTGCATCGGTATGGCTTGCTTCTTGCGTTTCTGCATACGGCTGACTGCCGCGCACATACATCCCCAGACAGCGGTGACAAGCAGCGCCATTGCAACGCCGGATGTCGCCATTTCATGCAGCATTTCTGCACGGTCAGCAGCATCGGCAGCCGCAGTCAGGAACGGAAAGAACGGTGTCACCTCACCGTGCCAGACATGCTCAAATGCCAGCAGCGCAGAGCCGCCCCAGAGCAGCTTATTCAGCCAGCCCAGCTTCTCGGAGAACGGAATTGCATCAGGATCAGCGGCCGGAGCAGCTGCCTCGTGCTTCTTTACACATTTTGCAGCAATCGTCGTAACAATCGCCTCTGTAGTCGGTACAATAAAACATGCCATAATAGTTTCCTCCTTATTCTTATGCCGGAATCCGGCGTTTAAACAAATCATAGAACTTCATTCAGGCTGCCGGTTCGATAGCCGAGCAAATCCAATGAAGTATACTGAAAGCCAATCTCATGAAACCGCTCTGAAATCGGGATGCGATGATGAAGGATGTTCATGAGATCATCCGGCAGTGCTTCAATCCGTGCAACTCTGCCGTGAATCCGCACCCGAACCTGCCGAAGCCCGAGCTGATGCAGATATTGCTCCGCTTCTTCCGCCATATGCAGATTCTCTGCGGTAATCACATCACCATATGGGATCCGGGATGCAAGACAAGCAGCAGACGGTTTCTGCCAGGTCGGCAAACCGAGTGAACGCGACAGCGTACGAATTTCCTGTTTCGTCAGCAGAGCATCACGCAAGGGACTTAAAATCCCCAGTTCCGCAATCGCCTGCATACCCGGGCGGTAATCACCGGAATCATCCAGATTGGAACCTTCCGCAACTGCAGCAATCCCCTGCTCATTTGTGAGCGTTTGAATCCGGCGAAAGATTTTCAGTTTACACAGATAGCATCTGTTCGCAGGATTTGCACAAATTTCAGAATCATGCAGCACATCGGCTTCAAAGACAATTTGCCGGATTCCGTGTTCAGAACAAAACTGCGCGGATGCTTCCAATTCCTCACGCGGGATAAAAACGGAATCTGCGGTAACGGCGACTGCACGGTCGCCGAGTGCGGATTGCGCGGCAGCAAGCAGAAAGGTTGAATCCACACCGCCGGAAAAGGCGATTGCAATCCTATCATGTTGCTTCAGATTCGCAAGCAAATTATGATATTTCTGCTCAATCTCATTCATTTGACCGCCCCCATACTGCAATTATATCATACTGAAACACAAAAGTCAATTTATAATTGAATAATTGTCATAAATCTGTTTATAATATTCAATGCAAACGACAAAATGTCGTTCAGACCGGTGACAGCTATCCGCAGCGCTCCGGTCTGCATCCAATGCGGAATCAGGTGAATACTATGAAAGATCAGAATGCACCGCTTTGGCGGAACGGTCAGGTTCCGTCCTCTCAGGAACAGTCCGGCTCTCAGAATGATGCAGAGCGTCAGGCGCAGCAGCAGAATCAGAAAAGTGAACAGAATAAGCGCAGCCACTAAAAAAACAGCACACGCAGAATTTGCGTGTGCTGTTTCATTATATGATCAAATGATCAGCCGATCACACGGATACGGATGACACCGTCAATCGCCTTCATGGTTTCAGCGATTGCAGCAGCATCTGCGCCAGTCACGTCGATCATGGTATAAGCATAGTCCTTACGGCTTGCGTTGACCATGTTCTCGATGTTGCCGCCTGCGCTGCTGATTGCAGCAGTCAGGGATGCGATCACAGCCGGAATATTCTTGTGCAGAATGCAGATCTTCTTGCCGACAGCATTCATTTCAGCATTCGGGAAGTTGACGCTGTTTTTGATGTTGCCGTTCTCGATGTAATCAACGAGTTCCTTTGCAGCCATAGCAGCGCAGTTATC
>CAMNFV010000175.1 GCA_946537515.1 uncultured Ruminococcus sp. | reverse complement strand
ATATGAATGCTGTCATGCATATCCAAAGGGATATACAAAATCTATTATACCATATAATGCAAAAAAGTGCAATGGGAGTCGGGAAAAATAATTCTGACTTTCTGTACACAGAAAAAGCGCAGGGAAATGAGAAATTAGAAATTGCGGTGTCCGCTGGCGCGGACGATTTTAAAAGATAGGAGTTAGGAGTGAGAAGTGAGGAGTTGCGGTATCGCTTCGCGATTATTTTATAGAATAGCTGAATGAGAGCATCAACGCTTATGCAGCAGTTGATTTACCGGAGAACTTTAGATCAATGGAGGGCGGCACAGCCGCCTGCCGCGGTTGACCTCGCGGCGGGCTTTAGATCAACGGCTGTCGCATGTTTGCCAGAGGCAAACTGCGCAGTTTCGCTTTGCGAAACGTGCGGCCCTGCCGACCGGGCGCTGCCCGCTTATACCATACTACCGCGGAAAACGCAATGGGCGAAATAAAATGAACTTTTTTCATTCACAAAATGGGCTTGACAAACCGGAATGACTGTGCTATAATTAGCAATGTAAACCGTTGAAGCGGAGAGAAACGATGTGTATGCCCCACAGAGAGTCCGGGATGCTGAGAGCCGGACGGATCACAGCGCATCCAATGGCCCGCTGAGGGCGCAGTCAAAGCTGCGACGTCAAGGCACACGTCAGAGGCCGGAGATATCTTCAGAGTATCTCAAAAAGTGCACGGCAGCAGATACGGCGCCGTGAATCAAGGTGGCACCGCGAGCATCGCTCGTCCTTGACTGTATGAAGCTGTCAGGGACGGGCGTTTTTTGATTTCCCGTTTGCCTGACAATCCGCCCGCAGTATCAAAAAAAGGAGTGTGTACCCATGGCAAAGAACAATGAAATCCCGTACAAGATCTATCTGACCGAATCCGAAATGCCGGATGCATGGTATAATTTCCGTGCGGATATGAAGAACAAACCGGCACCGCTGCTCGACCCGAAAACGCATCAGCCGGCTACGCTGGAGATGCTCTCGCAGGTATTCTGCCGGGAACTCGCAGAGCAGGAGCTGAATGACACCGACCGCTATATCCCGATTCCGCAGGAGATCCGCGATTTTTACAGAATGTTCCGTCCGTCTCCGCTGGTTCGCGCATATTGCCTCGAAAAGAAGCTCGGTACCCCGGCGAAGATCTATTATAAGTTCGAGGGCAATAACACCTCGGGCAGCCATAAACTGAATTCCGCGATTGCACAGGCATATTATGCAAAGAAGCAGGGCCTGAAGGGCGTCACGACCGAGACCGGTGCAGGCCAGTGGGGCACGGCGCTTTCCATGGCTTGTTCCTACTTTGATCTTGACTGCAAGGTATTCATGGTCAAAGTCAGCTATGAGCAGAAGCCGTTCCGCCGCGAGGTCATGCGTACCTACGGCGCATCCGTTACGCCATCTCCGTCTGAAACGACCGAGATCGGCAAGAAGATTCTCGCAGAGCATCCGGGAACCGGCGGAAGCCTCGGCTGTGCAGTTTCCGAAGCGGTTGAGTGTGCGGTCACGAATGAGGGCTATCGCTATGTGCTCGGCTCCGTGCTGAATCAGGTCGTGCTGCATCAGTCGGTCATTGGTCTTGAGACCAAGGCGGCGCTCGATAAATACGGCATCAAGCCGGATGTCATCATCGGCTGTGCAGGCGGCGGCTCAAATCTCGGCGGCCTGATCTCGCCGTTTGTCGGTGAGGTGCTGCGCGGCGAAGCGGATTACCGTCTGCTCGCAGTTGAGCCGGCATCCTGCCCGAGCCTGACACGCGGCAAATATGCATATGACTATGCGGATACCGGTATGATCTGCCCGCTCGCAAAGATGTATACGATCGGCGCGGATTACATTCCGGCACCGAACCACGCAGGCGGTCTGCGTTATCACGGCATGAATACTGCCCTCTCTGAGCTTCATGCACAGGGCATTCTGGAAGCGGTTTCCTATCAGCAGACAGAGGTCTTTGCAGCAGCAGAGGAGTTTGCAAGAGTTGAGGGCATCCTGCCGGCACCGGAAAGCTCCCACGCGATCCGTGCAGCGATCGACGAGGCGCTCAAGTGCAAGGAGACCGGCGAGGAAAAGGCCATTGTCTTCGGTCTGACCGGAACGGGCTATTTCGATCTCGCAGGCTATGCAAAATACAATGACGGCGAGCTTCAGAACTATGTCCCCTCGGATGAGGAACTTGCAAAATCCCTCGCCAAGCTGCCGCAGGTGTAATGCGGTATCGCTCCGCGATGATTGATAATGGGGGCTTCTCGCCCCCAAACCCCTCGCTGGGGATATTATCCCCAGACCCCGTTTTTGTTTGGATGGGGTTG
This sequence comes from uncultured Ruminococcus sp., assembly GCA_946537515.1. GTDB lineage: Bacteria > Bacillota > Clostridia > Oscillospirales > Ruminococcaceae > Firm-04. The sequence continues at coordinate 3,935 of CAMNFV010000175.1, read as the reverse complement.
AAGCCGCTTGGCTTACGATGCTGCGAAGCGAATACGAAGCCGGGGTTCCCGGAGCATAATGATGACGGGCAGTACGGGGCGATCTGTGCTGCCTGTTTTGTTTCTAAACGGAGAGAGGAGCGCAAACCATGACACATGATGAAATCATGCACCTGATCAACCGCTCGCTGTTTGCAGAGATCGGCTATACCGACAAAGACGGCCGGCAGAATATCCGCAAGGTTTTCTGCGTCTGGCATAAGGGACTCGGCCGGCATCTGATCTCTACCAATACAGGCTCCGGCCATGTGCAGAGTCTGCTTCAGGATCCGGATGCATGTCTTTATTTTTCAGATGATGCGTCGTTTGAAGCAGTCTGTTTCTATGGACGCATTGTGCCGCATTTTGAGCGGGAATATAAGGAACTGCTCTGGAATCCCGGCGACGAGAAGTATTATCCGCAGGGAATCGACGATCCCGATTACTGCGTGCTGGAATTCATCGCGGAGAGCGGCAGATATTACCGCTTTGACGGCAAAGGCGATCTGTGCAGACAGGAGCTGGATGCATATGATGCCGGCAGAACCTTTGAAAACGGATATGCCGGTCTGAAGGAGTGAGAACATGCTGCGGATTCCGAATCTCAAATTACCGCTGGATTATACCGATGAAATGCTGCGGATGCAGGCGGCAAAGGCGCTGCATATCAGGCCGCAGGAGATCAAGGCGCTGACGCTTATCCGGCGTGCGGTTGATGCGCGCAGACAGGTGCAGTTTATCGTGACAGCGGATGTCAGTACGGCGAATGAGGCCGCGATCATCAAGCGGCTGCCGAAGAACACGAATATTCAGCAGGTACAGCCGTTTTCCATGCCGAAATACAGAACGGTATCACTGCCGCACCGTCCGGTCGTGATCGGCGCGGGACCTGCGGGACTGTTCGCAGCGTGGATTCTGGCGCAGTCCGGGCTTGCGCCGGTTCTGCTGGAACGCGGAAAATGTGTAGCGGAGCGGCAGCAATCCGTCCGGCAGTATCAGCTGACCGGCAAACTCGATCCGGAATGCAATGTGCAGTTCGGGGAGGGCGGCGCGGGTACTTTCTCGGACGGCAAGCTCAATACCGGCACAAAGGATCCGCGCATCCGGCAGGTTTTGCAGACCTTTGCAAACTGCGGCGCGCCGGAGGAGATTCTCTGGCAGGCAAAGCCGCATATCGGAACGGATCGGCTGGCGGTCTGCATTCCGAATCTGCGGAAGCGGATCGAGCAGGCGGGCGGCGAGGTGCTGTTTTCGGCAAAATGCACCGGACTGACCGTATCGGACGGCAGAGTCGTATCGGCTGAATATGTGCAGAACGGCGCGCAGCAATCCCTGCGTACCGATCATGTGATCCTCGCGGTCGGACACAGCGCGCGCGATGTCTTTGCGATGCTGCGGGATATGGGGCTGCCGATGGCGCAGAAGCCGTTTTCGCTCGGTGTCCGCGTTGAGCATAAGCAATCGGAGATCGACCGCCTCTGCTACGGTCAAGCGGCAGGGCATCCGGCACTCGGTGCGGCAAGCTATAAGGTCGCTGCACATACGGCGGAGGGACGCGGCGTCTATTCTTTCTGCATGTGCCCGGGCGGCACGGTACAGGCCGCGGCGTCCGAGCCGGAAACCGTTGTCACAAACGGTATGAGCTGCTTTGCCCGTGATGCGGAGAATGCAAACAGCGCGCTGCTTGTCGGGATCAGCCCGTCGGATTTCGGTTCGGAGGATGTGCTCGCGGGTGTTGCCTTGCAGCGGAAGATTGAACATGCGGCATATCTCGCAGGCGGAGAAACCGGCAAAGCACCGGTCACGCTGCTCGCGGATTTCCTCAAAGGGCAGCAGTCGCAGGCGTTCGGTGATGTAGAGCCGAGTTATCCGCTGGGGACAGTTTTTGCGAAGCCGGAAAGCTGCCTGCCGGAATTTGTATGTGATGCGCTGCGCAGGGGGATTCCGCTGCTGGAGCATCAGCTTCGGGGATTTGTGCAGCCTGATGCGGTGCTGACAGCGCCGGAAACCCGCAGTTCTTCTCCGGTGCGGATCCTGCGCGATCCGGCGCGCCTGGAGGCTGTGACGGTTCGGGGCTTATATCCCTGCGGTGAGGGCGCGGGCTATGCGGGCGGCATCGTTTCCGCAGCGGTGGACGGCATCCGCTGTGCCGAGATGATTTTGCAGACGATTTGAGGAAACGCTATGGATTATCATGAACAGTTTGATCTGCTGCTGACATCTGCTGACAGCAGCGCAGTCTTTGCGGCACAGGCGGATTTTTTCCGGCTGTTTTATGCGCATCCGGAGATGCGGGAAGTGCCGTTTGTAAATGCATTCCTGATTGTATCCGGCTGGCTCGGAACATCCTTCCGCAGCGGTGTATGGACCTTCTATGAGGCAACCCCGCAGCAGGATACCGCGCAGGCCGTCCGCTATCTGAACGCATCCGGCGCCGCAGCGCTTGCGGAAATGCTGCAAAAAGGAAACCATGACTATCAGGACCCGCAGTATCAGGCAGATTTTGATTATCCGGAGGAATGGATCACCGAATCGGAAGAGATCGACCGCTGGATCGTCGTGCATGAGCAGGAGATCATGCAGCATCTGACAGATGAACTGCTCGCGCACCGGCAGCAGATTACAGAATGGCTCTGACCGGGAGGATTCGCCTGTCAACTGCATTTTTCGCAGAAATGGGGGTTGACAAACACGGGAAAAGGGTTTATAATGAAAACAACAATGCGTTGAAGGGAACAGAAAAGCCGGAATCCCGTCTTGCAGAGAGCTGCCGTATGCCTGCGGGCTGTGCTGAAAGGCAGCATTCGGCTCCGGTCATAAGTCCTCCCCGAGCAGCCGGACAGAACGGCATCGGCCCATTAAGTCCGGACGGGTTCTCCCGTCACAGAGAAGTGTGTTTTTCGACGCACATGAGCGGGCGCACAGCGTCAAAAAGAGTGGTACCGCGGAGCATATCAGAATGTGTCTTCGTCTCTTTCCTGCCGGAACGGTGTGAAAGGGGCGATTTTTCATATATCCCTTTTCGCCGCTGAAAACGACAAAAAGGAGGAACAATTATGCAGATGACAGGCGCAAAAATCGTGATTGAAACGCTGATCGAGCAGGGCTGTGATGTGCTGTTCGGCTATCCGGGCGGACAGGTCATTGATCTGTTCGATGAGCTCTACCGCAGCAGAGACCGCATCCGGCATGTGCTGACGGCGCATGAACAGGGCGCTGCCCATGCCGCGGACGGCTATGCAAGAGCAACGGGCAAAGTCGGCGTTGTCATGGCGACCTCCGGGCCGGGCGCAACAAATCTCATTACGGGCATCGCGGCGGCTTATCTGGATTCTGTGCCGATGGTCGCAATTACGGGCAATGTCCCGTGCAGCCAGATCGGCAGAGACAGCTTTCAGGAGGTCGATATCGTCGGCGTGAGTATGCCGGTGACAAAGCATAATTTTATCGTAAAGCATATTGAAGAACTCGCGGAAACGATCCGCACGGCATTTCAGATCGCAAAATCCGGCAGACCGGGGCCTGTGCTTGTGGATATCCCGAAGGATGTGCAGGAAGCGCTCTGCGAATTTACGCCGCAGGATCATCCGGCAGAACCGGAGCCCGTCAGACCGGCTTCCGAGGAGCGGCTGCGGAAGGCTGCAAAGATGCTGGAAAAGGCGAAGCGGCCGTATATCTATTTCGGCGGCGGCGTGATTGCGGGCAATGCTTCGGCAGAGCTGATTGCGCTGGCTGAAAAGCTCGACGCGCCGATGGGATGTTCGCTGATGGGAATTTCCGCTGTGCCGTCGGAGCATCCGCTCTTTCTCGGGATGCAGGGGATGCACGGCCATTTTGCATCCTCGGCGGCAGAGGATGCGGCAGATCTCGTGCTGGCACTCGGCGTGCGGTTCAGCGACCGTGCGACCGGCGAAAAA
>CAMNFV010000174.1 GCA_946537515.1 uncultured Ruminococcus sp. | reverse complement strand
GCTGCCCGCTTAGGGGACTTCGATTTCCTGGCCGATCGCGTTTGCTTCGCCGGCGCCTGCCGCTTCATCATCAATTACGATCTGCTGTACGACCTCTTCCGTTTCCGCCTCAGATCCTGCGGCAGGATCTGCATTCTGTACTGCCTGCGTGACAGCCGGTGCCGGATCTGCGCTGCTGCTTTCATTGTCTCCGCAGGCGGTCAGCGCACAGACACAGCCCAGCATTGCAAGCGCAATCATAAATTTTTGCTTCATAATAAATACCTCCGTTTATGCTTCATTTTTTCCGTCCCTGATCCGGACGGTTCGCTCACAGGATGCGGCGACTGCCGGATCATGCGTGACGATCACAAGTGTATTGCCCTTTTCATGCAGATTATGAAATACCTGCATGATCTTTTTTCCGGTCTCCTCATCGAGCGCACCGGTCGGCTCATCGGCAAGGATCAGCTTCGGCTCGGTTACAACCGCACGGGCGATCGCCGTCCGCTGTGCCTCACCGCCGGAGAGTTCCTTCGGATATTTTTGCAGCAGCGGCGTGATTTCAAGCTCTGCTGCGATTTTTTTGATCTTCTGATCCGCCTCTGCCTTCGGGGTTTTGCTGAGCTTCAGCGGCAGCGCGATATTCTGATAAACAGTATAATCGTCGATCAGCGCGAAATGCTGGAATACCACGCCGATCTGATCGCGGCGGAAGCGTGTCAGCTTATCGCCGGTGACCTTCGACATATCAGTATCTTCAAAGAAATATGTGCCGCCGCCGAGCTGATCTATGCCCGCAATGAGATTGAGCACGGTCGATTTTCCGGAGCCGGAGCGCCCCATGATCGCGAGCATCTCCCCTTTTTGCACGGTCAGATCAAAGCCGTCCAGCGCTGTGATTTTCTTCTTTGTGCCGTAGGTTTTGGTCAGGTTTTTGAGTTTGATCAGTTCCATATATTCAGTCTCCTTATTCATGCTCGCGCAGCACGCTGCTCATATCGACCTGCTCGACCTTGCGGATGCCGTAGAAGCCGATGAGAACCAGCAGGATCGCCTCGATCGCCGCAATGCAGACCACGGAATACCGGCTCAGGCCGAAATCAAGCACCTGCACATTCCGCAGCAGATATTTCAGGATGAAGAACAGCACCGCCGCAAAAATAAAGATCAGAAGCGTTTCTGTCATAATCAGCAGCGCAAGCTGAAAGCGCGTGATGCCGTTCAGCATGAGGATGCTGTATTTTTTGCGGTTCTGCATGATGCGGTAATAGGTCTGGATGCAGATGATAATTGAAATCATGAGAATCATGAATCCCGTGATGACGATGCTGAGCTTTGCGCTCTCGCGGGTGCTCTCCAGGTAATTGACGGAATTTGCGCTTTCTGCATTCAGGTACAGCTCGGAAAAGCCGTTTTCCGAGAAGATTTTTTTCGCAGCCGATGCCGCCCGGTCTGCATTGGATGCATCACAGATCAGGCGCGCATTCAGAATTTTGAGCGAATCATAGGATGCGTGCGTGAAATCATCATAGCTGCCGTCGGATTGCAGACCGTCATAGGCCGTTTCGACATTCGGCAGGATCACATAGCGGTCAAGCATGATCTTCATGGTGTTATTATCGTAAAAGTAACTCCCCTCTCCCAGGAATCCGACAACTTCCAGTGTCAGCTTCTGAATGGTTCCGAGATGCGCATTTTCGATGCGGTCACCGATTTCATAGAGATCGCTGTATTCTGCGCCGAGCAGCACCGGCAGCACGATTTTTTCCGGATCGGTAACCAGGAAATCTGCCGGTTCAAAGGCTCTGCCGCTGCTGATCGTGACGCCGTAATCGCTGCAAAAATGATCGTCGGCATAGATCGCTTTCAGCGCGAGATAATCGTCATAATACATCGTCGTGCCGTCCTCATACCCGACGCGGAACATCTCCTTGAATGCGGGAAAATCATCCGCGCCGAAGGATGTATCATCCGGATCAAAAAAATCAATCAGATTTTCGATCGTATAGCGGTAGGTGAATTCGGGAGACTGCTTCAGCGCTTCAAACAGCGATTTGACCGCGCCGGACTGCGGGTTTCCGAATACCCGGTTAAAGGAATCGGAGTCGCCGTCCATGCTGATCTTATATGTCACCTTGTCGCCGTAGCTGATCTCTGCCGCGGAATGTTCCTCTGCGGCGATCAGGCAGTTTGAGAGGCTTGCGTTGATGCCGATGCAGGCACAGGTAAATGCCAGTACAGAGAGCAGGAAGATCCGTTTCTGCGATGTAAAAATATGCCGGATCTCCTGAAGTATCAGTTCAATCATCTGTGACCCCCTTAGACGCCCTTCAATACGCCGCTGATATCGACGGCATCGCTGAGCTTTGTGATGTAATGCGTATTGCAGAGGCAAATGCCGATCAGAATGCCGGCGGTCAGCAGATAATGCACCGAACCGACGCCGCTTGTCACGAAGATGCCGTTTTTGACGACATGCGTCATCAGGAACATTGCGCCGAGAATCAGCAGAAATGCCGCTGCTGCAATCAGCAGCATGATGCCGCCGTAATGACGGAAGAGCTCATGTTTTGTCATGCCGCAGAGCTTCTTGACCGCGATGCTGTAGCGCTGTCCGGAGACCAGGAACATACTTGTAATAATCAGGCAGAGCAGCGCGGAGATTGCGCTGAATAAAAACAGCGTCATGCACATCCTGCCGAGTACACGCGAGGATGTCGGCTCAAATGCAATTTCCGAAACCGTGAATGCATTTCCGACATCGAGATAGATCTGATTGATGACGCTGCTGACGGTGCTTTTATCGGCTGCATCGACAAAATAGACGCCGCCGAGCTGCCCGATATCGCGGTCCAGCGCCGTGAGATTGAGAAAGACGGCATTGTCTGCAAGATTTCCCTGCGCTGCAAATACGCCGATGACTTCATATGCAATATTATTATAAATGTAGCAGCGTTTGCCGTCCTGAATTTCTGCATTTTTGGCGGCATTGCTGCCGAGTACGGCAACCGGGCTTGCGGAATTGTAATCGTCCGCCGTGAAATAGCGCCCCTCCCCGATCAGTTTGGAGAAGCCGAATACATCGTCTGTCCCGTATACGCCGCGGATGATTCCGGAGTCGCCGTATGCAAGATAGCGGTTAATCGTGTATTTGAGATCCGGCAGCACCGGGATCTGAAAATCGACATCCTCATTGAGCTTGTTGTTCGACATTTGCAGACCGCGCACGGCCGGGCTGAACATCTCATTTTCAAAAAAGGTTTTCTTCGTGGTTTCCAGCCAGTAGCCGAGCAGAACAAGCATAAACAGACCGATGAAAAACAGCTGGAACACGTATAAAATATAGATTCGCTTGATACGCATGGTGTCGCTCCTTCTCAAGATTTCTGTTGTCATTATAACATCTGAATATGAAGTTTATATGTGAAAATCCGGCCTCGGGAAAAAATATTGCTTCGGCAGCGAGTGATCTGTAAAACCGGAGAAATAAAACGCGGACCTGCTCAGAAAGCAGGCCCGTGTTCCGTTCTGAATCATAATCCGTCAGAGCTGACATAGTTTCATGAAATTGCTGTGTTGAGATGAAATTACAGGGTGTACCAGCCGTAGCGCTCCAGCTTGCCGCTGACAAAGTATCTGGATGCAGAGACAGATGCCCATTTGTAACCGCGGTACTGGCGCTCTGTCTTTGCGCCGTTGACGGTCACTCTTGCGTGCGCCGTTACATAAGAATCAAAATAAGAGCAGTTGGTGGTGATACCTGCGGTATTGCCGCTGCCGGTATATCTGATGGTCATATAGCCGCCTGCTGCGGATGCCGGAATGATTGCGCTTGCTGCCATGGTGGTTGCAAGTGCTGCGGATGCGATCATTTTCTTCATCTTAGTCATGATAGTTACTCCTTTTTCAGATCAAAGTTTTCAGGTCGGATTGTAGTAAAACGTTTGCTTCATGTAGATATGCCGCTGCTTGGATTATGTGTGCATTATAGCATCCGAAGATGTATTTTGTGTGTGGATTATATGTATTTTTCGCCATATTATGTGGTTTTTGTGTCGATTGTCCGAAGCGGATTTGTTTTTGAAATGAAAATAACGCGTATCTGTACGGATGATACGCGCCGTTTTCAAATGTAAAAATGATAATCAAGGGTGAAGAGAATTTCAGGATAATTTGTCCTGCCGGTTACAGCGCCGGTTCAAAATCATCATCGTCAGAGATGCTGTCCGAGATCGCACGCTGCACATAGCTCTCATCCGGCAGGAAGCAGTTGAAGAGCGAGAAATAGCGCAGTCCGACCTTTTTGCCGGTGCGGCCGTTGCGGTTCTTGAGGATCTTCAGTTCCACATAGCGGATCGGATTCTCCTTGCACTTCTGAATCTTCTTCAGATTCTCCTGCGTACCGAGCTTGCCGCCGAGTCCCTGCACCTGTAAGCCGATCAGTACATCGGAGCCGTATTCAATCGCGCCGGATTCCTTGAATGCGCTCATTTCAATCTCACCGGAGCCGTAGCTCTCGCGGTTTAAGCTGGAAATCGCGATGACCGGCAGCTTGCAGTCGCGGCTCAGACGCTTGAGTTCGAGCACGGCCTTGTCCGTATTCTGCTTATCGCTTGCGCGCAGATCATAGGGCGCCATGATTTGCAGATAGTCGATCATGACAACCGGGCGGCGGCCTGTCAGCCGGATATGTTCTTCCGTCTTTCTGCGGATCTCCTCTGCGCCGATATTACCGATGCCCTCATAATAATAGAGCCGGCCGGCATATTTCTGATACGCGAGCACCGCGCTGTCAATCAGCTTGCATTCCGCCGGAGAATAATTCGCATAGCGGCTTTTGGTCGTAATGCCGCGGACGGTCTTTGCCTTGCGGGTATCCTCGTCGCAGAGCAGGAAGGTCTGCCGGCTGACGCTCTTTGCGATCAGCTCCTCTGCGGACATTTCCAGCGAGAAATAGAGCACATCGGTACCGGCTGCCGCGATCTGATCGGCAGTTTGCAGCAGGAACGTCGTCTTGCCGAGCGACGAGATAGCGCCGAGAATATAGAGTCCTGCGAAGAATCCGCCGTCGAGCCATTCATCGAGTCCTTCAAAGCCCGAGGGGATCGCTTCGGTCGAATTGGCGCCGTGAATGCTGTCAAGGAAGCCCGCGAGCCGGTAGGCGCCGGTGCAGGTTTCATTCGTATCACGCGCCTCATCCTGCACGGCCTCTCTGCTGCGCATCAGGGCTTCGGCATTCTGCGCGATCTGCTGCGCGAAAACTTCCGGATTGCCGCGGAAGAAATCATTCGCATCCTTGCGGCGGTCCGCCGGATAGGCATTCAGATCGAAATCCGCAACGGAAAAGGAAAGCGTCCGCTTTAAGAGCTCATGGCCGAGCTGTTCGGTGACCTTTCGCCCGGCTTCATCCTCATCAAAGCAGAGAATCAGCGGACAGAGCGGCAGCTTTTCATCAATCTGTGCAAGCAGCTTGCGGGCGCCGGTTCCGCCGATCGCGATTGCAGGATAGCTTCCGGCCGACATGACCGAAATCGCGTCAATCGGTGATTCACAGACAAAGCAGGGCTTTTCTGACTGATAGAGCGCGGCGCGGTGATAGATCGGCTCCTCGCCTGCATCGAGCGTGCGCGGCTTGCGGAAGGTTTTACCCTGCACGCTGCGCGTCATATAATAGGTGTGGCTGCTGTCATAGGGGATCACGACCACATGCTTTTCGGGATCATAGCCGAGCTGAAAGCGCCGGATGATTTCCGGAGAGAAGCCGCGCTCCTTTGTCCAGTAGTCGGTTTTTGTGACATTCTGCGCGCATTTCGAGATATATGCATGATAATCGGTTCTGACCGGCTGGGATTTCTGCGGCTGGGGATTGATAGTCTGCTTCGGTGCGGCGGGCTTTTGTGCAGCGGATCTGCTGCCCTGTTCCGGCATGGGGATGCCGAAAAGCTCCGCGGCAAAGCGCACCTGCTGCGGGAAGCTCTCGATCTGTTCGACCAGACCGATCAGCGTAAAGAGATCGCCGCTCTGATTGCAGGCGAAGCAATGCCAGCGTGTACCGTTGTCATAGACTGAAAATGCGCCGTCCGAGCGGTCCCCGCGGTGCGTGCCGCTGCCGCAGAGCGGGCAGTGATAGAGCCCGGAGCGCTCCTTGACGGAAATCCGTTCGAGATATTCCGGCAATTGGGTTTTCAAAAGTTCTGTTTCCATATTGGCAGGTTCCTTTATTTGCAGCGTCCCGGCGGAGCGCTGTTGATTCAGAAAGACATACATTTATAGTATACATCTTTTG
>CAMNFV010000173.1 GCA_946537515.1 uncultured Ruminococcus sp. | reverse complement strand
TCTTCTTCATATGGCCAAACACTCTCATCTTGCTTTTTACGAGATAATATGCTATAATGAGAAAAAAGTCCTTTGTACAAAAGAAAGAATGAGAAATATGGCAAAACGTAGAAATCCGATCCCGCTGATGATCGCAACGGTTCTGATCCTCTGCTGCTGCAGCAGGCATACAGAGCCCGAAAACACCATTCCGTCCCCGACGACTGCCTCCACCACATCCACCTCGCAGACGCAGCCCGTCACCGAATCGCAGACTGCTCCGCCGACTGCGCCGCCGGAAACAACTGCCGCAACCACGGCAGCCCCCCTTTCATCTGACCGCAATCCGCTGACCGGCGAACCCGGCTTCTCTGCTGCGGCCGTCGGGAAACGTCCGGTTGCCGTCATGGTCAACAATGTCCGCGCATCGCTGCCGCAATATGGCATTGCAGCCGCGGATGTGATCTTTGAGCTTCCGGTCGAAGCCGGAATCACACGCCTGATGGCCGTCTATGCGGATTACACCGCTGTGCCGGATGTCTGCTCTGTCCGGAGCTGCCGTTATTATTATCCGATTCTCTGCCTCGGCATGGACGCAGTTTATTGCCATTGGGGCATGGATCAGACCATTGCAAAGGATACGCTGATCCGCACCGGCATCGACCGCTTTGACGGTTCCAATTACAGCGGCTCGCTTTATTTCCGCGATGAATCACGCCGCAAGACCTATGCCGTGGAACATACCGGCTACCTCAGAGGCGCGAATCTGCCGGATGTAATGGCAAAGAAAGGCGTTCGCACCGATCTGATGCCGGATTATCGCAGACCGCTCTTTCAGTTCGCAGCGGAAGGCATTCCACTCAACAGCAGCCAGACCCCGACGCGCGAAATCCAGCTGAATTTTTCCAATGCATATTACAGCACATTCCAGTATGACGAAGCCGCCGGCGTCTATAAGAAGCTGCACTCCGGCTCCCCGCATATGGATCTGCACACAGGTACGCAGCTTGCCTTTGAGAATGTTTTCATCCTGCAAACCGATATCCACCCCCGCGAGGACAACTATCTCATGGATGTCGCGCTCAGCGGCGGCAGCGGCTATTATGCTGCAAACGGCGGTATTCAGCCGATCACCTGGACAAAATCCGCTGAGACCGATCCGATCCGGCTCTATGACGCTTCCGGCGCAGAGCTGACCGTCAGCCCCGGCAAGAGCTATATCGGCATCATCGGCACCGACAAAAATATCCGCTATTAAGGAGTGACATTATGGACTATGAAATCCGCGCCATGCAGCCTGCTGAATATCCGCAGCTGCGCAATTTTCTCTATCTTGCAATTTTCATTCCGGAGGGATATGATCCGCCGCCGCGCACAATCCTCGATCAGCCGGAATTGCAGGTCTATATCAAGGATTTCGGCAGTTCTCCCGATGATTTTGCAATGGCAGCTTTCTGCGGCGATACGATCGCAGGTGCAGTCTGGGTCCGGATCATGCCGGATTACGGACATGTGCAGGATGATATGCCGTCGCTTGCGATTTCAGTTTTACCGGAATACCGCCGCATGGGAATCGGAACGGCGCTCATGCGCGAGATCCTGAAAGTATTGCAGAGTCGTCATTATCCCGGTGTATCGCTCTCTGTACAGAAGGAGAATTATGCCGCGAAAATGTATCGGTCGCTCGGGTTCCGCGTTCTGCGCGAGACCGATGAAGAATGGATCATGGTTTATCCCTTTACAGAATAAAAATATCCGCAGAATGCAGGCAGCAGCTTACATTCTGCGGTTTTTTTCGTATTTACGCGACTTCGGAAACCGGCGTTTCCTGTTCCGCACAGCGAATCGTCAGACGCGCCGTGCCGCTGTATGTACAGGTATAGAGCGAGAGTGCCCAGTCGCTCGCGATCATCTCTTCCACCGCGGTCGGCTGTAAAATCTCGGTCTCTCCGACCAGATACCGGTGAACGATTCCGGCCGCATTGGTAAACAGCACCTCATCACCGATCTGCAATCTTTGAAGCTGGCCAAAACTGCTGCGGTAATTATGCGCCGCAATGACAAGATCCTGCGTTTCCGCAGAGCCGTAGTAGCGGCAGGGAGCCTTGCGAAGCCGCACCATATCCCAGCCGTCCAGGACCGGGAGCTCCAGCCCGAGCGTCGGAAAGGTCAGGTAGCCGATATAGGCATAGCCGTCCATCGGGATCACAAATTCATCCGCAACATCGGCAGAATCCGGCGGGACATAGGCCTCCCCGAGCAGATAGCGCTGGTAGAGCACATTATCCGGATTGCCCTTCTGGGCATCAATTTCCTCTTTCAGCTTCGGCAGATCGCAGAGAACCGATTCGGCCGCCGCCTGGCTGTCGTGCTCATTGCGATACAGCATCCATCCGCAGACGCAGATCATCACAAAACCGGAAAGCAGGAACAGAAAGCCGAATATCAGCTTAGCCTTCCTCATCAGTACGCTTCCTTCCCGATGAAATCAGCATCACGCCGAGCAGCATCAGAATCAGGCCGCCGCCTGCCAGATACGGAATCGGGCCGTTCATCTGTCCGGTCTGAATCAGCGTTTCGGTATTGCAAACGGTGAAGACCATGCCGTCCTGCTGATAGGTCACAGTATATCCCTGCGGAACGCTGACTTCCTTCACGCTCCAGTCATCTGCATAGACAACGCAATCCCAGCGCGCCGACCAGTTATTCTTCTCCGAGAGTGTTACGGTATCATAGACCTTGCTGCCGCGCAGAATCTGCACCTGCACCTCTGCCGGCCGCTTTTTTCCGTCATCATTCCAGACCTTGCGCACCTTCAGCGCCGTCGAACGATCCGAGGTAACCTTCGGCATCGCGTTGGTATGATAAAAAATCTCATCGTCGCTGACACGCGGAAGCGCCACCAGAAACGGCTTGATTGCCGCAAATGCGCCGGTATCGCCGACTTCTGTCGCAAGATACAGGCCGGAATGCAGATTCTCAAAATGCGCAACGCCGTTTTCATTGGTAAAGAGCGAGGTTCCCGTCAGCTTCTGCTTCTGCGCGTAGGCGTAAAGATCAGAGGCAAGCTTTGCAGATTCCGGATGCTCCAGCGAAAGGCCGCAGCCCGAAAACGCCTCCGTATATGCATAGCGGAAGCCTTCCTCCCCGATCATCGCATTCGCGATCTGATAGATCATGATTTCTGCACCGGCCGCTTTCTGACCGTCCTCCGTTGTCAGCGTGACATTGAGCGAACAGGGCTTTTCCGGATCAAAATCTGCAAGACGCTCTGCAAATACCGGCAGCGCTGCACCCGCAGCAAGCATCAGAACGAGACAAAACACGATTGTTTTCAGATGTTTCATGCCTTCTTTTTCTCCTCCTTTTTTCTTCTGCGGGCTCTGCGCCATTTCTGACGGTGCGTGAGCCAGATCAGCATCCAGACAACCAGCATCGGTGCCGCCACGAGCGGCATCACAACCAGCGGGTCAATCCGGAGCGCTTCATTCGGGATAAAAATCCGCGGATCATCTGTTGTCTGGCGAATTCTGGTACCGCGGACGAGCAGTCTGTGCGAATTGATGCCGTAGGGCGTACAGGTCAGCAGCGTGCAGTAATCCTGATCGGTTTCGATTTGCAGATCCTGGGATTCATCCGGCAGAACGACCTTGATCTGATCGACCTGATAGACCAGCGTCTGCCGCAAAACGGTGATTGTAAATGTATCGCCGATCTCCATTTTGTCCAGATCGGTAAACAGCCTTGCACTCGGCAGGCCGCGGTGTCCGGAGAGCACAGAATGCGTGCTTTTTCCGCCGACCGGCAGGCTGGTGCCTTCAAGATGTCCGACGCCGACCTGCAAGACAGTCGGATCAACGCCGTGATAGATCGGGAGCTGTACCCCGAGCTTGCCGATATCAATATACCCCATGATGCCGGTGCCGGTGACATCCAGCGCCGTTTCATAGCCGTTGACTGAATCCGGAAGATAAAACGCGGAGCGATCTCCGGCGAGGGCTTTGTTATAGGCATCCGCAACGCGCAGCATTCCGGCGATCGCTTCGTTGGAAGCCTGATCAACCGACGAGCTGTAGAGCGAAATCGCTCTGGTTGCATGCTTTGCATTGATATAGCTGCTGACGGAAGGATATAGCAGTACGGACAGTCCAACGACAAACATCAATACGATCACAATGTCAAGCAAGTGTTCACGAATCAGCTTTTTCATTGGACTCTCCCTGCTGCGATGGTGCAGCGGAAGCATCTCTGCTCCCGCTGCCTGCCTTCGCGTATGGTTTGCTTCAATTACTTTTCCTTGACGGTCTTTCTCTTCTTGGTAACGAAGAGTACGCCTGCGCCTGCGATCAGTGCGGAACCGATCACGTAGAAGAGAACAGTACCGATACCGCCGGTTGTCGGCAGGATGATACCCTTCTTGTTCTGGATTTCTGTTTCGACTACATATCCGTCAGCCAGGATCGCATTATCGTTTGTAATCGGAACCGGTTCTTTTCCATCTTCCTGTACAGTCCAGTTCGGCTGCTGATTTCCTTCAGCATCCGTCTTCGGATCACTTGAAATCGTAATCGTCCGCGCGTCTTTCAGCAGATTATAACCATTCGGAGCTTCAACCTCAGTCAGTGTGTATACACCATCAGCAAGGCCGCTGAATACGAGAATACCATTTTTGTCAACAGTTGCAATAATATTTGCTTTGCTGGAATCAACAGTAGTGCTTGCGCTGCTTCCTCTTGCATACTTTGTGGTTGTAGAAGCATACTGTTCTTTTGTTTCATTTCTCGGCGGAACAACTGTGTATGTTCCGTCCTTCAGAAGATAGTAAGTACCCGAAGCATCTTCCGTAAATTCGTCGGTGATAACAATCACCTTATTGAGTTTTTCACCCGTCAGCTGGAACTTTGCACCGGTCAGCTGATTGTTGTTCTCATCAACCTTTTTAACCCTAATACCGGTTGTAAAGACTTTGGTTGTCTTCTCCGGGGTTTTACCCATGACATCACCCTTGTCCTTGTCCGGTTCATCCGGAGTATCAGGCGTGCCGGAATAGTTATGATTCGGATTGTTCGAGAAAGTCAGATCAACGGTATTCGGGTTGCCGGTTGCTGTGCGGTCGCATTTATCGTTCAGGGTTGCGCTATAGGTGATAACAATATCCTGTCCTTCATTCGGCTTCTGATCGATAAAGTCTTCAAAAACAATCTCAAAGGTCTTTTGGGATGTTGCATCCAGCTTGTTTTTGCCTTCGCCGTCTTTCGTCTTAACATAGAATTTTGTGTAAGCAGCACCATTAATTGTAATGGCAACATCTTTATTAAAGGTCAAGCCTTCACACATTGTATCACTAACGATGAAGAAATACTTGTTGGGCTTTTCATATCCGGTCATTTTCGGAACTTTGGAATCGAGCTGATATGTAATCTTATCACCGATCGCAGCAGTTCCTGCCTTTTCATCTGTTCCAACCTTGCCGGAATCGGCTTCACCGTTTTTCACCGACTTAATCTTCTTGTCGATCGTCGGAACATCGGACTTGGAATCCACCTCTACATCATCCACAACTCTAAGAATGAAATCAGTATAGGCTGCGTTCAAGTTGTCCTGAGATGTTTCCTGATCCTTGAACAGATAGTAACCGGTCGTCAGGTCTTTGATGTTGCCGGAAGTGTCAGAGGTTTTAAAAGCTTCAGCTTCGCCCTTCAGCGCAGCATTGAACACATCTGCGAGTGCCTGTGCAAGCACACTGTCATTTTCAATACCGCCGAGCTTATCAGCGACCTTACCGGGATCCAGGTTTTCGCCGGACTGAACGTCAGCAATCGGATCAAAAATATCCGTTACGATTTTCGGAGCTTTGAATTCCGGATCGGTGAGAGACTCGCCTCTCAGCAGCTTCATCAGCTTTCCCGTATCAACATTCTGGCCCCAGCTGATGTAGGTCATAATTTTATTGCCGGATGCGTCCTCAGTCAGCGTTCCTTTGAAGAGCTGATAGGCCTCATAGACATGGGTACCGTTATCAGTTTTGTTGATTGTAACGGTATGCGTATCTGTTTCTGCCTGTACGCCGCCTGCTGTTGCTGCAAAAGCGGTCAGGCCGGTTCCCAGCGATGCAACTGCAAGTGCAGCCGATGCGAGAAGCGATAATAATCTAGACTTTTTCACTTTCATTTTCCTTTCTGTTTCATAAATTGTGTTTTCTTGCTTTACAGGGATATGCAGATGTCAGGAGCCTCATTCGTCCTCCTTTCGTCTGCGGATCAGCGGCAAAGCAAATGCCGCGGAAATCAGGATTGCACCGGCTGCCAGATA
>CAMNFV010000172.1 GCA_946537515.1 uncultured Ruminococcus sp. | reverse complement strand
TTGCTGCATCACCAGTTTTCAAGACTGGCTCCTTAAACCGCTCGGACACCTCTCCTTTCGGATTCAGCTTTATTATTATAGCATATTTTTATGCTTTTGTCAACCCCTCAGATTAAAAAAATATCAGCTTGCCATTTTTTTGTATCTATGCTATAATGATTTCGTATGGAGGTGACGCAATGCGTGATCGAGAAACGATGCTGCAATCATTAAATGACAGTCCCTGGGCCGAATGGCTGCAATGCTCCGAAACGCAGCTTTACCATATCAACGAACCGGAACCGGGTATCTTCATCGCAGAAAGCCCGAATGTAATCGAACGCGCCCTGAACGCCGGGTATCAGCCAATCACATTCCTGATCGACACAGCATTCGATACACCGCAGGTTCAGGCGCTGACCGCCCGGTATCCGTCTGCGCAGGTATTTCTTGCCTGCTCTGATGTCCTCAATTCAATATCGGGGATTCACTTGACTCGCGGTGTGCTGTGCGCAATGCAGCGCAGGCAGCTTCAATTTGCTCCGGACATGATTGCGCATCACGCGCGGATTGTCCTGCTGGAAAATGTCATGAATCCGACAAATCTCGGTGCAATCTTTCGCTCTGCGGCTGCGCTCGGCATGGACGCTGTATTGCTGACGCAGGGATGCACCGATCCGCTTTACCGCCGGTCCGCACGCGTCAGCATGGGAACAGTCTTTCAGATTCCGTGGGCATATCTGCCGGACGCACCCGATGCATCCAATGCGATTTATATGCTGAAAGAGCTTGGATTCGCGTCCGCTGCAATGGCGCTGCGGGACGATTCCGTTTCCGTCGATGATCCGGACATTCTGGCTGCGGAAAAGCTTGCTATCGTACTCGGAACCGAGGGCGAAGGCCTTGCCGCAGAAACCATCTCCGCATGTAACTGGACGGTTCGCATTCCCATGTCACATGGGGTGGATTCGCTGAATGTTGCTGCTGCAAGTGCGGTTGCATTCTGGGCAATGCGAAAAGCAAACTGATGCATAATCAAAATCAAATAAAAAGAAAAATCCCGAAGGCACGTCATTGCTTTCGGGATTTTATCTTAATGTTCTCACAATACGCCGGGGAATCATGGTCCACTCCCCTGCTGCATCGCGTCAGCTTCCGAGCAGTTCACTCCAGGTAACATTATTTCTGGAAAGCGTATTGTTGACATAATAGAGCAGAATCAGCTGTGCATCATCAACAGAGAGCTGCCCGTCGCCGTTGACATCAGCCGCACGAAGCTGCTCCGCCGAAAGGCCGCTGCTCATATCCGCCATAATATTTACGTATGCAAGCAGGCAAAGCTGTGCATCCTCTGCCCCGATTCCGTTTTTGCCGTCCAGATCACCGAGCAGATAAAGCAGCGGTTCACCTGTCGTTTCGGTTACGGTTATCGTTGTTTCAGCTGTTGCCGAGGTAACGGTCTCCGTTGTGGCAGATACAGTTGTCGTCGTGGTTTGCTGCGTTGTTGTGAACGTTTCAGTCGTCGCAGACACCGTACTTGTTGTCGAACCCGTTGTCGGTTCCGAGGAAGCCGTTGTCATCGTCGCAGAAGTAGTCGGCTCCGTACTTGATGTAGGCGGATTCGTTGATTCGGCAGTCGATGTTGTTGTGCCGGCGGTCGTGGTAGTAGTTGTTGTGGTTGTTGTTGTAGTAGTGGTTGTTGTAGTGGTCGTAGTTCCGGAAGTTGTTGTAGTGGTGGTAGTCGTCGTTGTATTCGACTTGACTGCGGATGTCGTAGTTGTCAGTTCCGGCAGCTTCACAAGCTTCCATTTCTGGAGCACGCTGCCGGTATACAGCTGAAGCTGCAAACCGCTCTCAAGCTGGTCAGATGCAGGCGCAATTACAAGCTCCGGATGCACGGCATTCTGCAGAATATACTGATTGCTGCCGACTTCCGTGATCCAGAAATACTGTGTTCCGTCCGTATATTCCTTCCAGCCGGACATTTCAACACCTGCCTTGATATCCCCAGCAGTTTTGCAGGTGCAGTTGACAAACAGATCGTGATGATCACCGATTGCAAGCGAATATTTTCCACTTCCGACATGCGTCAGCGTAAATCGCTGTGTCAATTCGCCCGTATTCAGTTCCAGTCCGATCGGATGCGCCTGACTCAGCGTGAACTGCGTCTGATGCGTCATCGCATACCCGTTTTTCGCATTGAGAAAGCTGTAATCTCCCGGGGTAATATTCTGCTTGGAAGCATGTTCCACAATAACTGTGCCGGTCGTTGTAGTTGTAGTTGCAGTAGGCGTTGTTTTCTTTGTTGTGGTGGTCGTTGCAGCGGCAGTTTTCTTTGTCGTGGTGGTCGTTGCAGCGGCAGTTTTCTTTGTCGTGGTAGTCGTTGCAGCAGCAGTTTTCTTTGTCGGGGTGGTCGTTGCAGCGGCTGTTTTGCTGGTTGTTGTGGTTGTGACTTTTTGCGTTGTGGTTCCGGTTGTTGCGGTCACAGTCTTTGTGAACGGCTGCAAATCCCAAAGCTGCAACTCACTTCCCGTATACGGCTGCAATTCAAGTCCCGCTCCCGGCAATTTACTGGTCGGAGCAACAACGAGTCCCGGCGCAGCGCTGCATTCGATCACATAGGTATCGTTCACCAGCGAGATCCAGAAATACTGCGTGCCGTCTGTATATTCCGGCCATGCTGACATCTTGGTGCCCGCCTTGACGTCATTTGCCGTCTTGCAGGTACAGTTCAGATACAGCGTCTGATCATCTCCGGGCGACAGTCTGTACATACCGTCATCGACATATTGCAGCTTGAAGACCTGTTCGGCGTTCTGCTCATTGAGTTCCAGTCCGACCGGATGATGCTTGCTGAGTTCTTCCTTGGTCTGGTGCGTCATTGCGTAATGATTGCCTGAATTGATCAGCTGATAGTTTCCCGGTTTGATATTCTGCTTGTGCGAAATCTCAGGGGTTTCCTGTATCGGGCGCGTGGTCTCTGAGGTTGTTTTCGCAGCAAATGCCGTCACCGGATTCTGCAAAAGACCGTTTACAGATGTGAGCGGCGTTGTCAGCATCAGGGCTGCTGTTGCTGCTGAAGCGAATTTTTGCAACAATTTTTGATGAAACATATTCTTCCTCCTGGTTGTCATTAAATTTGCGTCGGAAGGATGAGCCTGATTCATGCATCCTATATTCAATCATTTTTGCATGCATCCCGGTCAATCGGATCCGATCACGCAATTATATATTATAACATATCAATGATTTATAAGCAAGAAATCTGATTTCGATTTGTCATTATGTCATAATAATATACAGAAGATTGCAAGGTTTCTGTGCGCCTGAACGCTGAATAATATTAAAAAAAACGCTGCACGGATCAAACAAAATCCGTACAGCGTTTTCGGTTACAGATCAGGCTTTTTGAGCGTGGAATAAATCGCATAATACTGCGACGCAGCCGATCGGTTCCCGAGCATTTCAAGCAGACCGCCGGTCTCCCAGCGAAGCATGTCCTCCGGCTGATAATGCATGTTATCAATGGGACATGCACAATTTGCGGCAACATGCAGCGCCTCTGAATCTTCCGCCGCAGCCGTTCTGAGAAAAGCGGCTTCAAACATCAGCGATCCCCACGGAATATGATAATCGCTGCTGATGATTGCAGCAGTCTGAATCTGCGGATATTTTTTTCGCAGAATGTCAATGGAGTTTTCCGCATTTTCCGCCGTCGTATGCGAATGATTCTCAATAATCAGCCGTTTCGGATCGAGGCCGTTCTCGGTGAGCCATTGCCCCATGCGGTTCCCTTCCGTGATATACGGCGCGCTGCTCGCGGTTCCGCCGCCGGTACAGAGCACATATGCATTCGGATACTGCGCAGCGCAGCGCTTTGCGACCTTCAGACGCGCACGCAGTTCATCCTGCATCGAGCCGTCCGGATTGAGCTGATAGCCAAGAACCACCAGCACCAGCGTATCATCCTGCGGCAAATCATCCGGAAGCGCATCCTCATGAATCGGCATGTCTTCATTGACATATGTCCAGTAGCGCATAATCTCACTCCAGAGCGCAGCCTGTTCCGCATCGGTCGTTTCCAGTTCATCGAGCAGCGCTGCGACTTTTTCATCTGCCTCTGCGCCGTAGCAGCCGTGATAGGTCACGATTTCCTCAATGATCTGTTTCGCCGGCCGCTTGTGACTGCCCTTTCCGCAGCCCGTCAGCAGCAAAGCGAGCAGCAGACAGAGCAGCGCCCGTGATCGTTTTCTCATGTCTCATACCTTCTTCATCGGGATCAGCTGCTTATTTTTTGAGCAGATCATCCCAGGTAATCGGATTCTGCGCAATGCTCTTTTCAGTATAATATTGCAGAATGAACTGTGCGTCCTCAGCCGTTACCGCGCCGTCATGATTAATATCGCCCGCGGTAATCTGCTGACCGATCAGCTCGCTGCGGTTTCCGGCAAGTTCATTGACATAGGCATTGAGGGCATCCTGCGCATCCTCAATCGTGATATAGCCGTCAAAATTAAGGTCTCCGGTCGTAATCGTCAGCTTATTGAAAAAGCGATGATAGAGCGTGCAGTAGCCCTCGATATTAGAGCCCTCAAATCCGGAAACAACACCGATATAGTTGTAATTCTCCCCTTCCTGACTGTTACAGATCATGGAAGGCTCGCCGGTAAAGCCGCAGCCGGGATTCATAATCACAAGATTCCGCAGATCGGGACAGCAGCGGAATGCACCCGAACCGATCATCGTAACCGAGATCGGAATTGTGATTTCCTGCACGCCCTTCACCTCTGCAAATGCGCCCGGCGCGATCACGCTGACCGGCAGACCGCCGACCTCTGATTTCACCTTTGTCTTAATCGAAAGCTGCGTATTGATATAGCCGATGACCTCGACATAGCTGCCCTGATTCCGATAGCGGATGCCGTCCAGCAGACAGGTACCGTCCGCATCAAAGGCCGGATTGGAAGCAACCGTTGTGGTTGTTGTCGTACCGCTCTGGCTGCTTTCGCCCGGACCGGTCGTGATGATCGGCGTCGTACCGGACTGTACGGGCGGAAGCTCCTCAAATTTCAGGCCGTATTTTTCTGCATATTTCTGCGCAGTCGAACCCGCATAGCCGCGAATCACACCGTTATAATACGGATCAAAAGCGTCCGTCCCGTTGCAGATTGTTCTCTGCGATTCCGGAATAAAAGTTTCCGGATTGAGGAATGTAATACTTTCGAGCTTCTTCATTTTGCAGAATGCGTCAATATACAAATCCGTCACGCTCTCCGGAATGACCACAGATTTGATGCGGTCTGCGCCGTCCTGCATACTGGCGACAGCATTGACCATGATGCCGCGCAGCATCGTCGGAATCACGACATCTTCCGGCAGATCATCCGTCGTGCCGATAATCCGGATCTCCGCTGCCTTGATATTGTCACAGATGAAGCCCTGCTCCTCAAAGACATGGGCCGGGCGCGCTGTCGTTGTGGTATGTTCCGGATCCAGCGGTTCAAACAGATAGTCGTTTTTCTTCGCATATTCCTCGGCAGTTGAACCGCAATAGCCGCGGATGACGCCCCTGTAATATGCCTTCGCAACACCGGATGTTTCATTGCTGATAGTTTGCTTACCGGAATCAATCGTGCATTCCGGATTCAGAATTGTAATTGATTTGAGCGCGGTGCAGTTTCCGAATGCATACGGTCCGATATACGAAACCGATGCCGGAATTGTAACATCAGTCAGCGAAGAACAGTGTTCAAACGTTCCTTTTCCGATTGTCTTCAGCGCACCCTTCTCGGGCAAACTGATCGTTTTCAAACCATTACAAATGCGAAATGCATAGTCACCCAGCGATTCAACCGTCGTCGGAATTGTAACATTCGTCAGTAATTTACATTGTTCAAACGCACTCTCGCCGATCGAAATCAGACCCTCATTCATGCTGATCTTCTGAAGATCATAGCAGCACTGAAACGAAGAACGACCTATTGTAAGCAAAGTCTTCGGAAATGTCACAGTTTTCATTCCCGGTCCCGGAAAGAATGCATCATCTGCAATTCCGACGACCGGAAGCCCCTCAAAAATCTCCGGAATGACGAGATCCGCAGGGATTTCACCGGTAAATCCGGTAATATACATCCCGTCGTCACTGTTTTGGTAGCTGCCGTCATCATAGGGCGCAACTGATGCGGTATTTGTAAATCCGCGTCCGGCAGCGTCCGCAGGAATCTGCGGCACAAATAAAACGGCTGCACAGAGCATTGCTGCAAGCTTTGTAAGTCTCATAGTTTTTTCCTTTCTGCAAGTAAAATTGCGTATATATGTAATATTATATCACATTATACCGAAAAGTTCAATGGGAGTCGGAAAAAATAATTCTGACTTTTGAGAGGAGAGAATTAGAAATGAGAAATTAGAAAT
>CAMNFV010000171.1 GCA_946537515.1 uncultured Ruminococcus sp. | reverse complement strand
GATGAAAGACTCCGTCACCTGATACGTATAGCAATTCCGCTCCAGATCATAGAGCATGATTTCGGTGCCCTGCTCCGCCTCTTTCAGGCGGTTGAAATACTCTTTATAGAGTGTGCTGCTGTGGCCTGCGAGGCAATAGTTGCCGCTGCCGGGCGCACCGGTTCCGGGAAAATGCCCGACCGCCTTTGCAAGAATTTCATTGTCCGTGCCCTCAAGCACCGGCGCCTTGATTTTAAGCGCAGGGATTTCGAGCACAACATTTTCAGAGAGCAGCTTCTGCTTTTTGATCATGCGGAAAACCTTGCGGCCGCCGAAAAAACCGAGGATACCGAGTCCTGCGCAAATCGCAGCGATCCCGAAAATCAGCAGCAGCCGCTGCCGGAGTGTCGTTTTTTGTTTCATATCAGCGTCCGCAGCCCCCTGCGTTCATGGTTTGATGCTTCATTGAAGTAGTCCTTTCCGTATTATATTTCTTCAGATATAGAACCCGAATTTGCCGCAGAAATCCGGCGTATAGCCGAATGCTTTGCCATAGAGTCCCGAGAGCAGATGCCCCTCCGCCGGCACATCAAAATGCAGCCTGCACGCCGCAAGCAGCTGATGTGCTTCGCCGTATTGCTGATTGACCTTGCGGCTGCCGTAGCGGTTATCTCCGAGCAGCGGCGCACCGAGCGCGGCCATCTGCGCACGAATCTGATGTGTCCTGCCGGTATGAAGCGTGACGAGCAGCAGCGCAAGATTATCCTTTTTTTGCAGGATCTCATATTCGGTACAGATCGGGCGGAAGCCCTCACGCGGCGTCACGGAGATCTCAGCGGGCTTGCCCTCTTCTCTCCGGTGATAGGCATGAACTGTATCATGCTGCTTCGGCGGGATGCCTGCCGTGATGCAGAAATACTGTTTCACAACGTGATTTTCACGTATCATCTCATTGACACAGCGCAGCGCAGCCGCCGTTTTCGCCCCGATAACAAAGCCTTCGGTATTGCGGTCGAGCCGGTTGCAGAGTGCAGGCGTAAAGCTCTGTTCCTGTTCCGGCTGATAGGCGCCTGTATCCGCAAGATACTGCAAAAATCGTCCCTGCAAGGTATCGCAGCTGCCTTTGTCGTCAGCATGAACCGGCAGATTGACCGGCTTTTTCATCAGCAGGATATTTTCATCCTCATAGAAGATTTCGGGCTTCGGCAGACGCAGCTGCGGAGCAGTTTTCTTCGCAGATACAAAGAATTCATCCGGCAAATAGACCTGAACGGTATCCCCCTCTGAAAGAAAAGTCTCGGCGGGGATGCGCTTGCCGTTGCACTTGACATCCTTTTTGCGGAATGTCTTATAGAGCAGCGATTTCGGCAGCTTCGGGCAGGCTTTCAGCAGAAATTTGTCCGCACGCTGACTGGCATCATTCGCCCCGATGATAAAAGTATGCATAGAAATCTCTGCCGCATCCGATCAAAGCGGCAGCCCCCTTGTTATGAATTTCGCGTATTTTCGATGATTCAGCTGCGCGGAACGCCCCCGGCAGCGGGCGGATCCTGTACGCCCGTTTCGAGTGCTTCTCCGCGGTACAGATCCAGATAACGTTTCTGCGCCTGCTTCAGCAGCGCATCAAAATCATAGCCCTCCGGATCATGAAACGGAAGCACCGCGAGCTCTTCCGTTCCGAGCTGAATTTCCGGCGCAAGACTGCCCCAGTTATCCGCCAGCCAGAATTCGCTGTCCGGCAGCTTGCTGTCCTCCGCGGTCACGGTATCGAGCGCGAGATGCAGCGCATTCGGGATTTCATTGTAATCATCCACCATGATCACCCAGCGGCAATCCGGATAATCATCATTGAACGCAGTCACCTGTCCAAGATTCGACTGATAGAACACCTGATACACATCCTGCGCAAGCAGCCGCTGAACGGCCGGTGTCTGCTCCTGCAATTTCACGCGATAATCGTCGTAGGTACGATGTTTGAATGACGAATAGCTGTAATCCTTGCCATATACCGCATGGCATTCCAGACCATTGCTGTCTTTCAGCGTATAGATGATAATATCGTCATAACTATCGACTTTTCTCTGCGAAATCAGCGAAAATTTTTCGCCGTAATAATCCGCCATGCGCAGCGGCGGAATTCGCACATCAGGGCCGCTTTTCGGCTTATGAAAAGGTAAGATCACCATGAAGGCAATGACCGCCAGACCTGCAAGCGTCAGCAGCCCGGAGCCGATACTCGCCGCAATGATGAGCCTCTTGTCTTTTTTCGTCAAATGAATCACCCCCGGCTCTGTTACCATTATAGCACAGAAACCGGGGGTTATCAATAGGATTCGTAAAAAATCGTATCGCAGAATCAGCGCATGACCGCAGCATCAATAAGAAAATTTCTGCTCACGAATATGTTTGCGCAGCTTGAAAATCCACAGGATTGTAAAGAGCAAAAGCACAGCGGCCGCTCCGCCGCGGAAAGCAAACTTGATCGTATAATATAGATTGTCATCAGCAAGCACGCCTTTTTTCTTGTTATACCGAACAGTCACAGTTTTCCCGACTGTATATCCGCCTGAAGAAAAGACGCCCTCACATTGCCGGATCTCTTTGGAAGCCGTCCGGTATTCAACCAGCGGTGTCGATTGGCCGGCAACCTGCTCCAGTCCCGGATGTACTTCAACCGGAATGAGTGCGATAATTTCGCCCTTTGTTTCCGTCCAGTGCGGGCATCTTGTCTGCATAAACACAGGTAGTTCAAGCATCGTAAAAAACAGAAACAAGCCCCAAAAAATCACCAGCACAAACGCACTGACGATCAGCCCCATAAGCCGCGTTGCCGGATTGTTCATCATTTCAGGCGTTAAATTTAATTGAATTTCCATATTCTGTCACACTCCTTCTTTCGTCGTCGGATTCTTCTTTGTCAATGCGCTTTCCGCGAACTGTTCCGATCAGAGATCGTTCTGAATGATATCCGCGTAGGTCTCGCGCTTGACGATCGTTCTCGCCTCACCGTCACGCACCATGACGATCTCGGCGCGCGGATTGCGGTTATAATTGGAAGCCATGGAGTAATTATATGCACCGGTCGCAAGGACAGCAAGAATGTCGTCCTCTTCCGCAGCCTGCAGCGGCATATCCTCACCGATGAGGTCACCGCTCTCGCAGCACTTGCCGCCGATTGTGACACGCTCGTCACGCGGCTGACCGGCCTTATTCGCGATCAGCGCCTCATATTCGGAGTGATAGAGCGCATAGCGCGGATTGTCGCACATACCGCCGTCCACGAGCACATAGGTCCGGATATTCGGGATGACCTTCTTCGCCATGACAGTATAGAGCGTCAGGCCTGCCCCGCCGACAATCGAGCGGCCGGGCTCAAAGAGTACAAAGGGCTCCGGGAAATCAAGCTCCGTGCAGATGCCCTTGAGAGCTGCAAGAATTGCGCGCACGATTTCACCGAACGGCTTCGGGTCATCATGCTCCGTATAGCGGATGCCGGGGCCGCCGCCGAGATTGAGCTCTGTCAGCGTGATGCCGAGCTCTGCTCTGACCTGATTCATCAGGCGCAGCATGACGCGGGCAGCCTCTGCAAAGGGTTCGGTATCGAGAATCTGCGAACCGATATGGCAATGCAGACCGACGAGCCGCAGATTCGGATAGAGGCTTGCTGCCTTGACCGCCTGCATCGCCTCACCGGTTTCGAGCGCAAAGCCGAACTTGCTGTCGATCTGACCGGTCTTGACGAAATCATGCGTATGGGCGTCGATGCCGGGCTTGATGCGCAGCATGACATTGACGGTCTTGCCGGCAGCACCCGCGATCTGATCGAGGCGCTTGAGCTCGGGCAGATTGTCGCAGACGATCCGGCCGACATCATGAGAGACAGCCATTTGCAGCTCAGAATTGGACTTGCTGTTGCCGTGCATGACGATCTTTTCCGCAGGCATACCGGCCTGCAGCGCTGTATACAGCTCACCGCCGGAAACAACATCGCAGCCGAGTCCTTCCGAATCGACAACGCGATAGAGCTCCTTGCAGGAAAGCGCCTTGCTTGCATAGCAGATGAGGCCTTTTCCGCCGTACTCCTCGGAGATGACGCGTTCAAAGCCGCGGCAGTTTTCGCGGATCATGTTCTCATCGAGAACATAGAGCGGTGTCCCGTGCGTTTTGGCGAGCATCGTCGTATCGACGCCGCCGATACAGAGATGTCCGGATGCATTGACTGTGAGATTCGGAGTCAGCATAGTGAATCTTTCCTTCCTGGCGGGCAGAGCCCAAGATTTTGGTATCCTGTTTATTTGTGACTTTAGGAAAAACTGATTAAAGTGCCTCCGGCGGATTTATAATGAGGGCTCCGCCCTCAAACTCCTGCTTAAGGGCTATTAGCCCTTAAGAATCCCATTTTAAGAGTCAATAGGAAAAGCACGTATTTGCATCACTATTCTAAAGTGGAATTCCAAAGAGATACTGTCCTTTGGCGGAGTATGGGAACAATTTGTGAAGCCCCATTTCAAATCCATCGGAGATACCGATTTGATCAGCGTTCCCCTAACGTTTGTCATATACTGATTATATATCTCCGGCCCGGGTTTGTCAAGTCTTTTTTTCATTGAATTCTCTGACCTGTTCATTGTCTGCGCGCCGGAGTTTGCGCTGCATTCGGCAGCATTTTTTCAGGTCACATCTTAAACGCCTGTGTATTTTTCACAGGAATAGCGTTCATTTTCGAGATCAAAAATTTCGATATACGGCACGCCGTCAAGATAGAGCCAGCGTTCGATCCGCGTCGGATGCAGAACAAACAGCCGTTCATTTTCCAGCGCCGTATAGGCATCATACGAGCCGCGGAAGCATGTCCGGAACGCCGCACAGAATGCAGCATGTGCAAGCGGCGCACCGAGTTCCGCGCAGATTCCCTCGATCTGGATATTGTCGATACAGAGGGCAGCCCGCGGATTCACGGAGAGCTGGCGGTACTTGCGCAGCGCCCGATCCGTCTGAAAATAGAACGCCCCGTCCAGCCGGACAACGCTCATCATCCTGGACGAAACTATGTCATGCGCCGCTGTTGAGAGCACCATTTTGCGCCCCTGTCCGAACGATTCGAGAAAGCCGGCGTATTGTTCCTGAAAGCCGTTCATCTTCTCACCAATACTGATACAGCTGGCATTGCATCATGCCGTTATAGAGCTTGCGGCGTTTCCGCGCTTTTCTGCCGAAGCATTGCTCAAATTCGGTATCCGGCGTGATGATGCTGCAAGGGAGATCATCGGGGATGACTTTGCTCATCACACGATAGAGCCCTCTGGCCTGTTCAACATCGAGCATCCGCTCGCCGTAGGGCGGATTGCAGACGATATTCTGACCGCTGACCGCAGAAAAATCCTTGATCTCCTGCTGTTTCACGGTGATTCTGTCCGCAACGCCGGCCTTTTTCGCATTGAGCATCGTCAGCTCAACTGCCGCCGGGTCGGCATCAAAGCCAAAGCCGCGGAATTCGGCATTGTGATTGATTTTTTCTGTCGCGGCCGATCTTGCCTTCCGGAAGGCTTCCTGCGGTGCCTGCGACCAGGTTTCACACGCATATTTGCGATGCAGTCCCGGCGCGATGCGCATGGCGCGTCTGGCACCCTCGATCAGAAATGTACCGCTGCCGCAGAACGGATCACAGAGCTGCGTATCGCTGCGCACATGGGAGAGATCGAGGATCCCGGCCGCAAGTGTTTCACGGATCGGGGCGAGAACCGCCTGCTGCCGCCAGCCGCGCTTATAAAGCGGCATACCGGTCGTATCGAGATAGAGCGTGCAGACATCATTCCGGATCTGGAATTGCAGCGTATGCGGCGCACCGGTCTCGGGGAGCGTCTGCGTGTGATATGCTTTTTGGAGTCGCGTGACGGCCGCCTTCTTGACGATCGCCTGACATGCGGGAACGCTGTGCAGCGCAGAATTCAGCGAGCTGCCCTTGACGATCACCGCATCATCCGGCCCGATGAATTCCTCAAGCGGTGCCTGCATGACGCCCTCAAAGAGCGGATCGAACGCGGTTTTCCCGCGCTGCGCCTTGACGGAAAACGTCCCGAGCTCCACGAGGACACGCTCCGCTGCCGTCAGCTCGACATTGGCAGCCGCGATCTCATCCCAGCCGCCGGAGAAGGAGACTCTGCCGTCTGCTGCGGTGATTTCGGGCACGCTGAGCCGTACCAGCTCAAATTTGACTACGGATTCAAGCCCGAAATGACACGGGCAGCAAATACGAAACATAAAAATCTATCCTTTTATCATCCGGAACCGGATTATGAAGATTTGGTTACATTTTTGAAATAGTTGTACGCAGACGTGCAACTTTCCGCGGTTTTGTCAGCCGTTTGCAGAATGCATGTCCTGATACAGATGCGCACAAGCCCCGCATTTCATTGCGG
>CAMNFV010000170.1 GCA_946537515.1 uncultured Ruminococcus sp. | reverse complement strand
TGAGCCTGTATTTCCCGTATTCCCTGAAACAGAATGGTATGGCTTCACCCGTGACTGGCAGCAGTGTCAGCGAACATTGGATTTCAGGGATGATCCTATTCCAATCGAAAATCTGGATGAATACCTGAATGATCTGTATACCTACAAGGAAAGAATGGAACATTACAAAGATGAACGGGCACGGGAATGCTACAGGCTAATCTGCGATTTTCTTGCATACGCAAAGGAAACAGGTATGACCGTTATGGTCGAGGAAGCATAAAAACAGCCTCGCACCACTGAATCTATTCTGCGTAAATACGCAAAAATGACATTCATCAGGACATTGGAACGGAAGCCGCTTTCCGCATATCATGCGGATTGCCCGGCATGGTGTGCTGCAATGGCCACAGCGGCCAATGACAGAAGTAATTCGACGGCCTGAACGCTAATGTAGGGAGTGCGGATAGAATGCAGGAACTGATTGAACGCATCGGATTGCCGCTGCTGATTCAGGTGGTAATCGAGACCTGGAACGGTCTTTTTCTTCTGATCATGATGTCCTCTCTGGTAATCGGGAGCCGCGGCAGGCGGCAGAATGCGGCGGAATATGTAAAGGTGCCGTTTACACGGGAAATCCTTATTTTTTACAATTTGATTTTCCTCTATAACTTTTTGAATGTGGTCTATATTATATTTGACGGTGCAGCCGGCGCTGCTGCGTTCTGGATTGTGCGCATCTCGAATTTCTTATATTTTGTGATCGGAGCGTTTCTGTCCCTTTTCTATCTGGAGCTGGTGAAGAAACATGTTGCGGAAGAAAACGGCGCCGTTCTGCTGAAAAAGATTACGTTTGCGCTTCAGCTGCTGCATATTCCGCTTCTGATTTTGCTGACGCTGACGCCGTTCACAGGTGCGCTTTATTATTTTAATGCGCAGAATCAATACATCCGCGGAAAGCTCTTCCTCCTCTGGCATGGCGCGACGATTCTGGTATTTATTTTTATTCTGGCGGTTCTTGTGATGTACCGGAATAAAATGCACCGGTTTCTCCGGCAGATTATTACCACGACTACGGTTATTCCGATCTGCGGCTTTATCCTGAATACGAATTATACCGGCATCAGCTTCAATAATATCTGTGTTTCGCTTGCTGCGCTGATCGTCTTTATGTACTATGAAAAGCACCGGACGGATGTCACCGTTCAGAGGGCACATGAGCTCGATCAGGTACGCGCTGAACTCGCAGAAAAGCAGCTTGCTTTGGAACAAAGCAAGAATGAGGTGCTGGTTGCGCAGATCCAGCCGCATTTTATCAACAATGCGCTGATGGCGATCCGTTCGCGCTGCCGCGAGTATCCCGATCTTTACCGCTGCATTACGAATTTTTCCAAGTACCTGCGCTCACATTTTGATGCGATCAGCAATACGAAAATGATTACCTTTGAGCAGGAAATGGAAAATGTCGAGGCGTATCTCGATCTGGAACGCGATAATTACGGCGACCGGCTGCAGGTGGAATATGATATTGAATGCGATCAGTTTCTTATTCCGGCGCTTTCGGTACAGCCGCTTGTGGAAAATGCGGTCCGTCACGGCATCGGAACCTATGAAGAGGGCGGCGTTGTGCATATCAATGCCCGCAGACAGGATGAAAAGATCTGCATTGAGATTATTGACGACGGCTCCGGGCAGAGCAATATCACGCAGCAGCAGGAAAAGCGAAAGGGCATCGGCATTGAAAACGTCCGCGCAAGACTGCGGGCATATTGTCAGGCTGAGCTGGAAATTATCAGCAGCGAACACGGAACGATCGCGAGAATTACGATGGATGACGAACAAGGGGGCGCAATATGATTACATTATCAGTGGACGATCAGAAGGAAGCGGCGGAGCTGATGCTGTATATGCTCCGGAAAATTGATCCGAACGGGACGCATATGTGTGCTTCCAATATGAAGGATGCATTCCGGCTCCTGAATGATGAGGTGCAGATTATTTTCCTTGATATCGAGCTGCCCGGTCTCAACGGCGTTGAAGCAGCGCCCATGCTCAAAGAGAAGTATAAAAAGCTGAATATCATCTATGTGACGGGGCATCCGGAGTATGTGTTTGATGCGGTCGGGATGCATCCGAGCGGCTTCCTGACAAAGCCCGTCTGCGAAGAGGATATCATCCGGGAATTGCAGGAGCTGCGGTTTCCGCTGGAAACTGTCAAGACGCCGCTGAAGGTGCAGTGCAGCCCCTTTGCGCTCTTTGCGGACGGCAAGCCCTTTGATTTCGGGCGCGGCCTGACGATCGAGCTGTTTGCCTATCTCGTTTATAAGGAAGGCGCTTTCTGTACGAACGGCGAATTGCTTGGCATTTTGTGGGGCGGCGATCCGGATAAACAGGGAAATCTGCGGCAGCTTGTTCTGGATCTGCGGAACAGTCTGCGCGAGATCGGTGCCGAGCAGATCATTGCGAAGAAATATGGCAAGATTGCTATAAAAATGGACATGCTGGACTGTGAAGGCACGCCTTCTAAAATTATTGAACAGTATAATTGGTATTAAATTGTACAATAATCATCAACAATCAAGTCTTTGTTTTCTATATCCGATTTTTTGAATTCGTCCGATTTTTTAACGGTTTTGTAACACTCCGTATGGTATAATGATCGCATAGCAAAAACCTTTGTGATTAACCACCATAAAAGGAGGGCGAAACCATGACTAGAATGTATAACATACACATGCCAAGCGGCTTGGAGTCTGCCTTTGCGCGGAAATATCACGAAAAAACGTATTCAATCTGCGGCTGATGCTGCGTTGAATACGTTTTTGTTTTCAAAAAATATACGAAATGTAATATCGCAGCAATAATTTACTAAATATAATGCGGAACGGAGGCGTCGTGTATGGCAGAGGAAGCTGCTGCAAAGCTGGCGGAAGAAGCGGCTGCGGTGACAGCTGACAATACAGAGAAACCGAAGAAAAAGCACAGATCGCCCATGACGCCGATTCAGATTTTTCTGTTTAATTTTCTGATTGTGATTCTGGTGCTGTGGCTGCTGTTCGGATATGTCATCGGCGCGGCGACCGCCCCGAATAACGATATGGCACCGAGCATCAAGATGAAGGACCTGCTGCTCTATTACCGGCTGGACAAGGACTATCATGCACAGGATGCTGTGGTCTTTGTCAAAAACGGCACGACCTATATCGGTAGAATCGTGGCGGCTGCCGGCGACTCCGTCGATATCTCGGATGAGGAGCGGCTGATCATCAACGGAAACGCAGTCTCTGAGCCGGAGATTCACGCTTCGACACCGCGCTTTGAGGGCTTTACCGAATATCCGTTGGAGCTTTCGGATCAGACGTATTTCATCCTCGCGGATGCGCGCGGCGGCGCAGAGGACAGCCGGTATTTCGGAACCGTAACCCGCAGCGAAATCAACGGCAAAATCATCGCGGTCATCAGGCGGAACGGCATATGAAAACTGGAAAAGGAATGAAGCTGCTCAATCAGATCGCAGCAGCAGCCAATACCGTGCTGATGGTTTTTGCGGCGTTAGCCGCAGCGGTCATGCTCGCTTCCGGGCTGTATGTGCTCAATGATATCTACTATACAAACCGGACAGCCTTTGTTTCCTATGACCTGCTGCAATACCGCCCGAAGCTCCGGGAGGATCCGCAGACGGAAGAATATACATATTCGGAGCTGCGGAAGATCAATCCCGATACGGTCGGCTGGCTCGAAATGTTCGGCACGAATATCAATTATCCGGTCGTGCAGGGCAGAGATAATCTGGAGTATCTGAATAAGGATATCTTCGGATACAGTACCCTGACCGGTTCGATTTACCTCGCTGCGGAGAATGACGCCGATCTCAGCGACTGGTATAACATGATCTACGGGCACCATATGGAAAGCGGTGCTATGTTCGGAGATATCGAAAAATATCTTGACCCGGAATATTTTGCCGCGCATTCCGACGGCATCCTGCAAACGGAACACGGCGATTACCGGATCCGCGTGTTCGCATGTGTGCGGACAAATGCGTATGAGGACACAGTCTATCAGCTGGATGAGGATGCGGAGAGCCGCTATCCCGTTCTGAAAGAATATATCGCGGAACATGCCGTCAACGGCAAAACGCTTCCGGAGGATATGCCGGAGGACGGAATCCTCGGGCTCTCTACCTGCTCCGATGCGGTCACGGACGGAAGAATCGTGCTGTTTGCAGGCGTTGAGCCCTGGAATGACAGCGGAATCCCCGCGCAGATGCTCACACAGGCAGAGGAGCAGCCGGAAAAACACCTTGCAGTCGGACACAAGCTGCAAAAAGGCAGATGGTCCTTTTTGAATCTGCTTTGCGTGGTCTGCACATTCCTGACATTTTTGCCGGTCTGGGCAATGCGCCGGAAATTCGGACAGCTGACCTATTCCAAAAAGACGGTCAACAGACTGGAAAAACAAGCCGATGACGCAAAACAAAAGCAGGATGCACCGGCAAATCAGCCGGAGGAAACGGAAAAGCTCCTGCATGACCTGAAGCATTTTCTCAAGAAGAGCAAAACCGGCATTCTGCTGGAAGCCGTGATTTTCGGCGTGTCTGCGGCAGTATTCCTGCTGACAGAGGATCTGACCGGACGCATGGGCATCCGGGATCGCTGGACGGGACTGATGATCCTGATTGCAGCTGCTGCGCTGGCGGCGGATATCATCTGTCTGCGGTACAGAGGCAGACGTCCCGATGAAACAGCACAGCCCCAAGAACAATAACAGGAACCTGAAACTGACGATAAGGAGGTGATGCGCAGATGAAACAGAAACGGAACGGAAAACAGAAGCTGTTTGGCAGAGTATCCGCGATGCTTATGAGCATGGTTCTGCTGTTCTCCGGACTGCCCGGCAATTTGCTGACGGCCTATGCGGATGAACTGGATGACACGACGGAAACGACCGAAATCCGGAATGATGAACTGGAATATCAGACCATCCGCGCATTGCCCGGAGAGGATGAAGCAGAGAGCGTCACGCTGGACGGGCTGATGCCGGTCAATGCAGAGGTCAATGTACAGAACAGCGCGGAATATACCAATGAAAATCTGTTCGCATATGACATCTCCATTACCGATCAGGTCGGCGGCAATTTCCAGCCTGAAAGCAGCGCACCGATCAAGGTTGAAATCACGAATGCTGCGATCGGCAATGCATTCGCTGCGGAACAGAAGCCGCGCCTCTGGCATATTGATGACAGCGGTATCCGCGAGGAAATCAAAAACTTCAAGATCAAAGACGATACGATCACATTTGAAGCCGCGGGATTTTCCGTCTATGAACTCGATGACGGCACAAATCCGCTGCGCACCTATGAATTCCTGATGCCGGATGATCCGGCGAACAATGCGGGTTATCGCGAGTATTACTTCCCGACTTCTTCGAAGAACAGCGACGGCACTTTCAAGGAAATCTGGAAGCAGACGATCAAAGGCACCGAAAAGCCGGTCTTCCCGCAGCTGCCCGCTGATCTGAACAGCCAGTATACATTTGTCGGCTGGTTCATCGGCAGCCCGAACGGAACAATGTTCGATTTTGAGAATGTACCGGCTGTGACGGCAAATGAAATTGTTCCGCTCTATGCAGTATTCAAATCCTGCGTATATGCGATCTTCCACGATCAGTATAACGGCAGAACCGACTCGTTCCCGGTCTTCGCGACAAGACGCGGCGATATGAGCAACGGTACGGCATCGGTCGAGTACAAGGATCTGATCGTGACCTATGATGATTCCGACGATAACCATGAAGAAGGCCAGCCGCCGCAGATGGCGTTCAAGGGCTGGACGACGGAAGCGATCAAGGATTACACTTCGGGCGGAAGCAAGGCGGTCATTACCACGCCGACGCTGGAGCTGACAGAGACAACGGATTATTATCCGGTCTTTGAGCCGATTCGCTGGCTGGAGTTTGTTTCCGGCGAGACCGGAAGCGGCGCGACCTATATCCCGCCGAAATTCTTCCCGTCTGAATCGGGCTATTCCTTCTCGGATCCGGGCGCAAGCTCTGCGCCTGTTCGTGCGGGCTATACATTCGACGGCTGGTTTACAGAAGACGGCGCACGAGTGACAGACAACAATCAGAATCTTGTATCCAATCTGAATACGAGTGAACTCGAAGTCCGAAACGGCCGGCTCTATTTCCAGGATACCGATACGGAAGGCCAAAAGGTCGTGCAGGTCACGCTCTATGCACACTGGACGCCCGCGAATGCAAAGTATACCGTTATTATCTGGCGGCAGAAGGTGACGGATGAACCGAACGCAGCAGTTGCAGACCGGCTTTATGACTTTGCAGAGAGCTTTACGATTGATGATGCAACGACTGAACAGATTGTTTCCGTTGCGAACAACTATAAAAACCTCGCAGGACGCGGCAATTATGTAGGCTTCCATTATGATCGCTGCGATGCCCAGAAAGAAGTAGCGGGCGATAATTCAACGATTCTGAATGTCTATTATGACAGAAAT
>CAMNFV010000169.1 GCA_946537515.1 uncultured Ruminococcus sp. | reverse complement strand
GATACGCCGCGCAGATCACTCAGCGCAGCGATGATATCATATGAAGAATCCAAGTGCGGAGTCCTCCTTTTTCGTAGAAATAAGGATAAACCTATACAGATTATATTATAGCAGAATTTGTATGAAAATGCAAGCGATTTTGGAAATCTGCCCCCGCGCATCACATGAAAGATTTATGAAGACGGCAGGCACTTGCATTGTGAGAGATGTGCGTCTTGTATGCTGAACTGTTAAAAAATAAATATTTCTTCAGGCTATTGACAAATCTGTACTAACTGTGTATACTGTACATGAACAGTTAAACAGAACGAGGTGAGAGCATGAACCTGTTTATCGACAACAAAAGCGGCGCCCCGATCTATGACCAGATCTATACCCAGATCAAAGCGCTCATTATCAGCGGCGAACTCAATGAAAACGATCCGCTTCCGTCGATCCGCAATCTCGCGAAGGATCTGCGCATCAGCGTCGTGACGACCAAACGCGCCTACGATGAGCTGGAACGCGAGGGCTTCCTCTATACCGTTCCGGCGAAGGGATGCTTTGTTGCTCCGAAAAATACCGAACTGCTGCGCGAGGAACACTTGAAACAAATCGAAAATCATTTGCTCGAAATTCGTCAGCTTGCCGCCGCCTGCGGCATGACAAAACAGGATATCATCGACCTGTTTGATCTGCTGGATGAATGACATGAAAGGAGTATCATCATGAATGCGATCGAAATCAACAATCTCACCAAGGAATATAAAGGCTTCACGCTCGGCCCGATTTCCCTGACGCTGCCGCAGGGCTGCATCCTCGGCCTGATCGGCGAAAACGGCGCCGGTAAAACAACAACGATCAAGGCCATGCTCGATATGAACCGCCCCGATACTGGTACGATCCGGCTGCTCGGTTCGGAGATTTCCGCAGAGCAGCGCAATGAGATCGGCGTTGTGCTCGATGAAGTCGGGCTGCCGGAGCATCTCAATGCAAAACAGATCGGCAGGATCATGAAAAATTCGTTTGCCAACTGGCAGAGCGATGTGTACGCGGATTATCTGAAAAAATTCAGTCTGCCGGATAACAAAAAGTTCAAGACCTTCTCCAAGGGCATGAAAATGAAGCTGGGACTGGCGATTGCACTTTCGCATCAGGCGAAGCTGCTGATTCTCGATGAGCCGACCGCCGGCCTAGATCCGCTCGTGCGCGAGGAGCTGCTTGAGATCCTCAATGACTTCACACGCACCGACGATCATGCGATTCTGATTTCTTCGCATATCGTCAGCGATCTGGAAAAGATTTGTGATTATATTGCTTTTATCCACAAGGGGAAAATGATGCTCTGTGAGGAGAAAGACCGCCTGCTTGAGCAGTATGGCTTCCTTCAGACGACTGAGGAAAACCTCAATGCGCTGGAACCGGATGCAGTCAAGGGCAAGAAAATCACAAAGTACGGCGCAGAGGCGATCGTAGACCGTGCGCTTGTTCCCGCAACATTCGATGTCCGCCCTGTGACGATCGAAGAGCTGTTTGTCTACATGGCGAAGGGGGAGTGACCTGTGAAAGGGCTGCTCTGCAAGGATTTTTACCAACTGTGCAATCCGGTCGGATACCTCGTTCCCGCATTGCTGCTGCTCGCCGGAGTAATCTTGAAAATGCCGTATCTGCTGTCATTTATAGCGGTGTATCTCGGTGCGCTGCCGATCGGAATGCTCCAGAATGACGAGATCAGCCGCTGGGATATCCGCTTGATGACGATGCCGTTTTCGCGCCGGACGATCGTTGCAGAAAAGTATCTGTTTTCGCTCCTGCTGGCGCTGATTGCCGCGCTGCTGATCGGCTGCGGGGTGCTGTTCTGCGGAAGCGCCGTGTTTCCGGACCGTGCTTCTGCTGCGGCATGGCTGACCGGTGCGCTGATGCCCTGTATCATGATGCCGGTGCTGTGCTACCCGTTGAGCTTCCGCTTCGGTGCACGAAAAGCGAACATGCTGTTCATGGTTCTGATGATTCTCTTTGCAGGCGTTTTTTCAGCGTCCATTTCATTCCCTGATGCTGTTTTTGTCCCGCTTTATTATCCGATTATTGCGCTGATTAAGTTTTTCCCCGGTGTCCGGGCGGATGCATCCGCAGTTGCGGCATTGAACAAGGTGCTGGAACTGGAAAAAAGCCGCATTATTCTCTATACGCTTGCGGGCTATGCAATTCTGACAATTCTCTCATGGCTGCTGGCAAACCGCGGCTTCCGCAAGCGCTCGTTTTAGAAAGGAACTTATCATGAAAGGCTTACTGACAAAAGAATTCTATATGCTTATCACTTCGTCTATGGTGCTGTTTATTCCGGTGTTTATTCTGCTTGGGCTCTTGACGAAAAACTCGTTTTTCCTCACATATATCGGCGTGCTGTTTGCAATGATGCCGATTTCGCTGATGACCTTTGATGAAACGAGCCATTGGGAGAGCTACGTGCTCGGGCTGCCCTTTGACCGCCGCAGGATCGTATCTTCCAAATATCTCATGACGCTGATTCTGACTGCCGGTGCAGCGGCAATCATGCTGCTGATGTCGTATGTATTCAACAAAATGGACGCGATATCCTATGACGAAGCGCTGCCGGTTGTCGGCTCCTCACTGCTGCTCTGCATCATCTTTCCGGCGCTGCTCTATCCGCTGAATTTCAAGCTCGGAACGGCAAAGGCACGCATGGTGATGCTT
The DNA here is from genome assembly GCA_946537515.1 of uncultured Ruminococcus sp. Lineage (GTDB taxonomy): Bacteria > Bacillota > Clostridia > Oscillospirales > Ruminococcaceae > Firm-04. The sequence goes on along the minus strand of CAMNFV010000169.1, from coordinate 3,903 downwards.
GCTGCGGTCGGCCTGCTGACAGCAGCATTCGTTGTGCTCAGCTCATCGAATCAGACAATCGGAAGCCTGGTCGGCAAGCTTAATGCTGCATCGCCCGCAGTTGTCTGCGGTATCATTGCCGCTGTACTGGCTATTATTTTTGCAGCTTCCTGGGTGCTCTCGCTGAAGCTCTATTCGAGCCGTGAATTCTGAGGTGTCTGCATATGAAAGGATTACTGCTTCGGCTGTGGTACGGCATCCGGATCGGCGTTTTGCCCGGTGCTGCGTGCATTTTGATTCTTTCGCTGATCAGTCCCGATACTGCGGCATTTGTGATTCCGTTTGCGGGATTGGGAATTGCCGTGAGCCTGTGTCCGGTGATCGGTGCGGATGCGTCATCCGGATTTGAGCGCTACCGGCTGACGCTTCCGGTGAAGCGGCGCACGATCGCGGATGCTTATTATCTGACGATCCTGGTTCTTACCGTGATTCTGGTGCTTTTTGCGCTGCTGCTTCTGGTATGGCATCATGCGGTACTGATTCCGCCTTATATTTTTTATCTGATTGCGCTCTGTCTGCTGATGCCTGCGGTATTTCTGCCGCTGACAATCCGCTTCGGACGAGTTGCGGGAATGATCGGCGCGATGATCGTTCTGACGCTGAACATGCTGAGCATGCCGATGATGATCATCCTCGCGATCATGACCATCCCGTCGGAAGGCGGAGAGATCGTATCCGCCTCTTATTCATGGTATGAGCTGCTGCCGGGCGCGGCCGCGGCGGTGCTCTTCATTCTCTCGTGGCTGTTTTCACGGCGCGTGATCGAGAAAAAACGAAATGATTGACAGAAAGGATGTGCTCACATGAAAATGAAGAAAAAATATGACTGGCAGGAACATGAAGGATTACTGACATTCGGATTTCTGCTTGCTGCAATTCTGATCGTGATCCTGAGCCAGTTCTCATATGAGGCGGAACTGCCGCCTGTTTTGAGTTTTGCGCTGTTTTGGATTCCGCCCTGTCTGCTGATTGAGGCTGTGACAGGGACCGCGGCGTTTCTCATTCGCTGTTTTACGGAGCGTTTCAGCCGCGATGTTCTGATGCTTGTCATGGATGCACTTGCAGCGGCTGCCGTGGCATATTATGCGATGCGGAATGCGCATTGCGGCGGCATTCCGGATAGTGCAGCAATTTTGCTGCCCCCTCTGATGTTTCTGATCCTGCTGCATTTGATTCTGTGGATCGGAAAGGGCGTTTCTGCGATCCGTGCGAAGAAAACGGAAGAATCTGTCCCGGCAAAATGAGAAGATACAAAAATCGTGCAGCCGTAACCCGATGATTGCGCTGTATATCAGACATTGTAAGGAGAATGATTATGACTTTGATGGATTTATTTTACTTGCCGGATTCCTGGTTTGCGCTTCTGCTCAACTGGCTGATCATTTCGGCCGTTTCCGTGCTGATCACGAGTCTGATTGCCGGTCTGATCTGTAAGAAGACGCAGCGTTTCAGCCGCGCAAGCCTTATGAGTGTGATCAATATTTTAGCCGCGGCAATGATTGCGGCCGTATCAATCAGGCGGATCACAAACGCGCCGCATATCTGTGAATTCTGTGTCGGCCATGCGGATGATTATCTTCGATATATCGTGCCGCCGATGTGCATTGTCTCGGTCGTTTGCCTGATCATCGCAATCAGGCAGCGGAAAAGAAAAACAGCAGAGGGGTGAGCAATCTGCGCGGACTGCTTGGACTTCGACGAAATCAATTTTGCAGGCTGAGCCAACAGACATAAAACAGGAGGGATTGTAATGGCATTCATACTGCGGATTATGGTAAACTGGGGGATTGTAGGCGAAATCTCTGTCTTAGTCACGGGGCTGATCGGAAAGCTGATTGCTGCGAAAACACAGCGTGTAAGCTGCGCAGGTGTTATGAGCATCCTCAACGGAATCCTCGCGGCAGGTATTGCGCTGCCGTCGGCGCTGGAAATCAAAAACGCGCAATGCCACTGTGACTTATGCATCGGGCATGCGGAGAATCTGCTTTTCCTTGTGGCAGCGCCGCTGATGCTGCTCATGCTGATCTGCTTTGCTGCCGGTATGAAGCATAGAAAGCAGCGCGCGGAAGGAATGTGATCGTCATGCGCGCGATGCTGACAAAAGAATGGTATACGCGGGGGAAGCGGCTCTGTCTGCTGCTGTTTGCGTTTGTGCTGATCGGAGCGTATAACATCGTCCTTTATTTTTTGCTGGTGCTGTTTCTCGCGCCGCTGATCATCGCACTGCTGCCGCTGTTCTCACTGAACAGGGACGCGGTTTCGCATTTTGACCGCTGGTATCCGGTATTGCCCGTGAAACGCAGCAGCTACGCGGATTTCTATTACATCCTGACTGCTGTCCTGACCGGTCTGTTTCTGCTCGTGAATGCATTGCTTTATCTGCATACGGATAGTGCGGTGGATTGCAGCCTGCTTGCAAGTCTGCTTGCCGCACTCGGGACACTGTGTCTGCTGATGCCTGCGGTCTATCTGCCCGTGATGTTCCGCTTCGGGATCACGGCAGGCAGAATCGCGGCGCTGCTGCTGCTGCCGGTCTATGTGCTGTTTCCGTTTTGCGGATTTGGCATAATCGACTGGTTCAACTGGTTTCCCTTCGATACCCATTCCGCCGGGACAATGGTGCTCGGGCTGTGCATGCTGCCGGGGTTCTTCCTCTCGCGGATGCTGAGTGTCCGGGCGCTGCACAGAGCGGAATACTGATGAAAAGAGGGGATCGGAATGAAAGGGCTGCTGCTGAAAGAATGGTATATGAGCTGGCCGCTTTTCTTGATTTTAGTGCTGCTGCCGGTTCTGGTGCCGATTACGGACGGGGCGTATCTGGGCGCGGCGGGCTGCTGCTTTGCGATGCTGCTCGGGATGTTCCCGATTGCGTCCATTGCGGCTGACCGGAAGAGCAGATTTGACCGGTATCACCGCACGATGCCCTGCGATCCCGGCAAGCTGTATGATCCGTATTATCTGCTTTTGCCGGTGGTGCTGTTTCTCGTGAGCCTGCTGTTTCTTCTGCGGCACATCGGCCATATGACATCTTACAATGAAATAGAGCAAATGGTCAGCGGCTTCGGCGTTTGGTATCTTTCGGTGCCGCATATTTCGCCGATGACAAGAACACAGATCGCATGTGCGCAGACCGTTTTTGCGTTGCTGCCGCCTGCGGTGTATCTGCCTGTTGTGAGCCGGTTCGGCGTGAGGGCCGGCGGAGTGACCGAAGTGGGATGCCTGACGGGGCTGCTTCTGCTGATGAATGTGCTCAACCGTGAGTACCTTTTTGGCTTTGCAGTCTATGAACTGGAGGGATTGTTCTGTGCTGCGGCTCTGGCTGTCATCTGCCTGTTTGTGATCTCACGTATGATCACCGCTGAAATACTGCGGCGAAAGCTCTATTAAAGTATAACGGCTGCTGCCGGGCAGGGCGTGCGCTTTGCTCCGGCAGCAGCTTTTTTCAGCAGAATTGCAGAGAAAAGTCAAAATATATAATAGCATCCGCAAATTGCGAGAAGCTTCCACTCTGAAAATAAAAAGTTTTATTAGAAGATACGTTGATTTTATAATGTGATAGACTGATTCCGCCAAAATCGTGACATATCATGAAATAGTGAGGAATCCGGAGAAATCCGGAGAAAACTGCCGAAATATTCATATTAAAAATCTGACGGCATTTTCTCGGGCTTTGCAATTTGTCCGGAAACGTGGTATCATTGGAACATCGGGAGGGAAAAACACCGCAGCGAGGCGGGTTCCCGCCGATGAAAGGATGTTAGTAATGAAGACCAATGAGACCTACACCGTTACAAAAAAGGGTATCGCCGGAAAGATCACCGGCACAGTCATCGTGCTGACCGCGGGCATCGTCCTGCTGGCTTC
>CAMNFV010000168.1 GCA_946537515.1 uncultured Ruminococcus sp. | reverse complement strand
CCTGTCATCTTTATTGCTTTCTTCATTAGAATGCTCCTTATAAATTCCGATTTATCTTATTACGCCATTGAAAACAATCGGCTCTTCTGCATTTTCAAACGCATCCGGAAAGCTTTAGATCAATGGAGGCCGGCACTGCCGGTAAATTCCGATTTCTATTACTATGATTATATCGTAAACGAGCTGCAATGTCAAGACTGAGAGCGCACTTTCACGCTCTCCTGAATAACGAGCAGCAGAACCATATGCACCGGATAGTATATATAGAAGAACCATCGATTCAGATTATTATGACGGATATTCCCACGCTCTCCGTTGTAGAGCATTATCGGAATCATCGCAAGCAAAGTGCCGAATTGAAAAGAAAAAGAGGCGAAGCTATCGAACTGCCGGCAGTATACCAGCGTTTGCAGTGTCACTGATGCCATAATATAGTACACAACCATTTTCTTTCTATCCCGCTCATAACAGCAAAAGAAGATGATCGTCCATGAGGGGATCAGATACGACCAGTCGCAGAAATGTGCCAGCGAAATCAGGCATCCGAGCAGCATAATACTTGTGCAGGAACGAATGCTGCTGTCAAACAGCATCATGATCAGGAGACCGATTGCAAGCGACATCATCACATTCCAGCAAGTCAGATATTCCAGTGCATTGATTGGCGGTCTGCCAAAAACGAACTGAAAATAGACCGGCTGCGAGATTGCAGCGAACAGCATCAGCCGCCGGAAATACTTCTTTTTGCTGCGCGTGTGCCGGTATCCCTCTGTCAGAAGAAAGGTCATGATCGGTGCGGCAAGCCGACCGAACAATCGCATCACATAATACAAAACACTTGCTTTTGGCAGAAAAGTAAGCGCGATGTGATCAACGGTCATAGACACGACCGCCAGTATTTTCAGTTGACTCCGATTCATTGAATTGCACCTCCGCCAGGTCTGATCCCGTTCGGGACGATATTTGAATTTCGCCGGTCATTTTCTTCGGCGACGAGCGACTGCACATAAGTGCCGCCGGTAATGCGTTCCATTGCGGTCACAAGACCGGCGGCTTCGCGCAGTTCTTTATCCGCCTGTTCCGATTCGGCACTTGCCTGCGCAACTGTTTTCTGCTGTGCTTCTATCAGCAGGTTCACATTCTTCCAGTTGTCAGCATTGATCGTCGGATACTCCATCAGAATTCGCTGCGCCTGTTCCGGTGAGAATACCGCGGACCGCTTTCCCGCAAACAACACTTCAAGCTGTTCCCTCATCTCCAGATACTTTCTGAGCTGCGCCTTTGCTGATTCCAGCGAATCAGATTTCTCGGCGGCAGCTTTTTCTTTGTCTGAAAAGTCACGCCGCAGCGTTTCCAGTGTTGCGCCTTCCGAGATCTTTTTGCTCAGCACAAGCAACCGATCTAGTTCAGCGTCATTTGTCCAGGACAGCGGCTTAGTATGATCACTGCGGCGAACCGGAAGAGCATCTCTGCTGAAAGCAATAGTATACAGCTGCATCGTTTGCAGAACATAGAGCGTCGGCGCATTTGTGCGTTTTGCCTCCGCGATCTTACGCGCGAGTGCTTTTTCATATTTCTGTTTCGCGGCAATCCGATTGCGCAGCGCAAATTCCGTGTAATATTCACCCAGCGATTTCACGCGGATATATGCGCCGCTGTCAGTCGGCCTGACAGAAAGGTATTTTCCCTGCTTCACGGTATAACCCTCTGACCGCAGCTTTTCAAGCAATTCGTCAAAAGACTGTGACTGCAAGAGCAGGCGGTCAATGTCCTCGCGCAGCTGATCGCGTATCACGGAGCGCGGCGCTTTGTATTCCTTTTCCAGTCTGCGGATAAGCTGCACATAGCACTCCTGTGCTTCAAAGCCGTTGTCAGTTTCGCGGTACGGAACATCCATCTCTTCCAGTCGCCGCAGGATCCATGCCTGCTTTTCCTGCGAGGAATAGAAGAATGCCTTGTAAGGAGAATGCCGTTCACGTTCCAATGCCGCAACCTTTTGCTTCTCAGCGTTGAGCTGCATCTGGATGCTTCGGACGAAATCTGCCTGCGAATCCGGAACGCTAACGGTTTGCATTTCGCGCATCCTCTCCAGCAGATGCGCGTTGTCTTTTGCCGCTTTGTATTCTTCGACGGTCATGTGCGCATAGTGGGCATCTTTATCTTCCCGTGCGTATCCATGACTTTGCAGGATTCTCTCCATTTCGATTCGCTCCTGTTCCTCCCACAGCACAAGCTGATTCTCCCGTGAGCCCTTTGGTGTGAATCCCTGCTCAATAAGAGCAGATTTCATGGAAACGCCGCTGCTCAGTCCGTTCACCCGACCGTGCGTATAGAACGGGATGAAGTCAATGTGCAGATGCGGAGATGCCTCGTCCAGATGCAGCACCGCATTGAAAACAAAAAGATTCGGATTGCGCTCCTGGAAGCCCTGCATGAATTCATCAAGCAGCTGCCGGACGATCTCACCGCGTTTCGATCCGCAGGGAGCATTCTGCATATCACCAAATTGGACAACGACTTCATAGAACGCTTCTTCCCGGTTCCCGGATGAAATGTGTTCGTAGTAATCTTTTATCCGCCTGCTCGGTTTTGCCTGTTTTGCGTTATATTCCGCAAGTGCTTTCCCGAACAGCTGCTCATAGGCATCACACACATCCTGTCTTTGGTATGTAATGTTCTGATTCGACCGCGATTCATGAACATTCGCCGCGGTGAAATTTCTGTTATTATGCGCAAGGTTCGCTCCGTGCGGATCACTTGCTTTTCCCAGCGTAAAGCTGATACTGTATCTGTCCATCTCGTCCTCATTTCTTTTTCAATTTGCGAATTTCCGTTGTGAGCCGCTGTTTTTGCTTCTGTTCGTACCGAATGGATAGATATTACCCAATATCTGTTTTGTCCGCGGCGCTCCGCCGTGAACAAAACAGAACGCGCCCCTTTGGTTCGCTTTGGGCAAAGTCTGCGACCTTGACGGCATAAGACGCTTCACACATTTTTTTGCAACACCGCATATTTTTCTCCGATAAATAATTGAAGCGTCATTCTCTGCTCTGCAGCCGGGAGATTCCCCGACCCTTTTTACGAATCTTTTTCTTCCGGTGACATTTTCTTTCATTTGCGTTTCACTCCTTTCGCGGCCTTCCCATCTGAGAAAAGAAATCTGTTATCATTTCCGGCTTTTGCGTCACAAGTGTGAAAAAGCTGAACAGATGGATGAGCGTCGCCGCTTCCTCATTATAGAAATATATCACAGAGCTTTCGGTGCCCTTATCAGTAAACCGACGCCCGTGTTTCAGGATTTTTTGCTTCAGGCGTTCCGCGTGCCGTGCTGTCCTGTTTTCCGGATCAGCGACTGCGATCGCATTCAGCGCCGACAGCAGAGCATTGACTTCTTCGGGCGGAAGATAGACTTCTATGGAACCGTGTGTTTTTTTAGAATTGTCTTTCATGCTCGTTTTCCCCTCCGGAATGGGATTGACGGTTTCTGAGTCTGTTCCTGCTGCCGACCTTCGATCAGGCTGGCATTCGGATTCTTGCCGCCGAGCGTCAGCAGCTCATTCCAGTCTTTGAAACCGCGATAGTCGAGTTTCTGTTTCACGGATTCAGAACGGACAAAGCCGTTTTCCTGTTCAAAGCGTCTGCCGGCGTCATCGTTGTCCACGCAGGAAATGATCTCAATGCCCTCTGCTTGCAGCCGTTTGGGTACAGACGGTTTCAGCCCTGCCATTGAAACAAGCAGTGAACCGGTCAGTTTGCTCTTGTTTTCGCAGAATGTGTAAAAGCTCAGAAGGTCGATCGCGCTCTCAAAAATGTAAGCGCGGCGGATCTTGCCGTCACGCGCCGGAACAGGCGTAAACATGAATGCACTGTTTCCCGTTCCGGGTGCAATGCCTTTGAATCTGCGCTCACTGTTGCATCCCTGAAGTTCTGCACCGATGATCGTTCCTTTGGCATCACGGTGAACGAATACCGCATTCGCATTGCGGTATATTTTCGGTTTGCCGTTAACAACGGTCTCTGTGCGATGTTCGCTCTGATACAGCAGTCCGGTGTGAGCAAGCTCCTGCACGACTGCAATCGGAATGCCGCGCGTTTTGCAAAGATATGCGTAGACCTGCCGCATGGTTTCGGCACGCTCCGGCATACGCAATTCTTTTTTTACAGGTTCCGGAACCTTCGGCCTAGGCGGAGATGTGTACTGCGGACGGAATGAACGCGGATATTCCTCTGCGCGTGAATACGAAATATCTCTGCCTGTCAGTTCAAACACAGCTTGCTCAAAGGTTTTGTCAAGAACCTGAATCAGGCATTCGACTGCATTATTCGTTGCACCGGAGCCTTCCACATAATGGTCGCACCATTGGTTCGTTGCGGAATTGATGCAAAGCTGATGACCGGTCAATCCGTCCACATAGACCTCATGACCGTACTGTCTGAGCTTATAGCCGCTTTGCCGGAAATACTCTGTCAGCGAAGTCAGCTTCGCTTCCTGAATCAGTTGCTGGCGTTCTTCTTTTTGCATACTGTCCTCCTTAAATGGAAAGCTCCCACATTTCTGCGGGAGCTTTCATGATCATATTACCTTCTTCGCGGAGCCGACGGCGTATTCGGATCGAAGTCCGGCGCAATGTCATCACCGTCACGGTTCTGGATTGCCTCGCGCTCCTGCCGTTCACTTTCGGTTTCTTCGGTTTCATCGGGATCAATAATATCTTCTTTCTGCTCAGACAGACCGGAGAGCTTTTTCTCCAGAACAGCAAACTGCTTCTGTTTTTCAAGCAGTTCCTCTTCGAGCGGGAACGGTTCTCCGACTCTTGCTTTTGCCTGTTCGAGATCAGTCTCATGCTTTGCAATCTCCTGCTCTGTCTTTTCGATTTCCTTCGCGATGCCGCTGTCAAGGAAATTTGCAATGCGCTGCCAGTTGTCAGCATGATCGCTGCTGCCGACCTGAATGTAATACACGGAGGCGCGTGCGCCTTTGACGGTCAGCACCGCTTCATCCATATGTCCGGGTTTTGTCTGCACAGCAACTGTGAAGTCACCGATCCTGAATGACGGTATTTCGTCAAACGGTCTCTCCAGCCGCTTCTGTATCTGACCATGCAGAAATGCGTTGATGTCCTCATGCTTGCGGATCGGAGAACCCATCGGTTTTACCAGTGCAAACTCCTTGACCTTTCCGCTTTGCGGATCACGCAGCTTGTCCGCAGCCTGCTTGTCGGTCGCCATCTGTGTCAGCGCTGTATTTTTGCGTTCGATCATTTCCGGAAGCATGTTGATGCTGTGCTGCATCTTTCCGATTTCATGCTGATGCTCTGATTTCAGAGAAGTGAGCTCCGCAATGCGGTTTGCGAGGTTGATGCGTTCACGGAATTCCGGATTGCCCTCCGCTGCTGCCTGCAATTCTGCAAAAGTCAGCACCTTATCGTCGCAGTCCTCAGAAACACGCGCCGGGCATTTGTCGTCCAGCAGCTGCGCAATGAATCTTGCTTTGTCTGTCACGACCTGATACAAATACGAATCAAGCGTTCCCTCGGTGACATAATTCAGGATACGCACGGCATCAAACTGATTGCCCTGACGTAGGATTCTTCCTTCGCGCTGCTCATAATCTGAGGGCTTCCAGGGGATGTCGATGTGATGGCACGCATAAAGCCGCTGCTGGATGTTCGCGCCGGTGCCGATCGTACCGGTACTTCCGATCACGACACGATACTCGCCGTCGTTGATTGCTCTGAATATTTCCGCTCTGTTTTTGGAATCCGCTTTCGGCGCGAAAACAATTTCGTTTGCCGGAATGCCCTTTGCAATAAGCTGCTGTTTGATGTAATCATAGACAGAAAAGTTTCCGTTGTCGCTGTTGACTGCAATGTCGGAGAAGATGATCTGCACGCCCCTTTGCTCAGCAGTCTCTTTGTAATATTGCAGGAGACGCTCGACGCAGGCATCGACTTTTCCGGGTTCATCCTCGACAAAGTCCTCTGGCAATTCACCGTGACCTTCTTCTTTCTGTCGGTAGAGTGCAGCGACTGCCTGATTGCCGAGACCAATCAGCCGTGCTTCGCTGGTGATCACCAGAAGATTATCGACACGCGGGTCAACTGCACCGGATGCGATTAGTCCGGCACGGTCTGCAAGCTGCTTGACATATTCACGCTGTTCCGGCGATGCCGGTACGCTGACGATCTCCGGTTTTCCGCCGATCAGATCGGGCCGCGGAAGCTGGAGCTTCTGCGCTGACTGGATATCCGCAAACTCCTTATACATTGCCATCAGTTCCGGAAGGTTTGCAAACTTTGCAAAAGAGGTTTTCAGCTTCAGCTGACCGGAAGCCGTTTGTTTGTACGCTGCGATCACGCGCCCGAAGGTCGCCGCCCAATCGTCAAACCGCTGCACGCCGGATGCTGTCAGCAGATCAGGCCGGAGATAGCGCGTCATGACATAAAGTTCTGTCATGCTGTTACTGACGGGAGTTCCCGTACAAAACAGAATGTGCCCCTGACCTAGTGTCTCGTTGAAGTAATCACACTTCATCTGCATATCCTGCGCACGCCCGCTGGGGCTGACAGAAACGCCGGATACATCGCTCATTTTTGTCGAAA
>CAMNFV010000167.1 GCA_946537515.1 uncultured Ruminococcus sp. | reverse complement strand
TCGATTATAGCATATTTTCGCGGAAAGCGCAAGGAGTGAAAAGAAAATGAGAAATGAGAAATGAGAAATGAGAAATTGCGGTGTCCGCTGCGCGGACAATTTTTTAAGATAGGAGTTAGGGGGAAGAGTTAGGAGTGAGGAGGTAGGAGTGAGGAGTTGCGGTATCGCATAGTTTCATGCGAAACTGGCGATAATTTATAAAAGTGAAATGAAAGAATCAAAGCTTCTGCCGCAGTTGACCTTCTGGCGGGCTTTAGATCAATACCAGCGGGCGCTGCCCGCCGGGCGCTGCCCGGCCGCTTGTCTGAAATATTCGTTAATAAATACAAGTTGCTCTTGACATTTGCGAAAATTTATGTTAGACTGAATGCAGATGGCGGTTTGGGGAGCCGCCGTACAGAGATACAATCAAGCAAAAACCATACTGTCTGATTGATTTGAGGGAAACAAACGGGAACCGTTCGATGCAGAACCGGTGTGTTTTCTGCTGCCTGTTTTCAGCAGGCAGGATGTGAAATCAGCAGAAAAAAGCCGTATCTGCAAGCGCAGGTGCGGCTGTTTGTTTGAGAGGATCAGGATGATGCAGCAAGGAGGGATCGCTTTTCAGGAGAAAGCGCATCAAAATACGGGGAGAATCACCCGTTGGCACAAGGGGAAAATAGATTGGGGATTTAGAGATTGTCATGGGTTGTCAGTCACAGAAAACGCCGGTCAGAGAACCGGCAGCATTCAAACGCCATACAGACTGGAGGAATACGATCATGAAATCTCGATTTCTGACATGCTGCGAAATCGCGCTGGGTGCGCTGATCGCAGCAATGCCCGGACTGAGTACCGCTGCGCCGCTCCGTGCAGAGGCGGCAGCATCCGGTGACCTGAACGGGGACGGTCAGCTGACTGCGGCAGATGTCAGACTGCTGCAAACCTATCTGCTGTCCAAAAACACTGCGCTTTCCAACTGGCAGGCTGCGGATTTTGACGGAAACCGCGTGCTCAATGCCGTGGATCTGTCGCTGATGAAGCGTGCAGTTCCTGAGGTTGAGCCCGATCCTGCCTACATTCACCTCAAGAGCAACAGCATCTCTTTTGAGGGCAGCAATATTTCTGTATCAGGCAATACAGCAACGATCACCGCTTCCGGCGTTTATTATATCGACGGAAAGCTCGACGGCGGCCAGGTGATTGTCAATATTGCGGATGAAAGCGTGGATACAAAAACAGTCAAGCTGTATCTCAACGGCGTGGAAATGAAAAATACCGGTGCGCCGTGCATTATGATTGAGAACGCAGAGAATACCTCTGTGAATCTCGTGGAAAACAAGACCAATATTCTCTCTGACGGCACCGAGACCCCGACCGCAGAAGAGCCTGCATTTGCCGTGCTCCATGCAAAGGACGATCTGACAATCAAGGGCAGCGGCAGCCTCGAAATCAATGCAGGCACACAGTACGGCATCCATTGCAACAATGATCTCAAGATCAACGGCGGCAATGTGACTGTCAATACCGAAAGCGGCGATGCGGTCCGCGGCAGAACCTCTGTCACGATCAAGGACGGCACGCTCAATGTCTTTACCGAAGGCGACGGCGTCAAGGCGACAAAGGGTAATCTGGATATTATCGGCGGTACTGTCAATATCAAATCCAGCAAGGATGCGCTGCAATCCGAAACCGATATGGTGCTCAGCGGCGGTACGGTCGTTGCTTGCGGTGACCGCGGCCTGACTGCCGGCGGCAATGTGACGGCAGACGGCTGCTCGCTGCTGGCAACCGCAACAGACAATCCCTGCGAAAAGCTCGGCAAATCGGCAGGTACGATGCAGCTCAGCTTCACAAAGGAATGGAAAAAGAATAACCCGATCACGCTGCTCTCCGGCGGAACAACCGTATTCGATCAGAATACGCTGAGAAAATTCCGCTATGCAGTCGTATCCGATCCGGCACTCGCATCCGGCTCCTTTAAGCTGTATACGGGCGGCATCGAGGTCGTTGCGGGCGGCGCAGATACCTTCTCCGGTTCTGCGGATTATACCGATGTCAACAATGCGCCCGATCCGGATCTGCTTTACAAGGGGCTCTTTGACAGCTCGACAATCCACAAGATCGAAGTCAAAATGAGCAACTGGAAGGAATTCATCAGCCGGCAGAAAAATGGAGAGGTCTACTTCCCGTGTGATGTCATCATTGACGGTGAAGAGCTGAAGAATGTCGGAATCCGTTCCAAGGGCAACAGCTCCCGTATGAGCATCGGCAATTCCGGCAGCGAGAAATACAGCTGGCGCTTTAAGCTCGATGAGTACGATGATTATGTGAATTATCACGGCCTGACAGAATTCTGTATGAACAATTTCTATTCCGATTCGACCTGTATGCGCGATGTTCTCTGCTATGATGCGCTGCATGAGGTCAAGGGTGTCGGTCCGGATTGCGCATACACCGATATGTATCTGAACGGCGAACTCTTCAGCTTCTACTGCCTGATCGAACAGCCGGGCACGACGCTCGCAGAACGCCTTGCGATCGACGACAACTCCATTCTTTATAAGGCCACAGAACGCAATAACAACAAAGGCGGCGGTGGCGGCGGAATGGCCATGTTTGGCGGCGGCGACTCTTACTGCTCATTTACGCAGAACATGGCAAACGATAACTTCGATGTCAAGTTCGGTGTCGATGACAATTATCAGCATATCGAAGAGCTCAAGCAGGCGATCAACAAGCTCTCCAACAACGACTATCAGTTCATTGAGGATCTGGTTGATGTTCCGAGCTTCTTGAAGGGCTTTGCGGTGAATTCCGTCATGTGTAATTATGACAGCTACAACGGTTCGCTGGCACATAACTATTATCTGATGTATACCGGCGGCAAGTTCTATTTTGTCGGCTGGGACTACAATCTGAGCCTCGGCGCATTTATGGGCGGTGCGGATTCCGTTAATTCGGATGTCACAACGAGCCTTTACAGCGCAGAGCTCAAGGATCGTCCGCTTGCAAAGCTCGTGCAGGTTCCGGCGTATCACGATCAGTACCTCTCTTATGTCAGACAGATCACCAGCCTGTACAGCAACCCGGAGCAGTATGTGAAGAATTACGTCAATCTGATCGGCAGCCATGTGCAGAACGATCCGCGTAATCTCAGCACCTATGACAGCTTCGTGGCCAATACTGCCAAAACGGCCAACGGTCTCGGCGGTCAGCAGCAGCAGGGCGGATGGCCCGGCGGCGGCGGCTGGGGCTGGCCCGGTGGCGGCGGCGGCGGTATGTTCGGCAGCGGCAACATTTCCGTTGTTGACTTCCTGATCAGACGCAATGAGGTCATCAGCCAGGCAATCGGCCACTAAGATACCAAAAAAACATACCGGATCATTTCGATCCGGTATGTTTTTGTTTGCTGTCAGATTGGAACAGCTGCTTCAGACAAGCTTTGCAACGATTTTGAGAATCTGGATGACATCATCTGAATTGATCTTGCCGTTTCCGTCGGCATCGCTGTTTGCGCGGCCGCTTTGGGTGACGACAGCCGTTGTATCCTCTGCAACAAATCTTGCGAGCAGGACTGCATCGCTGACATCAACTGCCTTGTCGCAGTTGACATCGCCGCGGCGGATATCGCTTTGCTTTCCGGTTCCCTCTTTGATTTCCTTCGCTGTCTGGCAGGCTTCTTCGATTGCTTCTTCAAAGCCCTTGACTTCCCTCAGCGGATGCGGGCCGTCAAGCGTTTGGCCGGAATCATTCAGCAGCACCATGGAAATGGCATCCGAATGCAGCAGGAAGCTTGTGAATAGGGACTTATAGGCTGCGGAACGAATTGTATCGTTATAAGCAGGACGTGCGCTGACCATTACATCGCTCAGGATCAAATCAAGTTCCTTCTCCTGAATCGCCGTGACGGCTTGATCAAAGAGCGGTTCCTGTCTTTGCCAGTCCTCGGCGCTGCTTGTGGCGACATAGAGCGCGATGCCTTCAAGATAATCTTTGCCGGCCTGAAGCTGCTTTGCGGTTTCTGCGAGTGCTTTGCAGGCTTCTTCGTTTTGAGGAATGCCCTCTTCGATGTAGACCTTGCAGTCATTTCCGCCATAGCTCTTGGTCAGGAAGATCAGCTTTGAGAGGAAGTCCAGATTGCTTTCGCCGTAGATTTGATCAAGATACTGATCATGTGTGTAGTAATAGTCCGGTCTTGTGAGATAATCAGAGCTGACGATCGCTGCTTTGATGTTCAGCGAGGGATGCTCGTCTCTCAGCGTCCGGAAGGTTGCTTCGATGAGCTCTTCCAACCGGTTGTTCATGGCTTCTTCGGAAAGGAAATTTCCGTTTTCATCCTGATAAAACGTGAGCCGGAAAGGCGTTCCGAACTGGATGATCGGACCGATCACAATCGGGATACCATAGGTCTCGCAGTATGAGAGCGCCTTATCATACATATTAAAATTTAATTTGATCGGATCGCCGGGTTTCCAGTCTGACGATAAGTATGTACCCGGTGTCAGCAGAAATTCAAACGATGCAACGTTATAATTATCGAGGAGATAATCCTGAACTTCAGTATCAGTTATCATGTAATCCATAGGGATGACTGTTTTGCCGATTTCAAAGTCTTTTGCAATCATTCCCTTGATTGAAACCGGATTGCTGGCATCCGGATCATTTGAATCAACGATCTGATTGCGCATGAGCTGGGCGCTGCCGGAACCATGTTCATCCGCTGCGATCTCAAACGACAGATTTTTGATGTTCAAAAATTCGGATTTGCCCGGGGTGACGTAATTCAGCAGCACAGAGACATCCACAGTATTTTTGAGTGTTCCGGTTGTCTCTAGTTCAAATGGGCTGTTCTGGCGGAAGAACCAATATTGGACAGACGATTCTTCCATGGCCACGCTTTGATAAACACGATATTCATTCAGCTTATCCCAGGTGTTGCCGATGTACTCCATCTCTTTGCTGACCGGCTTGTTTGTGCCTTCCACAATGTGGAACGTTTCATTGAGATCCGGAAATTCGCCGTAAATACCGATCAGCGCCGTACCGTTGATATCATAATCCAGTTCATATCTGTAATGGCTCATGATTCCGCGTTTGCCGGGATCATCCAGCGGGCGATCCTCACCGCAGCGGAAGACTGTCTGATCTGCATCTTCCCACTGGCAGGCGAAGGTGCCTTTTTGCGTGTATTCAAATGATATCGGCGCGGAACCGAGGGAGCCGTAATACCAGACATAACCGTCGTCTGACTGTTCCGATTTGCTCATACCGACTTTTCCGCTTGCATTCGTGAGTGTACAAGCTGCCTTTGTACAGCTGACAGAGCCGCTTCCGGATGTGATATCCACAGCAAGCGTGATCAGCCGGATCTCCGGTGTATCGGTCAGTTGCTTTTCCAGGGCGTTCAGGAAGCGCGTGATATTCTGGCTGGATACAAAGCTTCCGTTGTTCACTTTTGTCAGCTTGTTTTCGGTGCTGACGATCCAGTATTGTGTCCGCTCCTGTTCCTTCCATATGCTGCCGACTGTCATTTTGATATTTCTTTTATAAATATCATACCTGACGCCCTCGACGATTGTAGAACCGCATTGCGTCCCGAATTCAGGGCGAACGCCGCTCCAGCCGTCAATGATATAGACCTCGGACTGCTTCGCGTTTTCCGCATCCTGGCTCGTCAGCAGCGTCACGGTTCCGATGCTTGCCTCGCCGTTGATTGACGATTCTGCGCAGCAGTATTCAAACTGAATATTCTTATCCGAGCGGAGAATCGTCAGGGGAAAACCTTCCCTGGGCAGCGAATAGGACAGCAGATTGCGGCCGCCTTCCGGAATATCTTCCCAGCCGGCATTGAAGCCCTTGCTGTCATTCGGGACAATCCATGCAGTTCCCTTGTCCTCTGACTGATAGACCTCCCAGCTGTCTCCGGCCTTGTTCTCGCCGTCCTTGACGCGGACCGGCATTTCTTCCGGATCAGCTGTTTTGATCTCGACCGGGGTGATCGCGCTGACCTCAGGTGTTGAAAACTGATAGGAGCCGTCCTTTTGCAGCTCCATGACAAACGATTCCAGAGATTCGAGCTTGCCGGCCGGAAGACCGAGATTCTGCCATGCATCCAGGAACAGATGCAGCTTGATCTCGGTATTCATGTCCGCATTTTCTTTGGCGGCCGTCGGAATGCACCAGTATTGCTGTTTTTTTCCTTTGCCGTCTTTTGCGGCTGTTTCGCCGGTATAGACCTCATATTCGACAGAGCCGATTTCGAGTTTTTTCAGCAGCTTCATGGTTTTATCCGGTTTCCAGTCTAACGTATTGGTCAGGATAAAGAAATCGGCATCGGGATTTGAGAGTGTACCGCAGAGGCCGCAGTATCCTTTTTTGGATTCTATTGCACGGGTGCCTACGGAGAGGCTGAATGTACCGTAGCGTTCCCAGTCGAAGCCGGGCGTAAAGAAGGACTGTGTTTCCTGTTCGGATTGTGATGCAGGCGGTGCAGAATCCGCTGCGCTGACGGGTAATGCCGGTACAGCGGTAATTGCAAGGACTGCTGTACTGAGCAAAGCCAATAGTCTTTTGTGTTGCATTTGAAAGTACCCCCTTCTGAAAAATGTGTCATGTCGGATTTCGGCAGTTGATATTC
>CAMNFV010000166.1 GCA_946537515.1 uncultured Ruminococcus sp. | reverse complement strand
ATGAGGATTTGGTGGAGTGTGCGCAGATTGTGTTTTACGACAAGCAGTCTGCCCGATTCACGCCGGAAGAGGCTCGCGAAATGCTCAGGAAGGAGTCGTATCTTAACGCGGGCAACTGGCGGGAATCGGAGCAACGGATTGAAAAAGCCAAATCATACCGGCAGAATGTGACTGACAGTTTGCGGCAGGCAGAGAAGGAACTGCGCGAGGCGGTCGGTTATCTGACAACGGCAGAGCAGGTGCTTGGCGGCTCTTTCCTGCAAGTACTGGAACGGCAGGAGGATCAGCGGCGAAAAGCAGAGAGCGGTACTGTCCCGAACGGTCAGACCGATGCCAATGCGCCGCAGGAACCGCCGCGGATGTCTTCACGGCGAAAATGAGCTCCAACAACAAAAGGGTATAACGAAACGGGAACCGGCTGTGTGTCGGTTCCCGTTTCATATTATCGTTTTCATCCTAACGAATATCAAAGAAGCTGTTTTAGGGGTTTATCTCCATTAACAGTTTTCCAGCATTCATTTCCATTAAGAGAAGTTCCATTCAGAAATTTCAGTGCTCCGCTTTGAGAATCAAACGGAAGATCTATTTGCAAAACACGATTCACAAGCTGACCAGCCTTTTCAAGCTGATCACGCAATGCACGAACTGTATCGGAACTGTCAAATGCATCAGAAACATTTGCTGAAACCTTGGAGCCAGCTTTCAGAATTGTTTTTCTCTTTTTCGTATGTCCAAGATTCACTTCGATTTCGGCTTTTCCAGATACATCTCTCTTTTTGTTGATGAAATAGAACAGTTCAGTCTGTACCAATGGTACTGTTGGGCCAGCAGGGACAGTTGCTGATACAGATACAGTCGGTGTAGCTGCAAGAGGCGGAAAAATCGTATTAGGAAACAATGAAATAAAATGCTCAATATCTTTCAGATACTGATTACAAGCTTTGATGCTACCACCGCCTAACCGATAATGGCTGTTGCGGTAACTAGCATTACAATTCTTAGGTGACGGTGTAGTTGTTGCACACTTTGCATAATGCTTAATTGCATACTCGCACATAGCATTTTCAAGAAAGAGCAGCTCATTAGTACTGATACTGCTTTGAGAACAAGGAAAAGCGAGAACAGTATGCCAATCACTGTCTATTGTTCCACTATGTGTATTCATGATTCTCTTGCCAATTACATCTATTCCGCTTTGACCCACATAAACAGTATCTGGTCCAATCAGTAAAAAGTAGATTCCAGGATAATTCAGATCTTGAGCATAGATAGGAACCATACTTCTTTCAATACGAATTGCCGAAAACTGAGAAGCGGAACTATTCATGATAATCGCTCCGTCGTATGTAGCATCCACTAATTGTATTTTAACATCAGTCATCTTTATCTCCTCAATTCTTCAGCATTTCATCAAACAAGCTTTCAATCTCATTGGGCGACAGATCGAGCCCCTTCAGCCACAATCAGAATCACTTATATTATACCACAATCCGCCTTAAATCGCACCCTAGCATCATGCACAAAAAGCGGACTCAAATTTCTCTGTTTTCAACAAACGCCATTTTTGCAAGAATTTCCTATAATTCTCAAAAATCCAGCTCGTTGTTCGCTCAAAAAGCGCGCAGCTTGGTGTCCAAATTTCTCCGTAGTGTCCAAATAGTGTCCAAAGCCCATTTGACAATAAAATACGCTGTTCTCCCAATACAGGAAAACAGCGTATTTACGAATATTTCATGAGTGAGAAATGAGGGGTTCGAACCCTCGACCCTCTCCTTAAAAGGGAGATGCTCTGCCAACTGAGCTAATTTCTCATCTGCAACTAGGATATTATATCATAAAAACGAAGATTTGTCAAGGGGTTTACGAGAAATCACAGCAGTTCAGAGAGAAACGGCCGATGCCGTTCTCTCTGCTGCGTGAGATCAGGAATTACACACCAAACTTTGTGGTGAGAACCGGAACGCCGACGCCCATGGTAGAAGCGACGGTAACAGAGCGCAGGTAAGTACCCTTTGCTGCTGCCGGCTTTGCCTTCACAACTGCCTCAAGCAGGGTGTTGAAGTTCTCCTCGAGCTTCTCAGCGCCGAAGGAAACCTTGCCGATCGGGCAATGGATGATGTTGGACTTATCGAGTCTGTACTCAATCTTACCGGCCTTTGCCTCCTGGACTGCCTTTGCGACATCAGGAGAGACGGTACCGGCCTTCGGGTTCGGCATGAGGCCGCGCGGACCGAGAACCTTACCGAGTCTACCGACAACGCCCATCATATCCGGAGAAGCGATGACGACATCGAAATCCATCCAGTTTTCCTTCTGGATCTTCTCAACGAGATCCAGACCGCCGACGTGCTCTGCGCCTGCTGCCTTAGCAGCCTCATACTTATCCTCTTTGCAGAAGACGAGCACGCGAACGGACTTACCGGTACCGTTCGGCAGGACGACAGCGCCGCGGACCTGCTGGTCTGCGTGACGGGAATCAACGCCGAGGCGAATGTGCGCCTCAACGGTCTCATCAAACTTTGCCTTTGCGAGCTGGCAAACTGTGCCCAGAGCCTCATTCGGCTCATAAAGCTTTGCCTTATCGAGTGCCTTTGCACTCTCGACATACTTCTTACCGTGTTTCATCTATGAAATACTCCTTTATCATC
Organism: uncultured Ruminococcus sp.; assembly: GCA_946537515.1. Taxonomy (GTDB): domain Bacteria; phylum Bacillota; class Clostridia; order Oscillospirales; family Ruminococcaceae; genus Firm-04. The sequence goes on along the minus strand of CAMNFV010000166.1, from coordinate 4,010 downwards.
ATTCTGTGGTATACCGGAAGCTTGGATGCTCCGGCTGGCGGAAAAATCCTCCCACGGGGCAGATGCCCTGAAGCGGATCAGTCAGCAACAACAACGCCCATCGAGCGAGCGGTGCCTGCGATCATGCTCATTGCAGCTTCGAGGGAAGCAGCGTTGAGGTCAGGCATCTTCTTCTCTGCGATCTGCTTGATCTGCTCTTTGGTGATGGTTGCAACCTTATTCTTGTTCGGAACACCGGACGCCTTATCAATGCCGCAAGCCTTCTTGATGAGGACTGCTGCAGGCGGAGTCTTGGTGATAAAGGTGAAGGAACGGTCTGCATAAACGGTGATAACGACCGGAATGATCATGCCGGCCTCATTCTTTGTGCGCTCATTGAACTCCTTGCAGAAGCCCATGATGTTCACGCCGTGCTGACCGAGCGCCGGACCGACAGGCGGAGCAGGAGTTGCCTTGCCTGCGGCGATCTGAAGCTTAATAAAGCCAACTACTTTTTGTGCCATGGTATTTTACCCTCCAAATAATGTGGTGTATGGCGGGATATCCACGCATCCTTGCCGGATATCTCTCCCACGACAGCGGGATTTTTACGGATGCGCTGTCTGCATCCGAAGAACGGTTCAATTCTCGCGTGCGACTTCTGTCAGCGCGAGCTTGGTCGGTGTCTGCTGGCCGAACATCGAAACGAGCACCTCACAGGTTCCCTCTTCGATATTGATGCTCTGCACCACACCGGTAAAGCCGTCCATTGCAGTACCGACGATCCGGACGGAATCTCCGATACTGAGGTTGATCTCGACGGTTTCTCCGAGATCGACGCCCATTGCCGCGATTTCGCTGGGTGTCAGCGGAATCGGCTGGTTGGGATCTGCACCGAGGAAGCCGGTGACGCCGCGGATACTGCGGATCAGGTAGGCGACCTCATCATCGTGGATCATATGCACGAGCACATAGCCCGGGAAGATCTTTCTTGTGATCTCCTTTTCCTTGCCGTCTGTGATCTCGCGCACCTGTTCAGTCGGAATCTGCACCTCAAGGATCTTATCGGTGAGCTGCTGATTTTCCGCCTTTTTCACAATGCTCTGCGCAACCTTGTTCTCATAGCCGGAATAGGTATGAATTACATACCACTCTGGTTTCGGGGTTTTATCACTCATTACGAATTCCCTGCTTTCTTCGATCATTGCGCTTTCGCGGTGGATTGTGCTTCGCTGATCGCATCAGCTTTACGATTTGCCGCTGATTGCAAGCTGGAAGAGCCAAAGGAAGCCCTTGTCCAGCAGGAATGTAAATGCGGCGAATCCGAGCATGGCTGCGAACACAACGATGCTGTTGTTTACAACAGTTTTCTTGTCAGGCCAGACTACCTTTTTCAGTTCAAGCTTGAGATCCTTAAACCACTTGGCAATTCCGCCCTGCTTCTTGGACTTATCCTTGTTCTTGCTCTCTTTTTCCTTCTTCTCGGAAACAGCAAGCTCCTTGTCCTTCGCCATGGTTTGTTCCTTTCTGCTTATACAGCCGGTTTCCCGGATGTACGGTAAGCGATTCCCGGATTCTTACTTTGTTTCCTTATGCAGCGTATGCTTATTGCAATGTCTGCAGTGCTTCATCATTTCGATTCTGTCAGGATCGTTCTTCTTGTTCTTCTTAGAAACATAGTTTCTGTTCTTGCACTCTGTGCAAGCAAGTGTGATTTTCACGCGCATTGTCGGCACCTCCTGTATGAAATTTTCCGCAGATTGATGCGCCGCAGGGCACACTGCGGAAGAAAGTTTGCCTCCCTCTTTCGCGCAGATCGCATTCCGCGGCGGCACCGAAGCACAAAAGGCACGGCAGCAGAACGCAGGCACAACAAAAGCGCCTCTGCAAAGAGGTAAATTAATCATAACATATTTTGCAGTTTTTGTCAAGCGATTTGCAAGCCCCAAAGCGGATTTTCGCGCTTTTCGGGGATTTTGACAATTTGCCGCCGGATTTCCGGCTGTCAGTCAGCAATCTGTCAGCGATTTTCAGGTTCTGTCCGCATTTTCTGCGCCTGCGCAGGCGGATTCTGCATGGTTTCCGGTGCTCTGCCGATATGATAGGTAAGCCACGAGACAACCGGGACAGGCAGACAGAGAATCAGCACCGTCGAGGCCTCATGCCCGCCGCTGAAGAGCAATCCTGCAAGGAAGCAGACAGCAATGGATATACCCGCAAAAATCAGGCCGCGCTTCGCTGTCCGTTCATCAAATTGATCGCGCAGCAGCAGACGGAGCAGCAGCATCACGACCGCCGAGAGTATGACGCAGCATATGAAAATGACAACCGCCCCGATCAGCGATACCAGCGAATTGCCCGCTTCTGCCGCAAGTTCTGTATAGGGTGTCAGGTCGGCGCCGTCCACGATCAGCTCCTGTCCTTTCATCCGATTCGGATTCTGAAAGAGCCCGTGTGTCATGCACATCTGCAAAATGCTGAGTGCCGCGAGCCCGATCCCATAATGTAATGATGCTTTGTCGATTTTATTCATGTCAATTCCTTTCAGTTTTCAGAAAAAAGAGCATCCGTCAGGCGCAGAAGCGTGTCGCTGTCGAGTTGTTCAAAGCGGACGGTTTCCTTCTGGCCGCAGGCTGCGAGCGCTTCTGTGACCTGCTCCTTCGGCATGGAAAGCCCTGATGAGAGCGCATTGACCGCAGTTTTCCGGCGCTGTGCAAATCCCGCCTTGACGACGCGCAGAACCTGCGTAAGCTGCTCCGGCGTGCAGGGCGGCGTCTCATAAGGTGTGATGCGGATGACAGCGGAATCGACATTCGGCGCAGGATAGAACGAATCCCGCGGGACCTCAAAGAGCATTTCCGCTTCCCCGCGCAGCCGGACTGCTGCCGTCACCGCACCTGCGCTTCGGCTTCCGATCTCGGCGCAGAGGCGCTCGGCAGCCTCTTTCTGCACCATAACCGTAATGCTTTTGAGTTTCACATCGGATTCCAGCAGATGCATCAGGATCGGGGATGTGATGTAATAGGGGAGATTGGCGCAGACCGCGACCTCCCGCTCCCCGAATTGTTCTTTGATGAATTCGCGCAGATCGACTTTCATGATGTCCTGCCAGACGATCCGGATATTCTTGAATTCCGCGAGCGTTTCCGCAAGAACTGGTTTCAGGCGGCGGTCGAGCTCAACGGCAACAACCTGCTCCGATTTCAGCGCGAGCTGCTGCGTCAGGACGCCAAAGCCCGTACCGATTTCCAGTACGCCGCATTCCGGCTCCGGGATGCCGTATTCCGCAATCGCCGGGCAGACTTCCGGATCAATCAGGAAATTCTGTCCCAGACCTTTTGAGAATGAAAAATCATGCCGCTTCGTCAGCGCACGGATGACTTGCATATCTGTCAGTTCAAGCATATATCAAACTCCCAGTAATAAAAATTCTTGACTATTCTGTCTGCACCTGATATAATAGAGAAAAAGGAAAGGCGGGATCTCCATGGCGAATACGATCACGGAAGAAAACCGAAAAGCTGCCCATAAGCTCGATATCGCATTCATCATCATCGGCGCGGCGATCATTCTGGGATTCGGCGCATTGTTTGGCCGCGGTGTGGCTGAACACCTGAAATACCTGACCGCAGGGGATAAACTCAGGGTTCGCGCCGAGTTTGTCAAAGCCGATGTCCGCAGCGGCACCAAGGAAACGGATGACGAAGGAAACGTCAGCTACAACCAGATGTACGATGTCACCTATGAATATCACATCGGCGATCAGACGTATACCTATGTCCGCAAAGATGAAACCGCATACAATGAAAGGGATATTGAGCTCCGCCTTTACCGAAGCGGTTCGGAAGAATATCGTCAGACCGATATGTACGGTATGTGGGCAGGCGCGCACTGGTTCATGCTGTTTCTCTCCGTTTTCATCGGATTCAGCCTGATCCGCTCCGGCGTAAAGTCGATCAAAGCGCGAAAAGCCGGAACAAATACGGAATCCGGGCCGGAAACAGATGCAGAAAATCCGGCGGACTGAAAAT
>CAMNFV010000165.1 GCA_946537515.1 uncultured Ruminococcus sp. | reverse complement strand
ATTTCTAATTTTCTCTTTATAATTTCCATTGAAATTTATGCCGTGATGTGTTATAATGAATGACAAAGGGAATCTGCGGTCTGAAGCGGATTCCGAATAGAAAAAACGATTGTGATTCGAGGGGAGAAAAACGTTCACAAGGGGGAACAATCTATGAAACGCAATCACTTGATCGGGGCGGTTTCCGTCCTGCTGCTGACGGCGGGATTTCCTGCGATCCCGGCCTCTGCGGCCAATCCCGTCACGGCACCGTATGTCAACAAGGCAGCGGGAATCGTCAGCGGCGCCGATTACACAATCATGGTGCGCCTCAGCGGCAAATACATCACCGCAGCCGCCGACGGCAATATCCAGCAATGGGAATCCAAAGGCAATGCCTCACAGAAATGGAGAATCATTGATGCGGGCGGCGGTTACTGCGCATTTCTCTCGTCGGAGAATCCGGAGCAGGCAATCACCGTCGAAAACGGCGACAGCACCGACGGCAACAATTTCTCGCTCGCTGCCTATACCGGCAGCCCCGCACAGCGCTTCAGGCTGAACAAAACCGATGATGCATTCTACATTCAGGCGGAATGCAGCGGCAATGCGGCAATGGATGTCTATGACATCAGCTACGAAAACGGCGCAAACATCGACCAATGGGATTACTGGGGCGGCGAGGGACAAAAGTTTTACATCCGTCCGGCAGACGGGAAATATACCTTCCTGCGCGGCGATCTCGATTTCAACGGCCGGCTTGATGCCGCTGACCTTTCCCTCTTAAAACGCGGCCTGCGCGACGGCTTTGACGATATCTGCCGCGGAATCGCAGACTGCACCGGTCAGCCGGAAAACCGCTCCGGCTATAACCCGCCGCTGATCAATAAAGAAGATGCGGAAGTTTTGCAGGACTATCTGCTGACAAAATCCGGCAGCCTTGCGACACACGACGTATTCGCTTCCATTCAGGCGGAAGAAAAAGAACCGGTCGCCTATCTCTTCGCGTATTTCCTCGGAAATGCCGCAGATCAGGAGCGCCTCTCCTATGCGATCAGCACCGACGGCTATCACTTCAAGGCACTCAACGGCGGCAAGGCTGTCTGGCAGTCCTCTGTCGGAACAAAATGCATCCGCGATCCGTATATTTTCAAGGGGCAGGACGGCCTCTGGCATCTGCTCGCAACTGATATGAAATCCTCGCTCGGCTGGAACAGCAACCGCAATCTCATCAGCGCGAAATCGACCGACCTGGTGCACTGGTTCGATGAATCGCTCATTGAAATTGCAAACAAATATCCGAATATGATGAACTGCGACCGCGCATGGGCGCCGCAGGCAATCTATGATCCCGAAAAGGATTCCTATATGATCTATTTTGCGGCGCGCGTCCCCGGAACCGATGACCGCACGATCATGTATTATGCATACAGCAAGGATCTGATGAAACTCGATACCACACCGGCGCTGCTGCTCGCACCGAAATCCGGTCACGATGCGATCGACTCTGATATCATCTATGAAAACGGCAAATACTACATGTACTATAAGGATGAGACCACTAAGGGCATCTTCCTTGCAGAAGCAGAGCACGCATCCGGTCCGTATCAGGAGATTCACAAGATTTCCGAAGGCAATCTCGGCGTAGAAGGCCCGAATATCTACAAGGTCATCGGCAAAGATGAGTGGCTGCTGATGTCCGATGCATACGGCAACGGCTACTATGTCATGCAGAAGACCAATGACCTCGAAAACTTCACAACCGTCAGCCGCGATGCATACAGCTTTGATTTCACACCGCGCCACGGCTATGTCATCCCGATCAATGCAGATCAGTATGCGGCGCTGACCGGCGCATTCGGCGGCGGCGCAAGCCTGCATCCGGCCAATATCGGCATGAAGCCGGTCAATGTACAGGCACAAAGCGGCAGCGTCAGGATGCCGGAGACTGTCACCGCAGAATACAGCGACGGCGGCTCAATGGATCTGCCCGTTGAATGGAATGCAGATGATCTCGCAAAGCTCAGCGCGCCCGGCAGCTATACGGTCCGCGGAACGGTCAAAGCGGCCGATTACGCAAACCCGCTGATCAAAGAGCGCGCCGACCCTTATGTCGTCCGCGGCGAAAACGGCTCCTATTATTTCACCGCATCCTATCCGGCATACGGCAATGTCAACAAGGGCTATGACCGCATCATCCTGCGCGAGAGCAAGACCGTCGCAGGGCTTGCATCCGCCGAGGAAAAAACGATCTGGCAGGCGCACGCAAGCGGCATCATGGCAAAGCATATCTGGGCGCCGGAGATGCACAATATCGGCGGAAAATGGTATATCTTCTTCGCTGCCGGCAGCAGCTCCGATATCTGGGCGATCCGTCCCTATGTCCTACAATGCGACGGCGATCCGATGACCGGCAAATGGACCGAATGCGGCCAGATGCAGGCGGCATCCGGCGATACCGATTCCTTCCGCAGCTTCTCGCTCGATATGACCTACTTTGAAAACGGCGGCAAGCATTATGTCATCTGGGCGGAGATCAAGGGTGATTCCTCGCTGTTCATGGCGGAAATCAATCCCGCAGAGCCCTGGAAGCTGATCTCCAAACCGATCCTGCTCACCAAGCCGGAATACAGCTGGGAGCTCGTCAATCACCGCGTCAATGAGGGCGCTGCCGTCCTGAAAACCGGCGGCAAGGTCTATGTATTCTTCTCCGCATCCGGCACCGGCTCGGAATACTGCGTCGGCAGAATGTGGGCGGATGAAAATGCAGACCTCATGAACACCGCAAGCTGGCATAAGGAGAAAAATGCCGTCCTCAGCACTTCGGATCTCGACGGCGAATCCGGCCCCGGCCACAACTCCTTCGTCACAGATGAGAACGGCAATCTGCTGATCGTCTATCATGCAAGACCTTCCTCGCATGACAGCAAAACCTGCGGCACCTATGCTTCCGATCCGCTCTATGACCCCTGCCGTCATACGCGCATCCGTCAGGTCTATATAGATGCGGACGGCGTGCCGAATATCGCGCTGAAGCCGAATGAACTGCTTTCACAGCAGAACAGAACCGTCACAGCAACCGTTACAGTCAGCTGATATTGAATGAACGAAACGCCATGGTATTTCTGATCGAACTGTCAGAGATACCGTGGCGTTCCATGCATAAAACAGGAGTGAATGCAATGACAAGAGAAGAACTGATCCGCTGTATCGAAGTCGGCAGCCTGCCGGCTGTGGTCTGGTGCGAAAAGAAATATGAGGGCATCTGCTGTATGCTGAAAATCACAAAAGACAACACCGTCTTTCTTGATTACGATGATACCTATGATGACTGTGATGCAGAGGGCGGATTCCGTGCGACATTTCAATATGATTCCTTTGAGCGGATGATCGCAGCAATCGAACAGTTCACCGGAAAAGACCTGCGCGAACTGATGCTCAATCCGTATGCCTATGATCTGTTTGCATGTGCAGCGCCGGAATGGGAAGCATTTCAATGGGATCTGTATGACGGCAGAATCCCGATGCTGCAAGATTATGCGTCATTTATGATCGGCAGCTTTTTCTGGGACGGGCTGTACCGTCAGAAATTTACGCCGGGTGTCAGCACAGAGCAGCTGCTGGAATGGATGAATGAGCGGCAGGATGCAGCGTTCGATGATTCCGCTCCTTCCGCATGATTACCGCAAAAAAAGGCATCTGCCCCGGACAAAAGAAAAAGGCCTGCCAGATCGGCAGACCGGATCGGGAGTATTCAGGAGGTACACCCTATCATATACAAAAAACAAGTGCATCCATTCCCTTGGATGCTTCTATTATAGCACACATTTGCCTAGCTGTCTACTATGCATTGCCAATATCCGGTTATCAGAATTACTGATAACTCGCAGGCAGTGCATGGTGCTTGGACAGCTATAGAAAGAAGGAAACCGGCACTGACGGTTGACTTTCTGCGCAGAATGTGATATGATGAACACAGAGCATCTGCGTCCTTTGTGTATGTACCGGCATACTGCGCAGCCGCTCTGAGAGGTAAAAATACGGAGGGGATATTTCATGAAAATCAGGCACAAATTGCTCGCAGTTCTCAGCAGCGCGGTTCTGCTCGTGACAGCTCTGCCGCAGATGCAGCTCTCTGCTTCCGCGGCGGATATCGCGCATGATCCAAGCCGCAATGTCCAGGAGGAAGGCGTCGGCAATCCGTTCAATTTCGGAGAACGCATGGCGCCGGAAGGTACATCTACCGCAGAACTGCGAAAGCTCGCGCACAATATGACCGTTCAGCAATGCAAATACGCACTCTATAAAGAAATCGATGAGCATTGGGATCTGATCTCGCTGCGTTTCGGCCAGACCGAACGTGAAAAGGTCTATGCGCTCTTCCTCGGCGTCGGTACGCTCGAATCAACACTCGGCGGAAACGGCGACGGCTCCGATGTCGAAACAGCATTCTCCGAGGGCTTCGGCGTCAGCTCCGCCCATGCTTACGGTACGCTGCAAACTGCCGTTACCGCATTCAGAGACCCCGGCACGAAGTTCATGCAGGAAGAGGATGTCCCCGAACTGGAATGGTATGATCTCAATGAGGCAAATTTCTATGATGCGATTATCTCGGATCATATGGGCATCCGCAAGATCATCCATTTCATCCGGCAGGCAATGGTCGATTATGATCTCAAAGGCTGGCAGATCGTCCGCGGAGCGCTGAAAGGCCATAATACCGGCTGGGCAAATTACACCGGCGATAACGACGGCTACTATCAGAACTATCCGGATGAGGGCATTGCACTCGCGGAGTGGTATTATGAGGAAGGCCACCTCTATGATAATGTGTTCATCTGGACGAAAGCCGAAGCTGCCGCAAAGCAGCGTGCCGGCAATCCGTGGGAGGACTGGTGGTATGATGTCGAGCCAAGCCTCGCGGAAGTCTCTGCGCAGCCGAAGCAAACGACTGCATCGACATCCGCAACGACCGAAACCACAAGCACAACATCCAAAACGGATCCGCAGCCAAGCGTGCTCCCGGGTGATGTCAATCTGAGCAATGATGTCACAGTCGCAGATGCAGTCCTGCTGTGCAAATATCTCAGTACCGCGGCTGAACTGAATACGGAGCAGGCAAAGCGCGGCGATTTGAACGAAGATCAGCAGTTGACCGCCGCCGATCTGACACTTCTCAAACGCTTATTAATCAGTAAAAGCTGACAAAACGGGGATTTTCGCATAGAATTTGTGTAAAGTGCCGAATTCAAAGAAATTGCGAAAATCCCCTTGACTTTTCCCCTTGTTTTTGATATAATAATCGAGTAGTGAATGCGAGTGTGCTGGAATTGGCAGACAGGCACGTTTGAGGGGCGTGTGTTTCGGCGTACGGGTTCAAGTCCCGTCACTCGCACCACTTTTTTTCTTGCCCGATAGGGCGAGCGATGACAGTTTTACCATGTGGAAAGATGGCTGAGCTGGTCTAAGGCGCACGACTGGAAATCGTGTGTGCGTTAATAGCGCACCGAGGGTTCGAATCCCTCTCTTTCCGCTTTAGCAAAAACCGCGTGTTTAGTAGCGAAATCTACTGAATGCGCGGTTTTTCTTTTGTCTAAAAATCAGTTATAACTGCGCGTGTGACATTCAAACTGCGGATAATCACACGGAATCAGGGTTGTTCACGACCTATCCCTTGATCATAGCACTTTTGCGGTGGATTCTGTCTGCCTTTTCAAAGTTTTCCATACAATATCGACTTTTTGCTTCGCTGAACCTCAGTTGCTCAGCGATTTTCTTATTGTAATTATCAGTTTAGTGATTCCGGATGACAATACACCGCAACACGGACCGAGAAGATAATATGAGAATGAACGCTCCTGCATCTGCGGGAGCGTTCCGATATGTTCGGATTGACTTTTTCTCCCTGCTGTGCTATAATTCTGGTAAGGAGAAAGCACAGGGCTTTCTTTGCTAGTTTTTCGCAGAAAGGCGGATTATAACGATGGGAGTTACGATATGTTTTTCATCCGGAGTAGGAGCCAATCATCCGCTTTCAGACCGTGCCTATTGGGATGAGCATATGCGTGATTCGCTGCATATGTCCAACGGCGGCGCGGCAGTTCTCGTCAATATTCTGTGTCTGAGCGGCGGACGGCTTGCAGAAACCGAAAGCCAGAAGCGGATGATGGTATATCTTGCGGAACAGAATCAGACTGTGCTGGGGCTTGGAAATGTCGATCTGGATATTGACTGCCTCCCGTGGGACAGGGCGCATTTTGCAGAGGACAAGGCGTTCATGCTGCGTGTGATCGAAGGTGCACGGCAGAAGCTCGGCTGGGAAACGCTCCGTGACCGGTATGAACCGAATGCGGAACATGTGAAATACTATCTTGACGGGTATCAGATTTTGATGGAACGCATGACCGAAGCCGATATAAAAGACGAATCCCTGACCGAATGGCTCGATTGGCACGATCCGGATGAACCGCCGAAATGCGGATTTCCCAAATGTTCAAAGCATGACGCATATATTGCTTTATACGGCTGTCAGGTCTGCACGGGCTGAATGGCACATACGGAGAATGCAAAAAATACAATGTGCCGTTTTAATTGAATACACCTCAAGCACTTGCTAACAAACAGCAGGTGCTTTTCTTTAACCAAAAACCGAAAGGAGCAGATATGAAACAGGAAGAATACAAAGC
>CAMNFV010000164.1 GCA_946537515.1 uncultured Ruminococcus sp. | reverse complement strand
ATCTTCTTTGACGCAGCAAATGCGATTACCGAGCGCTTATAGGTCGAGGATGTGCAGAAATACATCAGATACGCGCCCTTTGAGCCGTCCGTATTGACAAAATCCGCATCCCAGAAAACATCCGGCGCCCAGACTGCAAAGCCGCCTGCGCAGTCTTCCAGATCTTCGCCCGCCCATGCAAATGCCTTGCTGAGATTCTGCGAGAGATTGCCGAATTCCACATTGTTTGTCCGTGCATAGCCGTTGGAAAAGCGCTGCCAGTCGCGGAGATTTTCCGAGCGTGCGGCTTCGATATGCGAGCCGAACACATAATAGGTGCTGCCGTCCTTCACCACAGAAGGATCATGCACCGAAACGCGCGTACCTGCCGCCGCCGAGGCTTCTCTGACCGTCAGATTCGATTGCAGACCAGTCAGGGCCAGCGCGCCCGCCAGCAGGAAAGAGAACAGATTTTTCTTTTTCATTTCAATTCCCCCGTATATCTGATTTTCGGGAAACCGCTGCCGTGCATTCTGCCGGTTACCGAAGGGGAGACGGTATGCAGCTGCACAAAAGCGGTTTCTTCATGCTTCCATTATAACTGAGGAATGCCGTATTTTCAATCACATTTTCTCTCATTTCATTGACATTTTCTATCCCGTTGACAAATCCCGCATCCTGTGATATACTGAAATCAAAAACGATATGGGAGCGCATATGAACAGTATCGGAAAGATCGGCGTGCTGATGCCGGAGGTGGCTGATCCGCTGGATTTCGAGCTGCTGCGCGGAATTCATAATGAGGCGGCAGCGCTCGGATATGATGTGATCGTCTATTGCAGCATCTTCCACTCCCAGGTAGAACAGCAGCGCAATACCTATACAAACGGGCAGGACAACATTTTTTCTCTTGTGACACAGCACCGTCTGGACGGCATTCTCTTTGCAGCGGAGCGTTTCTATAATCAGACGCTGAATGCGAAGATCCAGGAAATGCTCGTGCAGAGCGGCGTTCCGTGTCTGGTACTCGGCGAGGAGCGTCCGCCGCTTCCTGCATTTTTTGCGCGGCAGTACGAGGGTACTTACCGCATGACAAAGCATCTGATCGAGGTGCACGGCTGCAAAAAGCTGTATTGCCTGACCGGATATCCGCAGAATCTGACATCAGAGGAACGGACATCCGGCTTCCGGCGGGCTATGGCGGAAGCCGGATTGCCGGTATCCGAATCGGATATCTTCTACGGGCATTTCTGGAAGGAGATCCCGCGGGAGATCGGCCGGCAGATTGCAGCAGGCGAGCTTCCGATGCCGGACGGAATTGTCTGTGCGAATGATTCCATGGCAATCGCGGTCGCGCAGGCACTCCTTGAAAACGGGATTGCCGTCCCGGGACAGGTCGCTGTCACAGGATATGACGGAAGCTGGGATTCGTGGATCAATCCGCTGAAGCTGACAACGGTTGTCGGCAGAGAAAGACAATTCGGCGCAGATGCTGTCCGCAGACTGTGCGAAATCATCACCGGCAGAGAGCTCGGCATATCAGACTGCGAACAGGAGATCCGCTTCGGCGAAAGCTGCGGCTGCACGCCTGAACAAATCGGAGACAGATCCATTGACGCCTTTGTACTGGAAAACTATTTTCGTGCACAGAGCCGTCATATGATTGTGCGCAAACAGTATTATGCCTCTGATCTGATCAATAAAATGCGCAATCAGAACAGTCTGCACGGCTGGATTGATGCCGCAGACCGCGAAGCTCATGTTCTGGAAAACTGGCACCGGCTGGATATCTGTCTCTGTGAGGACTGGTGCTTTGATCTGGAACATCCGGAGCATTTCCGCGCGGAAGGTTATCCGGAACGAATGCTGTCTGCACTTTCAAAATGGCAGGGCGGCAATGCCAAGGAGCAGTTCCTTTTCCCGACTGCTGATATTCTTCCCGCGCTTCAGGTTCCGCATGCGCCGGAATTTGTATTTCTTTCCTCGCTGCATAATCACGGTCAGATATTCGGCTATCTGGCGACTGCCTATGAAAGTCCGGATCAGATCCTTGCCGACGGCTTATACCTCAGCTGGTGTGAGGCCGCTGTCAACGGGCTGGACAATTTGCAGCATATCATGCACCGTGAATATATCAAAACGCAAATGGAGCTGCTGACTGTGCGTGATCCGGAGACCGGTCTTTATAACCGCCGCGGGTTTGCAGAGCATCTTCCTGATATGCTGACAGAACTGCGCAGTTCTAAACAAACGCCCGCCCTGCTGCTGGTGACGTGGCAAAAGAGCGGGGGATTGCTGCCGTTTGACCCGCTGCTTGCGCTTTCCAATGCACTGCGCCGTGCTGCGGACGGCAAAATGCTGACTATGCGCGTGGATGAATCTGTACTGGCGGTGCTGTATGCGGAAAATATGATCGGGGCAGATACACTCGGCGACAAGATTGACTGCGAAATGAAATCCCTGCTCGGAAAAATGTCCGGCACGCTCCGGCTTGTAACAAACAGCATCTGCATCTCAGATTATTCTCTCCGCGAATCAGAAACAGCTGTTATACAGGCTGCGGCCGCGCTCCGGGAACAAACGGAAACAGCCGGAATTGATCTCAATGCGGCTCTCCGGCGGCTGCGGCAGGATATTTTTGAGAATCCGCAGAAGGATTGGAATACCACCGATATTGCAGCGCGGCTCTGCATCAGCAAAAGTCATCTCTACCGGCTTTATAAGCAGATTTCCGGCCTGAATCTCATGGATGATGTCATTGAAGCGCGCCTTGCAAAAGCAAAGCAGCTTCTGGAATTTTCTGATCTCCGAATCCAGGAGATCGCATTGCAGTGCGGCTATAACAACGAATCTCATTTTATGCGGCAGTTCAAGGAAAAGGTCGGCATGACCGCGCTCCGGTACCGGCAGTCCAGACAGTAAAAAATGCCCGTCTGAGCGATCAGGCGGGCATTGTTCATGTATCAATCCTTTTTCAGGAATAAAGGTTTCAGATCACGCGCACTGAGAGAATCCGTCAACAGATACAGTTTGAGCATAGTTTATGTCCTCCAATCGTAAGCCGGCATATTCTTTCGGAGATATGTACTTCACATTATACTTTGTCAACATATGTGATGTCGCCCTCAAACATATAGAAGTATCTCTTTTGTGGCCTTTCGCTTTAATTGGTACACCGCCTGTTCAGACGGCTATCCGTATCTTATTCTTATCATTCCGTGTTCACGGCTCTTGCTTTTATCTGCAAAACATGGTATACTGAAAATAACAATCATGGAAACGCTGATTAAAGTGCCGCAGGCTGATGTATCATGAGGAATTATACCAATTTATTCAGCGTTTTCCCCGCAATCCGTCCAAGCGAAGCTGTACGCAGAAGAATATGCGTGGGGCACGATCAAACCAGGAGATGATGAAGAATGAAAGCTGCATTATGTCAGCTTCAAATCGAATATGAAGCCAAAGAGCAAAACCTGCGCCGTGCAGGGCAAATGATTGCATCCGCAGCCGCAGAAGGCGCAGAGATCATATTCTTTCCGGAGATGTCTTTCACCGGCTTTTCTATGAATGTCATGCTGACCGGTGAATCCGGGGATGAAACGATGCAGCTTATGCAGGAATATGCACGGAAGTATCACATTGCGGTCGGCTTCGGCTGGGTGAAGCGAAATAGGGATAAGGGAGAAAATCATTATACTGTTGTAAATGACACGGGCGCCGTTCTGGCGGATTATGTCAAGATACACCCGTTTTCATTCAGCGGTGAGGACAACTATTATATTGCCGGCAGCCAGACCGTTGTTTTCTCCTTTGCCGGGCACAGATTCGGATTGTTTATCTGCTATGATCTTCGCTTCCCGGAAATCTTCCGAGCAGTTGCTGCGGAGGTTGATGTCGTGATTGTAGCAGCAAACTGGCCCGAAAAGCGCATTACGCACTGGAATAAGCTGCTCGAAGCCCGTGCGCTGGAGAATCAATGCTGGGTATTCGGCATCAACTGTGTCGGCAATCAGGAGAATCTGCATTATAACGGCAGCAGCAGAGCGGTCAATCCGGAGGGAGAAACTGTGGATTGCCTGTGTGACCGGGAAGGTATCATCTTTTGTGAGATTCAGGATGAAGCCGCAAACTTCCGGAACAGCTTTCCGGCCTTGCAGGATCGCAGACCGGCGCTTTATAAACAGCTGATGTGAATGCGGAGAAACCTGCAAAAAGCCTTAATCGGATTAACTGAATACCGTACATAACCGCTTGAAAATGCGATTATAGATCAGAATCATCCCAAAAGAAACACCCTCAGAATCACTCTGAGGGCGTTCTTCTATCAAAGTACGCGGATTTTTTATACTTTCAGATATCCAGCGGGAACGTGATCCTGCTTGATAAAGAATCAGACATAACCGTAAGTACTTCTTGCATTATTTCTGTTGTAGATGATATCATAAACAATGTTTCTGTCGGTATAATCAACGATACCGTCACGGTTTGCATCCGCTGCAAGGCGGCGGTAATAGCAGTCATACTGCTTATACTGCGCCGTACCGTTGATGATCGGGCTCATTTCAGAATAATCGCTCCAGTTCAGAACACCATCCGCATTGACATCACCGATCTTGA
The DNA here is from genome assembly GCA_946537515.1 of uncultured Ruminococcus sp. GTDB lineage: Bacteria > Bacillota > Clostridia > Oscillospirales > Ruminococcaceae > Firm-04. Next base: position 2,199 of record CAMNFV010000164.1, on the reverse strand, counting down.
TCGGACGTTCCACAAATTCAAATTTGTAATTCGTATTGTCGCCTGCAAGCTTGAAGGTGTAGACTCCGTTGCTCTTGGTATAGCTGCCGTTTTGATTCCAGAGGATTTTGCAGTCACCGTTTGCGTTGCAGTCCGCATAAGTAAAGCTGTTTCCGTTCACCGAGATAATAAAGATGCTGTGAGAGGTACGATCGACAGGAGCACCGAACGGCATATCATAATAGATCCGGAGATGATCGCCGGGCTTCAGCTGATAAGCGGATTCATTTGTATTCTGAAGTGCAGTATAAGTTCCGAAATAATCGCACTGAAGCTTCTTTGCAAAGCCTGCACACTGATAATATGCCTCAACATACTGCCAGTAGCTCTGACGGAAACTGTTCAGCACGAGCGGGCCGCCTGTCATTGCGGTGCTGAGGTCGAAGCCGCCCGGGGAATAGGAATTTGTCGTATCCGGATTGCCTGTTGTCCAGTATCTGCCATGAGGGAGCTTGGATTTCTCTGTGTTCACAAAGCTATTCATGGTGCTGCTTGATTCTGCTGCACTCTGCGTGAGGGATGACTGGATATTGGCATCGTCAAAAGCATTTGAGATGATCAGGAAATATCGGGAAGCCGTGTAATCATCATACTTGTCAAACAGGAATTCGACAGCAGCCGCTTCGACTGCTTTGCGGCAGTCGGCAAAGCTTGCGTTTGCTGTGTCGGCAATCTCATACTTATCCATAGATTTCAGCCAGATTTTTGCAAGATCATTCTTCGGGACAGTCTGTGCCATAACATATGCGGCATGAGAAATAATCGTTGAACCCGCATAGTGATCCCATTGCAGATCGTGATCTGTGATTTGTGCGTCTTTGTATACTTTATAATCTGTATAGAATGTTTTTCTTTGAGCAGCGGTCATTCCCGGGCGATTATAGCTGTTCGGGTTTGCAATATCACGGATGCAATATGTGCCCGGAGCAGAATCATTGGCATAGAATACATCTGTGCCGATTTTCCAGTCCGGCGTCGGATCGGCCAGTTCTCCGAAAATATCGCCGTATGCTTCTGCGAGATTTCTCGCCTCGGCACCAAATTCGATGCCGCCGGACCAGCCGAGTTTCTTCTGTGTAATCAAATGTGTCAGTTCATGTACGGTCACATCCTTATCAGCCATTGTAAAGCGTCTGGTTGAACCGTCACCGGCACCGGATGAAATCAGGTTGTAGTCGGAAACTGCATTGAACATATCAAATGAACTGTCGTTCGCGAAATTGCCATCGACCAAAGACAGATAGATTGTGCCGTCTGTCCGGTTGTCGGCATACAGTCCGTCGGTGTCCGGATTATACTCAATATCTGTACGGGTGTAGTCGCTGAATCCGAGATCCGTGAAATAATCATAGGCAAATACAGCGTTGCTCATGAGGGCGCCGTATACATTCTGCCGTTCCGCAGTCTGAACCGCGGTATCATTCTGATACCGGACAGATGTATCAAATACATATTCTTTCAGCGGAAGTCTTGGCTGGAAAGAAGGATTCGGACAATAATTGAGGCTGCCGACCACGCGGATTTTACGGCGCGGATCAGAAAAATAAATCTTATACTTTCCGTCTTTCGGATCGCGGCGGCGAATGGCGGGGCAATAGGCGATTGCATTATTTGCAAGGCCGGTTCTTGCTCCATAAGCGGTGCTGCTTCTCCAGGAAGAGTTTGAGCCCATTTCACTGAGCGGCAGCTTGCTGACACCGATGCTCTCGTAATACTGTTTCGCTGTCAGTCCTGCCGCAAAAATGTGCTCTGAGGGCAGCATTCCGAGCACGGCTGCGGTCAATGCTGCTGACATTAGGGAAGCCATGATGCGTTTGGTTGTGAGATTCATTCTGAGTAACTCCTTTTCTGATTGTGATTTCGGTTAGAAACCGATGATAGCATTATATCACATTTACAACCGGAAATCTACAAATATATTGCGCATCGTTTTGCTCGTATTTCCTTGAATATTATTTGCTTGTCCCGATATGCCGTGCCTTATTTCGCAATAATTGATGAATGATTGGCATGATTGAACACAGCAGAAAATGCCGTTTCAATCCTTTGTGTGATATGCCGAAACCCGCCATCTTGCTTTTTGTATATAAATATGTTATAAGCGGGCAGCGCCCGGCTCCGTTTTATCTCCCCGGCAGCTCCTTTGTGTACTTTTTTCGC
>CAMNFV010000163.1 GCA_946537515.1 uncultured Ruminococcus sp. | reverse complement strand
AATATGTTATAATATAAAACGTCACATTGACCTGACACCAAATTAACGACTATTGAAAGGATGGAATGGAAATGAAACACACAAAGAAAACACGCGGATTCTCCGTCATCAGCGCAGCGTGCATTGCGCTGACAGGGCTTACAGGAGCACTCCCTGTTCTGCCTGCACCGGCTGCGGTATATGCGGCGGAGAGCACCGAAAAAGAGGAAACACAGGTTTCAGCGGAAGTGCTGCAATTCTGCAAAGATGCGCTCGGCGTTCTGGATCACTATCAGGTACCGTATTATTCTTCTGATAGAGGTGTTGACGGTACGGCAATGTATTTTTACGGCAGCGAGCTGCTGAAAAAAGAAGGCAAAAAAGGCGCAGTTCCGCTCAGCGAAATGGACGCTGTCCTGACCGATCATGGATTTAAATGCTGGAATTTGCAGAGCAGCCTCGAAAAAATGACGGACGGCAGCAACAAGCCTGTCTTTGACAGCGAGAAGCAAACCGTTACGCTGTTTGCGGATACATATGAGGAAAACCCGCTGAAAACACGGATCCTTTCCGTTCAGGATATACCGGAGCGCGGAAGCATCGTTGTGGATGCAGCGGTCTGCACAGAGGAATCCGGTGATCCGGCAGCGCTCGATCTGACAGAATTTGCGGATTATTGTGATTATGATCCGGAAAAGAAGACATACTATCAGATCAGTCAGCCGGTCAGACTGGAAATTGACAAGCGCGTCGGCAGCGACGGGAAAACCGAGACGCTGCGCGTGAATTCTTATGAAACAACAGACTCCTATACAGCCGGCGGCAAGCTCTATGCCCTGATGCATTCGGATACGGAGAATCTGGATTACAAGATGTCCTATTCTCCGGTAGAGGTCAAGGTGCAGTTTCAGGATGCCGAGACCGGAGAACTGACCGCTCTGAAAGAGTGGAACTGGTACCGCGGCCCGGAAAATCAGCCGGAGCTCAGAGTATACAATACGCTTGGGAATATCGACGTCCTGTTCCCGAAGGAAGATACTCGCCTGGAAAAAGAAATGCTCTGGAAAACCGAAGCCGGCGAATTCACATATGATCTGAAGGCTGACAAGGGCTGCACGGTCACAGTAACCTGTGAAGATGCAAAGGGCAAACGGACTGTGCAGGACGGCAATGTCAAATCTGAGGGCGCTGCAGCGCTGACCTTTACGATCAAAAAGGATCCTGCTGAGATCAAGACTGACACGCTGAGAAAAATCTTCAGTAATATGTATTTTTACGATGCGATGTACGGCTCCTCTGCATTCAAAGAAGGTGAAAATGCACCGGACAGATTCGTCATCGCACGAATCAATGATGAACTCTATGATTCCCCGCTGCGTCCGCAGGGACTGAGCTGGGAGGATTCGTATACTGTTCCGTACAAGTCCTATATCGAATATGCCGATAAGCTTTTTGCAAAGCATTCTGACCTGAAAAAAGAGCTCGGCAAACAGTATGACAGCAAAGCAGATACCGTTACGATCTCCCCTTCGGGCGGTGTCGGCGGCTTCAGCGGAACGAATCTGATGATAGATTATACCGAGCAGGATGATATCATTACGCTGCGCGGCCTGCACGCCAGCGTAGAAGGCCCCATGACCGGCTGGTGGGTGCCGGAAGATGCGACGGAATATTATGATTATTATAAAAAGACCGATTACAAGGGCGATACATCTAAATATGGTATCAACGAGCCGCTGGAACTGAAGCTGCGCAAGACCGAAAACGGCTACCAGTATCTTGCTTACGGTGAAGTGTCGTCGGTTCGCTTCGGAGACCGGCTCCATACCCGCGTCTACGAGAAAGAGCCGCATGATTATAATACAGTCTTCACGAAAATGGTCTATACAGCGGTAACAGTCACCGTTCTGGACAACAAGACCGGACTGCCGGTCGAGGTCAGTACCACGCTCGATGACAAGGGCAATTTCACCGCTGCGACTGCGGACGGCAAGATCAAGCTGACCGTCGCTGACGGCATCGAAACGCTCTATGACGGCATCGGCTGGCGCTTCCCGATCAATCCGCTGACCTTTACCGTGACCGGCGACTGCACCGTCACCGGCATCGACGGCAAGGAACTGAAGGCGGCAGGCAAGGACAACACCTATGAGCTCGCTGCAAAGGACGGCGGCTCCGAGATCGTGCTCACCATTGGCGAAGCACCTGAAAAGGGCGATATCTCCGGCAACGGCGAAGTCGGGATTGAGGATGCACAAAACACCCTGATCGCATATACGGAACTGTTCGCCGGCAATGATCCGAAGCTGACACCGGCGCAGATGTCTGCCGCTGATGTCAACGGGGACGGCGAAGTTTCGGTCGAAGATGCACAGTATATTCTGCTCTACTATACCGAGAACAATGTCGCAGGCAATGCTGTCACCTGGGAACAGCTGCTCGGAAAATAATGCAAAACCATATAAAAAGGTCGCTGTGTCAATCTGCACAGCGGCCTTTTTGTCTTTTACAGAGTTCAGATTTACCATTCCTTCAGGATTTTGCGAAGCCGTTTGTCAATGTCAATGCGTGTCTGTCTGCACTCCTCCGGATGCTCTTTCAAAGTCCGGAATGCAAAGCGCAGCAGCAGCGAGGAACCAAACGGCAATACAATCTCAAGCATAGACTGCGGAAATACAAAATGCGAGCCGTATTCATAGGTAAGCTTTGCGACCCGGCAGTCATGCGGTGTCGCTTTGAGCCGGCTGACCATGCGGTCGATGTAGCGGCAGGTATCCCAGAGAGAATCATCCTGTGCGCCGACCAGCACCAGCTTTCCCTTGATGCGCTCCACCTTGATTTTCATATCTTCAGTCAGCGGGCAAAGCGCTTCGGAAAGATCAAACATATCCCTTGCAGCTGCCATATCCCCTCTGCGCTTTGCTTCCTCGTGCAGCTTCTGCCAGTATTCGGGATGACGGTAGGCATAGGGCAGATACGGCAGGCTCTCGCCCCGGTAGGACAGTGTGGATTCATTCTGCCCCGGACGCTCCCGCGCACCGTCCAGTCCGTCGCGATAAAAGCCCTCCATAACAAAATCCGACGGTGAAAGCGCAATCGTCAGCGTCAATTCAGGAATGAAGGATGCCGCTGCAAGCGCCGCCATTGCAGTCGTTGATGCACCGACAATTCCGAACTGCGCATTACCCTTTGCCCGCAATGCTTCGATTGCTTTTTCAAAGCTTTCAATCGGATAATCATGATAAGCATAATCTCTTGTCTCCGATGCCATGGCCATAACATTGCAGCCGTTCCGGTGCAGCCATTTGACGCCCATTTTCACCATAAGATCGTCGATCTTGTCACCGAGCATCAGGATCATGCCTCTGTCACACGGCGCCGGATTGCCGTAATAAGCGCCGTAAAATCCGTCTTTCTCTGTTGCATAATATTCCCGTTTCAATTTCATTCCGCTCCCTTCAGAATACAAAGCACGGCGCTGACCGTCATGCCGCGCATTACATCCGCATCGAGATGATACAGCGCATTGTGCATCATCAGGTGACAATGCTGCTCCATGATCCCGATTGCCGCATATGCTTTTTCCCGGATATGCGTATCGTCATGCAGAAACGCCGCAAGCCTCTCGATCACGCCGTTCATTTTCCGATCGCTGATTTCGCTGTATAGTGTTCTGACATCTTCATCTGTATGCTGCAGACCCTCAAGCTCCTCGTGAATATCGCGGTACCGGAGATGAAATGCCTCAAAGCCCTTCAGAACCGCTTCGAGATACTGCCGTACATCCGTAATCTTATCCGGAATCCCGACCGTATCAATCTCCGCGATGCTTGCGACATGATCCGCACCGTATGCGATCACGGACAGCAGCATATCCTTTTTATTCCGGAAATATCTGTAAGCGATTCCCGTCGATACGCCAGCTTCTGCGGCGATATCATCCACCGTTGTCTTATGATAGCCTTTCTTCTCGTACATGGCAAGCGCGGCTTTCAGCAGGTTTTCTCTTGTTTTCTGCGCCCTTGCCTGCACCGGTTTTTTTGCATGTTCCATATCAGCTCCTTTTCTTCAGGACGGCAAACCTGAACAGATCGTGCCCGAGCACCTTTGCACCCGACATCGCTGCGGCTTCTTCGAGGCGTCGCATTTCTTCTGCTGTCAGCTTCACCCTGACAGCTTCCGCAAGCTCTGCAACCTGCTTCGGCTTCCGGCAGCCGCAGATCGGCACAATCCCCTTATTGACGCAATACGCCTCCGCCACCTGCGGTACAGTAATGCCGCGGCGCTTTGCGACTGCGATCATCACGCGGTACAGCTCATGCATTTTCCGTTTCTGCCGGTTCATAAAGAATTTCATCAGCGAAAACTTTGTCCTGACTCTCGGATCGGTAAGCATTCCCTCTTCCAGAACCGCCCATGCCCAGAAGGAAATCCCGTTTTCTCTGCACCAGTCAAGCAGGCCGTTCTGCTCCCACTCACGGGAAATCAGACTGTAATGGTTCTGCACGCCGTAGAGCGGAATGCCGGCCTGATCGAGCAGGCGCTTTGAAAGTTTGCATTCAGCCAGATCAAAATTCGAGATGCCGATATGCCGGATCTTGCCCTCATGATACAGCTCAATGATCTCAGCAAGATGCTGCTCAATATCGGTCGGCAGATGCAGCCAGTAAATATCAACATAACTGCGCTGAAAATCTGCAAGGTCTTTTTCCAGCGACTTCCGGACACAGTTCTTTTTATAATGGGTAAACGGCGTATACTTTGCTGAGATGATGAACGGCTCCCCGCCGAGCTCCGCAGCAAAATCCCCGAACATCTTCTGCGCCTTGCCGAGTCCGTAGTCACGGGCAAGATCGTATACAAAAAGCCCCTGATCTGCGGCTTCCCGCATCGCTTCTTTGATGACGCTGTCTGCAACATAGCTGCCGCGGACAGCTTTCCCGTAGGCCTTGCCGCCCCATGAATTCGTTCCGATGACTGCCTGCACTTTGATTGTTTCCATCATCATTCCCCTTCCTTCAAGAAAATGAGATTTTCCTCACTTTTAATATACCGCCATTCCTGTGAAAAGTCAATAGAAAGTGAGAGAATTCTCATATTATCAACAAATCAGGGCCGGAATCTGCGCCCGGATTCCGGCCATTCTGCCTGCGGCTGTCAACAGTATAAACACACGCATTTCAACGAATACAATAGAGAAAGGCACTCTGTGATTTTCAGAGTGCCTTTTGCTGTTATGATTTCATGAGTATCTCTTCCCAGGTGACAGCCTCTCCGGCAAGCGTGAAGCGGGCGTAATAAATCAGGATAAACTGCGCATCGTCGGCAGAAACCTGACCGTCGCCGTTGACATCCGCCGCACGCATCTGCTGCTCTGTCAGACCGCTTTCCAGTCCGGTGATAGAATTGACATAAGCAATCAGCGCAGTTTGTGCATCCTCAACGCTGACCGTTCCGTCGCCGTCAATGTCGCCGTGCCCGGTATCCGGCTGCGTGATTTCTGCTTTGTCCGTCAGACGGTTTTCCGTGAAAGCAATGCTGCCGGTGCTGTGATTGTATGCGCAGAATGCACTGCCGAGCCGCTCCGGATTCTCAAGGGAATGCCCCAGATTTTTCAGCGCCTGCATGACATCCGCAAGCTTGATTGTATTGCGGACGGTTCCGGCATCCGCCTGATTCAGCTGATTCTCCCGGCTGACAAACCAGTAATCTCCGCCGCCGGGCGGCACCTGATCGGGTACTGCCGGAACAAACTTCCAGACGTCGTATGTTGTATCTCCGATTTTCTCCGCACCGATCTTCTGAAGATTCGGCAGCATTTCGCCCTTCATTCCGTCTACAATGAAAGCCGTGACATACGGATCTCTGAACAAGAACCGGACACCGACTGCAACGCTGCCTGCTGCATCGACATCTGCTGCATATTGATAATATTCCGGAGTATCAGAATGCAAAGGCGTTACATGATTCAGTCCGCATTCGCAGCCGACTTCATAAGCATTTTTCCAGCTGACAGTATATTTTCCGTCCTTCTGATATGCGAACTCAGACGCTTTCTCCGTACCGTTATGCATCGGCAGCCAGTAATAGCCGTCCTGAGTTGAAGAATCCGGCATGGCAGTCGGGCAGTTTTCCGCTTCATTCTGAACCTGCGCATTCTTCGTAAACGTCACGCTGCCGCTGCCGTTTCCGATCTCGGCAATCAGCCCGGCATTCCGGAGCCGCGTTGTTTCCATACCGAATTTGACCAGATCGCACAGAATATCCGTGACATTATGCGAAGCCGAATATGTTTCATCTGCATTCTTCGGCATCTGGTTTTCTTTCCGAACGACCAAGAATTGTGTCCGCTTTACCATTTCATATTTGCCGCCGATCATCGTGTTGATCTCAGTTCTGTAGACATCGTATGTGCTGCCTTCGATTGCGATCTCGCCGCACTTGGTTTCCGATTCCGGTCTGGTCTCGCCCCATGCATCTATGATATGCACTTCGGTCTGCTTTGCGGGTTCTGTATTCTGATCTGTCAGAAAAGCAATGACGCCTATGCTTGCATTTCCGGTAAAAACAGCCTTTGCGGAATAATCATAATGCAGAAAGTCTCTGCGCTGCGTAATATCGCGAATATCCATGCTCTTTGAGCAGCTAAAAAGTGTCCGTCCGCCGGCAGAGATTTCTTCCCATGTCGCCGTCAATCCGTTTGCAGCATCGTGTGAAGCCCATATCCTGCCGGCCTCCGGCACCTGATAGATTTCCCAGTTGAAATCGTCCGGCATGTCTCCCAGCTTCCAGCGGCCGGGCTGCTGTTCCGGATGACCGCATTCAAATGTGCCCCCGATTTC
>CAMNFV010000162.1 GCA_946537515.1 uncultured Ruminococcus sp. | reverse complement strand
GATTTGTCCTGAGACTGCTGTGAACAGAAATGGATGCGGGCACTGCCCGCCCGCATTCTTCATGCAGCTTATCTGACAATACGGTTTCCTGATTTGTCCTGAGACTGCTGTGAACAGAAATGGATGCGGGCACTGCCCGCCCGCATTCCTCGTGTATATTCCCCATATCTCAAACCTCATTCGCCAACGCCGCTTCGACAAGTCCTAAAAACAGCGGGTGCGGCTTATTCGGACGGCTCTTGAATTCCGGATGATACTGCACACCGACATAAAACGGCAGCGCCGTCAATTCAACTGTTTCAACAAGATTTCCGTCCGGCGAGGTGCCGCTGATGCAGAGTCCGGCATCGGAAAGCAGCGCACGGAATGCATTATTGAATTCATAGCGGTGACGATGCCGCTCGGCGATTGTCTCCTGCCCGTAGCAGCGGCGCATGGTCGTATCCGGAGCAATGACGCAGGGATAGCTGCCGAGCCGGAGCGTACCGCCCTTGTCAATGCTGTCGGACTGACCGTCCATGAAATCAATGACCTTATGTGCGCAGTCGGGCTCAAATTCGCCGGAATGTGCATCGGGAAGATTCGCCATATGCCGCGCAAATTCGATCACCGCGATCTGCATTCCGAGACAGATGCCGAGATACGGAACGCTGTGCGCTCTTGCATACTGCGCCGCCGCGATCATGCCCTCAATGCCGCGCGCGCCGAATCCGCCGGGAATCAGGATACCGTCCGCACCGGAGAGCATTTCCGCTGCATTTTCCGGTGTGATCTGTTCCGAGTCGATCCAGCTGATCTGCACATCCGCGCCGAGCTGATAGCCCGCATGATGCAGCGCTTCTGCGACCGACAAATATGCATCATGCAGCTGAACATATTTGCCGACAAGCGCGATCGTGACGCTTCTGCGCGGTTCACGGATCCGCTGACAGAGCGCTTCCCATTCGCTGAGATCGGGCGGCGGCGTCTGCAAATTGAGCTCGCGGCAGACGATCTCCGAAAGATGCGCTTTTTCAAGCATCAGCGGTGCTTCATAGAGATTCGGCAGCGTGAGATTTTCAATGACGCAATCCGGCTTGACATTGCAGAAGCCCGCAATTTTCGTGAAAATACTGTGATCGGTGATCGGCTCATCGCTGCGCAGAACAATGATATCCGGCGAGATGCCGAAGCCCTGAAGCTCCTTGACGGAATGCTGTGTCGGCTTGGATTTATGCTCGCCCGATGCTCTGAGATACGGTACGAGCGTCACATGAATATAGAGCGTATTCTCGCGCCCGACCTCTGCCCGGAACTGCCGGATCGCTTCCAGAAACGGCTGACTCTCGATATCGCCGGTTGTGCCGCCGATCTCGGTGATGACGACATCCGCAGATTCCTTCTGTCCGACGCTGTAAATAAAATGCTTGATCTCATCGGTGATATGCGGAATGATCTGCACGGTCTTGCCGAGATATTCGCCGCGGCGCTCCTTATGCAGCACATTCGCATAGACCTTGCCCGTCGTCAGATTGGAAAACCGGTTGAGGTTCTCGTCGATGAAGCGCTCATAATGCCCGAGGTCGAGGTCCGTTTCGGCGCCGTCCTCGGTGACATAGACCTCGCCGTGCTGATAGGGGCTCATGGTACCCGGATCGACATTGATATAGGGATCAAGCTTCTGCGCGGCGACCTTGAGGCCGCGGCTCTTGAGCAGTCTGCCGAGCGAGGCCGCCGTAATGCCCTTGCCGAGTCCCGAGACCACACCGCCGGTCACAAAAATATACTTTGTCACAATACAACCTCCGAAATCAGGTATCTCATGTTTCACTTCATAAAACTGCGCATCAGTTCGCGACGTACATTTGTTTATAAGGATTGCCGCTGTCCGGCGTTACAAGCGTGAATTCCGCATGCAGGATCTCATCGGGATCGCCGCCGAAATGCGCGCAGAATTCCGCAACATATCCGCGGATCTCTTCCAGCTCCCCCGCAGAAGCAGGATGGTGATGTACCTGATGCGGGAAGTGGATGCCTGCGCAGTCAGAACGCAAAAACAGCTTGCCGCCGTGCATTCCGGTGCAGGGGAAATTGCTGACGATCGGCTTTTCTCCGCCGGAAAGTCCCAGCACGATGATGATGCCGCCCGCCTGATATTCTCCGAGGAAGCTGCCCGTCCTGCCGCCGATCACCATGACCGGCACCTTATCCTGATAGGCCTTCATATGGATTCCGGCGCGGTAGCCCGCATTGCCCTTGACAAAGATCTTGCCGCCGCGCATCGCATAGCCTGCCGCATCCCCGATATTGCCGTGTACAATGATCTCACCGTCATTCATCGTATCGCCGACGGCATCCTGTGCATTGCCGAAGGTCTCGATCACCGAACCGTTGAGATATGCGCCGAGCGCATTGCCCGGAATGCCGTGGATTCCGATTTCCTTGCCGGACATTCCGGCCGCAATAAACCGCTGCCCGATACATCCGGAAAGCGTGATCTGCCTGTCATCCGTTTCGCGCAGGCATTCATTGAGCTCCTGAAATCCGAGATTTGCTGCATTCAGTTCCATATCAGACCGCTCCTTTCAGCACATGATCGCGGTAAGCGCTGCCCATGGCCGCAAGCTGCGGTTCCACGCGCAGACGCGCAAAATCGACCGAGGAAAGCGGTGTCTGATTCCGGATCAGCGCCGTATAAATACCGGTCCGGTGCATATGCCCGAGCAGCATAAAGCCCGTCAGCTTATCATCCTTCACGAACAGCCGCTTGATATGATGCTCATCCGCTTCCTCAAACATTTCGCAGCCCTCCGGCTGTGAGCCTGCGGTGTGGCAATGCAGCCCGAAGAATCCGATCGAGTTCATCGGAATTGCGTTGTCAAAGACCGCCGCACCGCCTGCCATATTGACGCCCGCAGTATGCCCCTGCATATAGGCATTCGGCATCAGCGCCATGATTTTATCCGTACCTGCGGAAATATCGCGGTATTCGGTGCAGTCGCCTGCCGCATAGACATCCTGCAAGCTCGTCTTGCAGGTATCATCGACAAGAATGCCGCGGTTGACATTGCCGCCCGCATCCTTGATCAGCGCCGTATTCGGCCGTACACCGACCGCAAGCACCAGCACATCAAATTCAACAGTTTCACCATTCTGCATCAGCGCAGCATTCCCCTTGAATTCCTTTGCGCTGTTGCCGAGCAGGAACGAAATGCCGTTTGCTTCAAGATGCTTCTGCATCATTGCGGCGCAGGTGTCATCGAGAATCGAAGAGAGCACCCGCGGCGCGAGATCGCAGACCGTGATCGCTTTGACGCGGCCGTGCAGTCCCTCTGCACATTTCAGCCCGATCAGTCCGGCGCCGATAATCAGGACGCGGCTCTCCGGCGTGATTGCTTTTTCAAGCGCAAACGTATCGTCCAGCGTCATAAAGCTGAACCGTTTCTCAACCGTTTCCAGCCCCTTCATCGGCGGCACAAACGGCGATGAGCCCGTCGCATTACAGAGCGCATCATAGGGGAGCGTTTCGCCGGTATTCAGCGTGATCTGGCGCGTTTTTGCGTCGATTTTCTCTGCGGATCTGCCATAGAGCACCGTGACGCCGTTGTCCGCATAAAAGGTCGGGGTACGGTAGTTCATGCGCTCCGGGTCGGTTTTATGTTCGAGATAATAGGAGATCAGCGGGCGGCAGTAAACCGGATGATTCTCCGCGGAAATGACCGTGATGCTGCCTTCTGTATCAACCGAGCGGATGCCTTCAATACAGCCTGCCGCAGCGACACCGTTTCCGATAATCACATAATGTTTCATTCTTTTCCTCCATTCCCAATGACGGGATCCGGTCTGATTTTCTGCGCTGTCAATCGGATGCAGGCACGGCCTGCCGCTCCTCATACACGATCGCGCCGTTCGGACATCCCTTGACACAGGCGGGCGTACCGCAGGAATTCTTCATGCAAAGCTCGCATTTCTGCGCAATGCCGCTGCCGTCCTCGACAACCGCACCATAGGGACATACCAGCACACAGGTCAGGCAGCCGACACATTTCTCATGGTCGATCTCGATCACGCCGTCCTTTTTGGAGAGCGCGCCTGCAATGCAGCTTTTGACACAGATCGGATCCGTGCAATGCCGGCAGGAGACTGCGTAGGTGACACCGCCTGCATCGGTCTCGACCTGAATGCGCGGATAGATCGGCTTGTCACGCAGCGCCTTGACCATATCCGTCAGGCCGGAATTTGCAAAAGCACAGTTATATTCACACAAATGGCACCCGAGGCACCATTCCTCTTTCACATAGATTCGTTTCATACTTCACACCGCCTTATTCGCCCGCATGAGAAATTCCGAGGATTTCAAGCTCTTTTTCGGTCAGCCCGACACCGCGCAGCATCAGACGGTTTCCGCGCAGCGCTTCGATCGAATTGATGCCCATACCGCCCATCAGCTCCTTGATCTCATGCCGCCATGCGTTCATCAGATTGATGAGCCGTTCCGAGCCGATATCCGGATTCAGCCGCTTGACCAGATCGGGCCGCTGCGTCGCAATGCCCCAGTTGCATTTGCCGGTGTGGCAGCTGCGGCAGAGATGACATCCCATCGCAAGACATGCAGCCGTTGCGATATAGCAGGCATCCGCGCCGAGCGCAATCGCCTTGACCACATCCGCAGCCGAACGGATCGAGCCGCCGCAGACGATCGAGACATTGTTGCGGATACCCTCATCGCGCAGCCGCTTATCAACAGCAGCCAGCGCCAGTTCAATCGGAATACCGACATTATCGCGGATTCTGGTCGGGGCTGCACCGGTACCGCCGCGGAAGCCGTCAATCGCAATGATATCCGCGCCGCTGCGTGCAATACCGCTTGCGATTGCCGCAATATTATGCACCGCTGCTACCTTGACAATCACCGGCAGGCGATATTCGGTTGCTTCCTTCAGCGAATAAACAAGCTGACGCAGATCCTCTATACTATATATATCATGATGCGGTGCCGGAGAGATCGCGTCGCTGCCCTCCGGGATCATGCGCGTCTTGGAGACATCGCCGACCGCCTTCGTTCCGGGCAGATGACCGCCGATGCCGGGCTTTGCGCCCTGTCCCATTTTAATCTCAATCGCCGCACCGGCTTCGAGATAATCCTTGTGTACGCCGAATCGTCCGGACGCGACCTGAACGATCGTATTCTTGCCGTACTGATAGAAATCCTCATGCAGACCGCCCTCACCGGTATTATAATAGATACCGAGCGCCGTTGCGGCTCTTGCAAGACTCGCGTGCGCATTATAGCTGATCGAGCCGTAGCTCATCGCGGAGAACATCACCGGCATACTGAGCGTCAGCTGCGGCGCAAGCTTCGTATCGAGCGAGCCGTCGGCATTGCGCCTGATATGCTCCGGCTTTTTGCCGAGGAACACGCGGGTCTCCATTGGTTCGCGCAGCGGGTCGATCGGCGGATTCGTCACCTGCGAAGCATTGATCAGGATCTTATCCCAGTAAACCGGCAGCGGATTCGGATTGCCCATGGAAGAAAGCAGAACACCGCCGGTCTCCGCCTGACGATAGATCTCCTTGATCGTCTGATCGGTATAATTTGCATTTTCACGCAGGCGGCAGTCGCTCTTGACGATCTTGAGCGCTCTGGTCGGACACAGCGTCACGCAGCGCTGACAATTCACGCACTTGGATTCATCGGAGAGCATCAGCTTGCCGTCCGCATCAAACCAATGTACCTCATTGGCACATTGCCGCTCGCAGACACGACAGCGGATGCACCGGCTGTCATTGCGGAGCACTTCAAATTCAGGATAGATATTCAAAACGCGCCCTCCTTTACCTTGACAATGACCGGCTCTCCGCCGGCAGGCGACCAGATCTTCTGAATATCCGGCGCCATGACACGAATTGCAGCTTCTTCACTTGCAATATAAACCATATCACCCTGCTCACCGACGACCATAGACCGCAACTTCAGCCGGTCATTGAGCGCCATGAGGCCGCCGTTGAATCCGAGAATGATCGAGAACGGCCCCGTGACAAGCAGGCTCGGGAATGCATTGCGCAGATAGGTATAGACCTGCTTTTCGGTTTCAGGTTTTGCGTCGATTGTAGACCAGAACGGCGCTGCAATGACTGCGGCTGTTTCCTCCAGCGTCAGCCCCTGCCGGCGCAGCAGATAGTCCGCAATATAGGTGATGACCTCGGTATCGGTTTGCAGCGTACATTTATAGCCGTACATTTCGATAAAGCGGCGGTTTGCGTCATAGGACGAGATCTCGCCGTTGTGCACGATTGAATAATCCAGCATACAGAAGGGATGCGCGCCGCCCCACCAGCCCGGCGTATTCGTCGGATATCTGCCGTGTGCCGTCCAGCAGTATGCCTCATATTCCTCCAGCCGGTAATATCTGCCGACATCCTCCGGGAATCCAACCGCCTTGAATGCGCCCATATTTTTGCCGCAGGAGAAGACATAGCTGCCGTCAAGCTGTGCGTTGATCCGGTTGACAACGCGGACAACAAGCTCTTTTTCGTCGATCTGCAAATGCCGCAGAACCGACTGCATCGGCGAGACAAATACGCGCCGGATAATCGGTTCATCGGTGATCTGCGGCATCTTGCGCACCTTGATATGTTCATCCTGCACGATCTCAAAATATTCCCGCAGCAGCGTCATGCATTCGCTCTGACATTGCCGGCTGTTGAAAAAGATGTGCAGCGCAAAGAAATCCTTATATTCCGGATAGATGCCGTATGCAGCAAAGCCGCCGCCGAGACCGTTTGAGCGGTCGTGCATCGGAACCATGCTCTCGATGATGCTTTCGCCGTTCATGCGGTTTCCGTCGCGGGATATCATCGCGGAGACCGCACATCCGGACGGAATGCG
>CAMNFV010000161.1 GCA_946537515.1 uncultured Ruminococcus sp. | reverse complement strand
AGAACATATCAGCCGAAGAAGCGGCACCGCAAGATGGAGCACGGCTTCCGGAAGCGTATGGCAACCGCGAATGGTCGTAAGGTTCTGGCTCGCCGCCGTGCAAAGGGTCGCGCAAGACTGACCTATTGATCCGATACGCAAAAAGAGAGCCGCAACCCGTTTGTGGCTCTCTTTTTTCTTAGGAAACCCCGGGAGGAGGCGATTCGCATGCTGTTTACGCAAAAGCTGAACGATAATGCGGATTTTCAGCGGCTGTACCGCAGGGGTGCGTTCTGTCCGCTCGGCGCCGCGCTGATCTATGTCATGCCGAACCGGCTTCCCTATAACCGCCTCGGCATTACCGCCGGCAAGAAGATCGGCAATGCCGTGAAGCGAAACCGCGCAAAACGGATCATCCGTGCGGCATATTCTGCCGCAGAGCTGCAAATGCCCATCGGCATCGACATCGTTGTCGTTGCACGCAGTCAGCTCCCGGAGCAGAAATCCGATATCCTGACGCAGAGCTTCTGCACCAGAGGCGTCCGGCACTGTCAGGGCGTCAGCAGCGGGGAGATTCCCTGCACGCTGAATCCCAAGGCAGCGCCGAGAAAACGCAGTCCGCAAAAGAAGAGCAGGGAGCAGAAATGAAACTCGTGCGCAAGGTCTTCATGCTGCCGATCAGAGGCTATCAGCGGTTTATTTCGCCGCATCTGCCGGCTGTCTGCCGCTACAGCCCGACCTGCTCATCCTATGCGCTTCAGGCGATCGAACGCTTTGGCGTGATTCCCGGCATCTGGCTCGGGACACTGCGGATCTGCCGCTGCAACCCGTTTTCCGCCGGCGGCTGGGATCCGGTTCCGCTGAAGTTTGATTTGCTCGGGCGGCACAAAATCCCGCAGCCTGACCCGCTCACCCCGGCACAGCGCAGAGCCAAGGACGAATATGACTGGCTCCTCGCGCCGCGTACCAAATGGCACGGCTCTCATGCGCGGTACGGGCACTGACACCGATGTGATACGATATTTATAAATGATTCCCATGAACGGAGGACCCGCACTTGTTTAATCTGATTGCAATTCCGCTTGGCTGGGTCATGTGGGCGATCTATCAGGTCGTTCATAACTACGGCCTTTCGATTCTGTTGTTTACGATCTTCATTAAGCTGCTGACATTGCCAAGCACCTACAAAATGCAGGTCAATCAGGCGCGGATCGGCCTTCTGGCACCGCAGGTTCAAAAGCTGAAGAAGTCCTTTGCCAATAATCAGCAGCGGTTCCAGGAGGAGCAGAATAAGCTCTATGCCGCAGAAGGCGTGAACCCCAGCGGCGGATGCCTTGGCACCTTCCTCACAATGTTTATCCTGCTCGGCGTTTACCGCGTTGTGATGCAGCCGCTGAAGTTCATTCTCCGCATCGACAGTGATACGATCAGCAAAGCTTCGGATGCACTGAAAAAATGGCTCGAGAACAATCATCTCGAGGAAAAATATCTGTCAAGCCGTCCGGAGCTGATTCTGCTGAAATACCGCAATCAGCCGGAAATTTTCAGCGGTATCGAGGGCTTTTATGACAAGATCAAGGACTTCAACGTCAAGATCTTCGGCTTCGACCTGACCGGTGTGCCGTCGCTGCACCCGGAGGGCGGCTGGACAACAACGTGGATCCTTCTGCTGATGCTCCCGATCCTCGCAGCGCTGGTGCAGCTCGTGAGCTCGTTTATCACACAGGCTCACAGCAGAAAATCGAATCCTGACAACCCCTCAAACAACGGCTGCATGACCGCGATGGTCTACCTTTCGCCGATTATGACCATCTGGATCGGTCTGAGCGTTCCGGCCGGTCTGAGCTGGTACTGGCTGGTCAACGGTGTGCTGAGCCTTATCGTGACTGTGCTGCTCTATCGCTATCTCTCCGGTGAGCGCCTCACGAAGATCAACGAGAAGGAAAAAGCAAAGCAGCTCGCAAAGGGACCGACCTGGATGCAGCGCATGATGGAACAGTCTGCACAGTATCAGGCAGAGCAGCAGGGGCGCAGCGGTGAGAGCAACCGCACCCGCTATGCGGACGGTGATGACGGCATGAGCCGCAAGGAGCGTGCCGAATATGAGAAAAAGCTGATTGAAGCGGCGAGAAAGCGCGCTGCTTTGAAATATGGTGATGACGTACCGGAAAGCAGCGATTCTGACGAAGATGCATGATTTTCCGAAATAAGTACGTAACTGAAAGGAGCTGAATTGATATGACCGGAATCTTTACCGCACCGACGCTCGATGAGGCAAAGCAGAAGGCCGCTGATGCTTTCGGTGCGCCTGCTTCTGAGGTTTCCGTCAAGGTGCTGGAGGAGCCAAAGCGCTCCCTGCTCGGCGGGTTGTTCGGCAAGAAAGATGAGTACCGGATCGAGGCAAGCTATACGCCTGCTGCCGCAGATGAGCCGGAAACGGAGGATGCTGCCGAGCCCGTGATGACAGCCGAGCCTGTTGAGGCGCCTGCCCCCGCAGTGCCCGAGCCTGCTGCCGAGACAATGGATGCAAACGCTGAAAATGACGAAAAATCTGAGATTTCTCCTGAAGTTCTGCTTGAGAAGATGCAGGCAGGTGCCGCGTATCTGGAGCAGATTCTTGACAAGCTCGCCCCCGGCGTGAAATGCGAGGGGAGACTGGAAAACGGTATTTCCTTTGAACTGACCGGTGAAAACGCCGGCTCGCTGATCGGCAGACGCGGCGATACGCTCGATGCACTGCAATACCTGACCTCGATGATCGCAAACCGCGGCGACCGTGAATATGTGAGACTGACGATCGACACCTGCGGTTATCGCGAAAAACGCAGAAAGGCGCTTCAGGAGCTCGCGCAGCGCATCAGCAAAAGCGTTCTTCGCACCGGCAGAAGCATTGCACTCGAGCCGATGAATCCGTATGAGCGCCGCATTATTCACTCTGCCGTGACCGAGATCGAGGGTGTTTCGTCCCATTCGACCGGCGAGGAGCCGAACCGCAAGGTCATCATTACGAATGATTCTGCTCCGGCTTATAAGCGCGACGATAAGAATGCGCGCAGCTTCCGCAGCGGCGGCGGAAAATTTGACCGCGGTGACAGAGGCGACCGTAAAGGCGGACGCGGCGGCCGACGGAATGACCGGGATCGCCGTGAGCGCAGACCGTCCGGTGAGGGGCCGAGAAAGCTCGATCTTTCCACGAGCTTTGAGAAGGACTACAAGCGTCCGAAGCCCGAGGACGCGCTCAATGCGGGCGTTTACGGCAAGATTGATTTCTGATAACGGAACGGGCGGCTTTGCTGCCCGTTTTCTTTGGAGTAAATATGAAAACAATAGCAGCGATCTCAACACCGCAGGCACCGGGCGGCATTGCAATGATCCGGATGACCGGCGAGAATTCTATCCAAATCGCAGATCAGATTTTTGCTGCGTTTAACGGAATAAAAGTGACGGAAATGCGCGGATATACGTGCGCTTATGGGACAATTTCGGACAGCGGTGAGCGTGTGGATGATGTTGTTTTAACACTGTTTCGTGCGCCGCACAGCTATACCGGTGAGGATACCGTTGAGATTACCTGTCATGGCGGAATATATTTAACAAATCTAATTTTACATATTCTTCTGCGTCACGGTGCTGAGCCTGCACCGCCCGGAGAATTCACAAAACGCGCATTTCTGAACGGAAAACTGTCACTCTCGCAGGCCGAAGCTGTCATGGATGTGATCGAAGCAGACGGCCGCACTGCTCTGCGGCAGGCGAATCTCGCAAAGGATGGACGGCTTGCGAAGCAGATGCGCGATGTGTCAGATGCGCTGACCGGTATTTTATCAGCGCTTGCATATTGGCTGGATGATGCGGAGGAGTTTCCGCCGGAGCTTGAGCAGTCCCGATTATCCGCACAGATCCGTGAAATTCGTGACAAACTGAACGCTATGACTGCCCATTATCAGGACGGCCTGATTCTGCGTGCCGGAATTCGGACAGTGCTCCTTGGACTGCCGAACGCCGGCAAGTCATCTGTGATGAATCGCTTGTGCGGCATGAATCGCAGTATTGTGACGGATATTGCAGGAACCACCCGTGATGTTGTGACAGAACATGTGAAAATCGGCGATTATACGCTGATTTTGTCTGATACCGCTGGAATTCGGGAGACTGCAAATGTCATTGAAACGATCGGCATTGAGCAGGCAATGCATGAACTGGAATGCGGCGACCTGGTCATTTATGTCATTGATGCGTCAGTAGGGATCACAGAGGATGACTACACGATGATGCAAAAATGTCGGGGCAGAAAGCTGCTGGTTCTCTGGAACAAAACTGATCTTGATGCCGCTGACCCGCCTGCGCTTGACTGTCCGGTGATCTGCTGTTCTGCACTCTTGGATGAGCACTTAAGCGGGTTCGATGCTGCTCTCCGGGAGTTGTTCCCACAGGCGGAGATCGGTCAGCCTGTTGCGATGAATGAACGTCAGTTTGCTTTGCTGTCAGAATCGCAGCAGCATTTGGATCATGCGATTTCACTGCTTGAGGACGGCGCTGAGCCGGATTTTCTTTCCGTTGATCTGGAACTGGCTGCGAAGCGCTTATCCGAGATTGAAGGCAAGGACGTCACACAGGCAACGATCGACGGTGTGTTTTCAAGATTTTGCGTTGGAAAATGATGTTCCATGTGGAACAATTTACTGGATGGTGATTTGTTCCACATGGAACATTTCTATCTGTTTCACATGGAACAGCGAGTTTGGTGTTCCACATGGAACAAGAGAGGGGATAAGATGAATATTCTGGGCGAATTTGATGTTGCAGTGATCGGAGCCGGTCATGCGGGGATTGAAGCAGCGGTTGCTTCCGCAAAACGGGGATGCAAAACGGCTCTGTTCACCATATCAGTGGATCAGATCGGCAATATGCCGTGCAATCCGTCAATCGGCGGCAGCGCAAAGGGACATCTGGTACGGGAAATTGATGCACTTGGCGGCGTTATGGGCGAGGCCGGTGATGCATGCTGCATTCAAATGCGCATGCTGAATTTGAGTAAAGGCGTTTCTGTTCACAGCCCTCGCGCGCAGGCCGATCGAGCAATGTACCACATACACACGAAGAAAATCGTAGAAAATACGAGGAATCTGTATGTGATTCAGGCGGAGATCGTCGATATATTGATAAGCGAGACGAATGAAGTAAAGGGCGTTATGAACAGCTTTGGCGGTGTGTACCTTTGCAAAGCCGCTGTGATCTGCGCCGGTACATTTTTGAATGGCCGGGTTTATATCGGAAAGCGAAGCCGTGAGAGCGGCCCGGATTCCTGCCTGCCGGCACCGTATTTATCCGAAAATCTAGCGAAACATGGCGTCAGTCTGCGCAGGTTCAAAACCGGAACGCCTTGCCGGGTGCATCGCCGCAGTATTGACTACACTCTGCTTCAGCCGCAGTTTGGTGATCCGAATCCGCAGCCGTTCTCATTTATGGCGGAGAGGGGAAGCGTGCGGAATGATGCAATCTGTTATATTGCGAATACGAATGCTGAAACGCATCGGATTATCCGTGAAAATCTTGGAGAATCACCGCTTTACGGCGGCGTGATTCATGGTGTTGGGCCGAGATACTGTCCGTCTATCGAGGACAAAGTGGTCAGATTTGCCGAACGCGAGAAGCATCAGATTTTTGTTGAACCGACCGGAATCGACTCAGAGGAAATGTATTTGCAGGGCTTCAGCACTTCATTGCCGGAGTATGTGCAGGTTCAGATGTATCGTTCTGTTCGCGGATTTGAGCATATTGAGATCATGCGTTCGGCTTATGCGATTGAATATGACTGTATCAACCCGCTTTGTCTGCTGCATTCATTGGCTTTTCGCGATTTTCACGGGCTGTTTTCTGCCGGGCAGTTTAACGGTACATCTGGATATGAGGAAGCCGCTGCACAGGGCTTGATTGCCGGAATTAACGCATCTGCGTATGTTTTGAATGAGCGCCCGCTAGAACTGGAACGTAAAAGCTCATATATCGGAACGCTGATCGACGATCTTGTCACGAAAGGAACAGATGACCCGTATCGTATGATGACAGCGCGGAGTGAATACCGACTGTCTTTGCGGCATGCAAATGCAGATGCACGGCTGACACCGATCGGTCGCAGATACGGCCTGATCTCTGACATGAGATGGAATGTGTTTGAAGAAAAAATGCAGCATATCCATGATGCGATTGAACAAATACAAAAACTGTCCGTCACACCCGGACAGGTGAATGAAACGCTTGCAAAACTCGGTACAACACCGATCACGCAGACAACAAAGCTCGAAACGCTGCTCCGCCGTCCGCAGTCGGATTTCCGGGCGCTGAGCACGGTGCTTGAGTTGCCGTTTTCGCTGAGCGATGCAGAAGCGGATGAGGTCGGCAATCAGATTCGGTATGCGCAATATATTGAGCGTCAGAATCAGCAAAATAGTCATCTGGCTGAGCTGGAGCATGTCCGGCTGCCGCTTGATCTTGACTATGCCGCGGTTCACGGGCTTTCCTCTGAGGCAGCAGAAAAGCTCGGGATACGCCGTCCGGAACATCTGGCACAGGCTTCTGCAATTTCCGGCGTTTCGCCGGCGGATGTTGCAATCCTCATGACCTATCTGAAAGCGGGTGGGTATCATGGCTGAGATGGATTTTACGGCTTGTGCATCGCTGTTTTCGCGGTATCATCTTCCGCTTTCAATGGAAAGTTATGAAAAATTGAACCGGTATGCACAAATGCTTACCGATGAGTCGCGTGTTCAGAATGTTACTGCCGTGCATGGAAATTCAGATATCTGGTGTCGGCATTTCCTCGATTCTGCGTACATTTCGAACGGGTTTCCCGACGGCGCATCAGTCATTGACATCGGCACCGGCGGCGGAATTCCGGGAATTCCGCTGGC
>CAMNFV010000160.1 GCA_946537515.1 uncultured Ruminococcus sp. | reverse complement strand
TTGGTCAACTAATTGGCTGAAAACCACATTTAATCTGGATATACTGATTTGTCTGTCCGGTCTGTTTTTGGCGATACAGCACGATATTTGACTATTGCTGCTTTACCGCGATATGCAGCTATCATAATAGCATATTATCATGTGAAATGCAAGATGAGATTGCTTCGGAAGATACAGAAAAAACGCTGCCTCATCCAGCTATTATATAAATAACGCGAAGTGATACCGCATTTTTCATTACTGATTTCCTATTGATATTTGCGCTGTGATGTGTTATAATAGATATATAAATGCAGGAAACTTGCCTGCGATGGATACCGGAACCGGCAGAACCGGTATGCAGAAATCATCTGCCGCAAAAGAAAGGATGGTTCCTATGAAAAAGTACATCGCTGAATTTATCGGCACATTCACCCTTGTCCTGATCGGCTGCGGAACGGCTATGCTGGTCGGATGCGACGCTGCAAACGGCTGCGGTTATATCCTGACCGCGTTTGCATTTGGTCTGACGATCGTCGGCATGGCATATTGCGTCGGCAACATCTCCGGATGTCATATCAACCCGGCTGTATCGCTCGGCGTACTGATGTCCGGCGGCATGACCGCGAAAGAATTTGTCGGCTATGTCGTCGCACAATGCCTCGGTGCATTCGCCGGTTCCGGTGTTCTGGCTCTGATCTGGTCGCTCGGCGGCGTTGTCGATCAGACCGGCGGTTTTGGTACGAACGGCCTCGCCGGTGTCAACGGCAGCGCAATCGCCGGTCTGCTTGTGGAGTGTCTGCTGACCTTCATCTTCGTGCTCACGATTCTCGGTGTCACCTCGAAGAAGGCAAATCACGGCTCTTTCGGCGGCATTGTCATCGGCTTTACGCTCGTGCTTGTTCACATCCTCGGCATCGGCCTGACCGGTACTTCCGTCAACCCTGCCCGCAGCTTCGGCCCGGCACTCGTTGCGCTGTTCGCAGGCAATACGGCTCCGATCGCAAGCCTCTGGGTTTTCATCGTCGGCCCGCTCGCTGGTGCAGCACTTGCAGCTGTCTGCTATAAGTATCTCGAATCTTCCGACAAATCATAATTCATATATAAAAATCCGCGAGACTCCGAATCAAGAGTCCCGCGGATTTTTTTATCGTTCTTCGCGGAAATACGGCAAGCCGAGATGCGAAGGCGGCTGCGCCTCACGCTTGCTGCGGATGCTGATCACGATCAGGAACAGGATCGTCACGACATACGGCAGCATTTTAAAGAGCTCCTGTCCGCTGACATCCAGATCACGGATGTAGTTATGGACAATATACAGACCGCCGAACAGGATCGAGCCGAGAATGCTGATATTCGGGCGCCATACAGCGAAAATAACCAGCGCGATCGCGAGCCATCCGCGGTCGCCGAAGCCGTCATTCGACCAGACACCGTTCGCATAGTCCATGACATAATAGAGGCCGCCGAGTCCGGCAATCACGCTGCCGATACAGGTCGCAAAATACTTATATTTTCCGACGTTGATACCGGCTGCATCGGCAGTTGCAGGATTCTCACCGACTGCACGCAGATGCAGACCGACACGCGTATGCGAGAGGATAAACGATGACGCAAGCGCGATGATCACCGCTGCATAAGCCAGAAAACTGTGCGAGAGAAAGATCTGCCCGAACCAGCCCAGATCGTTTGCAAACGGCAGAGAAGTCCGGAAATAACTGCTGGTCGCTGTCAGATTGATAGACGGGATATCGCTGCCCGTCAGCTTAGCAAGCGAACCGCCGAAGAAATTGCCGAAGCCCACGCCGAATGTCGTCAGCGCAAGGCCTGTGACATTCTGATTCGCACGCAGCGTCACCGTCAGGAAGCAGTAAATCAGTCCCATCAGCAGCGAGCCGAGCATCGAGCATACCAGCGGAATCAACACCGCAAGTACCGGGTTCAGCGCTGCCGCATTCTGCTCATAGAGGAATGCACCGATCACACCGCCGATACCGCCCATATACATGATACCGGGAATGCCAAGATTCAGATGTCCGGATTTCTCCGTCAGAATCTCACCGGTCGAACCGTAAAGCAGCGGGATCCCCTGCATGATCGCACGCTGCAAAAAACCTGCCAGCATCATTTCGCCGCCTCCTTTTCCCGGAATTTGACCGTGTACTGAATAAAGAACTCACAGCCGATGATAAAGAAGATAATAATACCCGTGATGATCTCCGAGAAGGATGCATTCAGGCCGAATGCTGTGGAAATCTCGGTCGCGCCCTTCTCCAGAAAGACAATCAGGAAGGACGTCAGAATCATATAAACCGGATTGAACTTTGCAAGCCACGAGACCATGATCGCGGTGAATCCTCTGCCGCCTGCCGAATCACGAGAGATCGTGTGATCCGTTCCGGCAATCAGCAGCAGACCTGCCATGCCGCAGACTGCGCCGGAGATCAGCATTGTGCGCAGGATGACCTTTTTCACCGGGATACCGATATAGCGCGCCGTATTTTCACTTTCACCGACAACGGTAATCTCATAGCCCTGCTTGCTGTATTTCAGATAAACATACATTGCAACTGTAATGAGCAGCACAATGATGATATTGAGCAGATAATCGTGCCCGCCAAGCGACGGCAGCCAGCCCGCATGGCTTGTCCGGTTAATGACGCCGACCTGCCCCGAGCCCTTCGGTACCGACCATTTATAGACGAAGAATGATACCAGCTGAATCGCAATATAGTTCATCATCAGCGTGAACAATGTCTCATTGGTCTGCCAGTTGGCGCGGAAAAATGCAGGGATCAGCGCCCAGATCGCGCCGGCCGCCACGCTTGCAATAATCATAATCAGAAGCAGAAGCGGCGACGGGATCGACTCACCAAACAGGATCATGCAGGCCGCCGATGCCAGTCCGCCGATCAGCACCTGCCCTTCCGCGCCGATATTCCAGAATCGCATCTTGAAGGCAGGCGTCACAGCGAGCGAGACGCAGAGCAGCATGGCGAGCTCCTGTACAAGTCCCCAGATACGGCGTTTTGTGCCGAATGCACCGTCGATCATCGTCGCATAAATGCGCAGCGGGTTTTCCTTTGTCAGCAGGAATGATACGAGTCCGCTGACAATCAGCGCAATCAGAATCGCGGCGGTACGAATGCCCCATGCCTTCCACCAGACAATGCTGTCCCGCTTTGCGATATGGAACAGCGGCTCTTTCGTTGTTTGTGTCTGCGCCATCAGGCATCCCCTCCTTCCGCAGCGGTATGTGCATAGGCATCCGCAGAATTTTTCGTCATCAGCAGGCCGACTTCTTCCTTTGTCGCAGTCCGGGCATCGACGATGCCCGAGATACTGCCGGAGCTGATGACCATAATCCGGTCACAGAGTGCCAGCAGCACATCCAGATCCTCACCGACAAAAATCACGGCAACACCGTTTTCTTTCTGCTGATTGAGCAGATTATAAATCGTGAAGGATGCGTTGATATCAAGTCCGCGCACCGGATATGCAGCCATGAGTACCGTCGGAGAGGCGGCAATCTCACGCCCGACAAGCACCTTCTGCACATTTCCGCCGGAGAGTCTGCGCACGGGCGTATTCGCACTCGGCGTTGCTACTTCGAGATCCTTGATAATCTTCTCGGCCAGCGAGCGCGGATTTTTCCGTTCTAGAAAAACAGATTTGCCCTTTTTATAACTGCGAAGCATGATGTTATCCACAATATCCATATTGCCGACGAGTCCCATACCCAGACGGTCCTCCGGCACAAATGATAACCGGACACCGAGCTCCCGGATCTCCAGCGGCGATTTATCCCGCAGATCATCGACCTGACCGGTCTTCGGATTGTGATAGAGTATCTTGCCGTTGACATGCTGTAAACCGGCGATTGCTTCAAGCAGTTCACGCTGTCCGCTGCCCGCAATGCCCGCGATGCCGAGAATCTCACCCGACCGCGCCGTAAAGCTGACATGCCGCAGAAGCTCCGTGCCCTCACGGTTCCTGCATGTGATATCCTCAACTGTCAGGCGGTCAACCGGATCCTTCGGCTCGGAGCGGTCAATATCCAGCGTGACCTTTTTGCCGACCATCATTTCGGTCAGGGCGCTTTCATTGGTTTCCGCGGTCTGAACGGTTCCGACATACTTACCCTTGCAGAGTACCGCGACCTCATCCGACAGCGACAGCACTTCATGCAGCTTATGCGTGATGATGATGATCGCCTTGCCGCTGTCACGCATCCTGCGCAGAATCGTAAACAGCTTTTCGGTCTCCTGCGGCGTCAGAACCGCAGTCGGCTCATCAAGAATCAGGATATCCGCGCCGCGGTAAAGCACCTTGATGATCTCAACGGTCTGCTTCTCCGATACGGACATCTCATAGATCTTCTTATCGGGATCCAGATCGAAGCCATATTGTTCGCTGATCTCACGGACACGCTTTGCAGCCTTGCGCAGACTGAATCTGCCCTCATCTTCAAGGCCGAGCACAATATTTTCGGTCGCAGAAAAGACATCGACCAGTTTGAAATGCTGATGAACCATGCCGATCTGATAGCGAAATGCATCCTTCGGCGAACGGATTACGACTTCCTTACCGTCTACAAATACCTGACCGTGATCCGGATAATAGATTCCCGCAATGATATTCATGAGTGTCGTTTTGCCGCTGCCGTTTTCACCGAGAACGGAAAGGATCTCGCCGTGCCGGACGCTCAGGCTGACATCGTCATTTGCAACGACGCTGCCAAAGCGTTTCGTGATATGCGCCAGTCGGATCGCAGGCACATCCTCTTTCTGAACGGGAGCGCTCTGTTTTGCCTCATCCATACCAAAATCTCCTTTTCAGGCAGTCATTCACCGCGCTGCCTGTGAACAAATGCAGGCGGGACAAATTGGAGTGCCCCGCCTGTGGTAAGTTACAGAATGCGATCAATACATGACATTGAGTGTCGTGATACCGTCAATATTCAGATCGAAATACGGTGCAGAACGGTACTCGGATTCGTGGAAATAACCGTCCTTGATGACCTCGGTATCCGGTGTGTATTCCGGATCGGTATCGACATCAGCCTGATAGGAAGTCAGCTCCTTGCCGTCAACCGTAAATGTCGATGTATCAAATACATGCAGTTCACCGCTCTTGAGCTTCGCAGCAGCCTCGTCGATTGCGGCCTGCGTACCGGCAGCAGCTGCCTGCTCATTTACTTCGGTCAGGACAACAGAGCCCGTGGAAAGATCACCGGTCCAGTCCACCTTGATTGCCTCGCCGTTCAGCACGCAGTTGATCGCGTAAACATAGTAAGGCGTCCAGTCGATCCGCGAAGAAACGATAAAGGTATTCGGGCAGGCATCCTTGGTCGAACCGTTATAGGAGACATTCGGAACACCGGCATTCTCGCAGGCGGTCGGTGCGCCCATGGAATCCGCATGCTGGGAAATCAGCACGCAATCCTGGCTGAGAAGCGTTGTAGCAGCTTCCTTTTCAGCCGTTTCATCATACCATGAACCGGTGAAATTGACCTTCATGGTTGCGCTCGGGCAGACAGACTTTGCGCCGAGATAGAACGAAGTATAGCCCGAAATAACCTCTGCATAGGTATAGGCGCCGACGTAGCCCATTACGGCTTCTTCCGGCTTGATCTTGCCCGCGTCAATCATCTCATTGAGCTTCATGCCTGCTGCGATACCTGCAAGATATCTGCCCTGATAGATCGAGGCAAATGCATCATGGAAATTCTCCTTATTCTCGGTATGCGCCATGGTGCCGGTTGCGTGGCAGAACTGCACATCCGGATAAGCATCGGCTGCCTCAAGCAGATAGGGCTCATGGCCGAAGGAATCCGCAAAAATGATGTTGCAGCCGCGGTCAGCCAGATCGGCAGCAGCTTCCTTGCAGTCATTCGACTCCGGAATATTCTTCTTGATGATAACCTGGTCATCGGAAAGACCGAGCTGCTTTTTCGCCTCATCCATTGCCTTCAGAAAATTCAGATCGTAGGTTGAATTCTCATCATGCAGACAGATCAGGCCGACCTTGATCGAGCTCTGGGTTGTTTCGCCGCCATTGCCGGGATCTCCGCAGGATGCAAGGCCCATACAAAGCGCGCCGGCGAGCATTGCAGATGTCATTCGGATCATTTTTCTGTTCATTTGAAACGCCTCTTTCTCATTATCATTCTTTGCAGCAGCAGATACTTTGCCGCTGCCGGTACACAGAATTATGCCTGACGGAAACGGATGCCGTTCTCATCCATCTGATCGACAATCGCGAGCGATTCCACCCGCATTCCGGCATCACGAAGCTTTTTGCCGCCCTCCTGAAATCCCTTTTCGATCGCAATCGCAGCGCCGACGGTCGTCGCACTTGCCTGCCGGATCAGATCACAGAGTCCCTCAACCGCAGCGCCGTTTGCGAGGAAATCGTCCACGATCAGCACTCTGTCCGAATCTTTGAGAAATTCACGCTCCACGACGACGGTGTAATCCGTTCCGTGGGTATATGAATGGACAAGCGTCTGATACAAAACGCCGGAAACATTGCTGGTGCGATGTTTTTTCGCGAATAATACCGGGACATGCATATGCGCACCGGCCGCGATCGCGATCGCAATGCCGGATGATTCGATCGTCAGGATCTTTGTCACATGCTCGGCCTGAAAGCGCTGCGCGATCTCCGCACCGAGCACCATCATCAGGTCAGGATCCATCTGATGATTCAAAAACGACGAGACTTTCAGGACAGGTCCGGGCAAGATCTTGCCCTCTGCAAGGATTCTCTCCTCCAATGCTTTCATGCAGCAGCCTCCTTCCGCGCATCAAAAACAAAAAACCAGACATGGAAAACGCTGTCCAATTATCCGGTTCCTGTACTATGCTATACTATAATTATAACGAAATATGCCGAAAAATGCAAGACGGCATTACAGCGAATTTGCCCG